>JBIIGZ010000108.1:0-11687 GCA_044236185.1 Roseomonas sp. | reverse complement strand
GTGAAGTCCGAGTCACGCTTCAAGACGCTCGCGGATTACATTGAAGCGGCAAAGAAGCAGCCGGTGCGCTTCGGGTCTTCGGGCATTGGCTCGGCGCCGCATCTGCTGGGTGCGATGCTGACCGGCGAAGCCAAGCTCACCAATCTGGATCACGTGCCCTATCGTGGCAGCGCGCCCGCCATGCAGGATCTGATGGCCAATCAGATCGAAAGCCTGATTGATCCCATCACCACCAATGTGCAGCTGATGAAGGATGGCGTGTTGCGCGCGCTCGCGGTTTCATCGCCGCAGCGCCTGCCCGCCTTCCCGAATGTGCCGACCTTTGCCGAACTTGGCTTCGGCAAGCTGACGTCAGCGCAATGGCTTGGGCTTTCCGGCCCGAAGGGCCTGCCGCAACCGATCGTGGACCGGCTTTCCGGCTTGATTGGCCCCATCCTGGCGCGGCCCGAATTGATGACGCGGTTTGAAGAATTGCAGACCCTGCCGCGCCGGCCTTCGCCGATGAATGGCGATTTCGTGAAAATCATGCGTGAGCAGATCACGGAATGGACGGCGGTTGCCAAGCAATTCGACATTGTTGTGACCTGATGTGCACAGCCCCGCCCGAGCCTGCGCTCGGGCGGGGCGCCCCCTTACTTCATGCCCGCCTGGGTCTTGCACCAGCGAGCGACTTCTTCATGTGTCGCGAACCAAACATCGCCAAAACTTTTCATATGCTGCACCAGCCGATCCAGCAGCGCGATGCGGCTGCGGTGCCCGATCACATGCGGGTGCATGGTCAGCAGGAACAAGCCACCTTCGCGATAGGCACCTTCGAATTCGGCGGTGAACACCTCCTCCACGCTTGACGGCGGCGTATAGGGGCGGAGTGCCGAAAAGCGCAGCATGTTGAAATAAACCGCATCATCGCGGATCCATTCCGGCGGCAATTCAACAATGCCGGTGGGTTTGCCCTGATCGAGCAATTCATAGGCATCATCATCGGCCATGAGCGATGAATCATAAAGCAGGCCCAATTCGCGGATGATCGAAAGTGTGTCCACCGAAAAATCCCAGGACGCCGTGCGAATACCGACCGGGCGACGGCCGGTCAGTTTTTCCAAAGTATCGGCAGCGCGGAAGGTAAGGTCTCGCTCCACACCCGGCGGCAATTGCGTATTGGCCTCATGAATCCAGGAATGGATGCCGATCTCATGGCCCTCATCCGCCACGCCCCGCACCTCATCCGGGTGCAGCAGGGCCGAGACAGCGGGGTAAAAGAAGCTTGCCTTGACATCATGGCGCGCGAGCAAGGCGCGGATGCGCGGCACGCCCTGGCGGGCACCGTATTGGCCTTGGCTTATGCGCATCGGGCTTTCATCGGCATCGCGGAGTGGAATGGTCTCATGATCCGCATCGAAGGAGAGCGAGACACAGCAGCGCGCCCCATTGGGCCAGGAAGCGGGCGCCAAGGACCGCCCGGCGCGGGCGCGGCCCACAATTTCGCGCCATTGCGCTTCGGGCCATTCCCAGGGTTTGGCGGCTTTGTCATTCATCGGGGGTTCTCCTGCCTGCAATCAGGCGTCATGCTGCACCCTGAAAGAGCATACCGGAACCCCCATGAGCGATACCGATCCCGCCCTGATGTCTGCCGAGACCTTGCTCGGGCTTTACGCGCGCCGGCGCCTTTCCCCGGTGGAGGCGCTGAAGGCGGTGATGGAACGCGTCGCGCGTTATAATCCTTGGGTGAATGCGTTTGCCACGATGAACCCGCGCGCCCTGCAGGCCGCTGGTGAGGCTGAAGCGCGCTGGCAGGTGGGCCGGCCCATGGGCGCCTTGGATGGCGTGCCCGCCACGGTGAAGGATTTGCTGAACATGGCGGGCTTCCCGACCAGGCGCGGCAGCCGCAGCACGGATACAACGCCGGCGACTGAGGACGCCCCCGCTGTAGTTGGGCTGAAGCAGGCGGGTGCGGTGATCATCGGCAAAACCACCACCACGGAATTCGGCTGGAAATCGCCGGGCGACTGCCCGTTGCATGGCATTACGCGCAATCCCTGGAACCCCAAGCGCACGCCGGGCGGGTCTTCTTCTGGCGCCGGGGCGGCGGGCGCGGCGTGTTTCGGGCCGCTCCATATCGGCACGGATGCCGGCGGGTCCATTCGCATCCCGGCGGCCTATTGCGGCCTGGTTGGCATGAAGCCTTCCTTCGGGCGCATTCCGCAATGGCCGCTTGGGGCCTTTGGCCATGTCGCGGTGGCTGGCCCGATGACCCGCACGGTACGCGACGCCGCGCTGATGTTTGGCGCCATGGCGCGACACGATCTGCGCGACCCCTATGCGCTGCCGGATGATCCGCGCGATTGGCTGACTGGCATTGAAGATGGTGTCGCGGGGCTCCGTGTGGCCCTGGTGCGGCGCATGGGCTTCGCGCCCCCCTTGGATACCGAAGGTGAGGATGTGCTGGCCGCCGCCGCGCGGCTATTGGAAGACCAGGGCGCGATTGTGGAGGAAGCCGATCCTGGCCTGCCCGATACGCGCGCCATTTTTGGGCGGGTTTGGGGTGTGGCGCTTGCGCGCATCATCGCGACCACACCGGAAGACAAGCGCGATCTGCTCGATGCCGGCATTGCCGAGGTTGCGGCGCGTGAGGGCGAAATGCTCGCGGTGGATTATTTGGCCGCCGAGGCGATGCGCCTTGAAGCCGCCCATGCCATGGCGCGGTTTCATCAGCGCTATGACCTGGTGCTGACCGCCTGCACGCCGACCGCCGCCTTCGCAGCCGATCAGCCGACCATTCGCCCCGCGGAGGCGCTGTGGCGCGATTGGGCGCCCTGGACATTCGCCTTCAACCTGACGCGGCAACCAGCGATTTCCGTGCCCGTGGCGCTGGATGCGGAAGGCATGCCGCGCGCTGTGCAAATGGTGGCGGCGCTTTACCGCGATGATCTGGCGCTGCGCGGGGCGCGGGCCTTGGAACGCGCGGCCAGCCTGCCACTGGCAAATCCCTCAGAAAGCGCTACCTGAGGCGCTGAATGACATTGAGGATGAACTGATGCGTTTGGTCACTTTTTCGGATGCTTTGGGCACGCGCATTGGCGCGCTGGATGCGGCAGGTGCCGTGCGTGATATCACCGCCGCCGCACCATCGCTGCCGCGCGATATGCTTGGGCTGATTGCGGCGGGGCCGGCGGTGCTCGCCACCGCGCGGGAGGCGCTGGGCAAGGCGCCAGTGGTGCATGGGGCGAAAATCCTCGCCCCCATTCCGCGCCCACCCAAGAATGTTTTCTGCGTCGGCAAGAACTACCATGAACACGCGAAGGAATTCGCGGGATCGGGCTTTGATGGCGGGGCGAAGGATGTCGTGCCGCCCTTCCCTGTTGTATTCTCCAAACCGCATACTGCCATCATCGCCACGGGCGAACCCATTCTCAGCCATTTGGACCCGACCGGTGGCCTGGATTACGAAGGCGAATTGGCGATTGTGATCGGCACGGGCGGGCGCGGCATTTCCAAGGCGGCCGCGCTTTCCCATGTGTTCGGCTATACCATCATCAATGACGTGACCGCGCGGCATTTGCAAAAGCGCCATAGCCAATGGGTGCTCGGCAAGGGCCTGGATAGTTTCTGCCCCATGGGCCCCGCCATCCTGACAGCCGATGAAGCGCCGGACCCCACCAAGCTTCGCCTGATCACACATGTGAATGGCGAAAAGCGCCAGGATGCGCTGGTCGCGGATTTGATCTTTGATGTGCCAACCCTGATTGAAGCGATCAGCGCCGCGATTACGCTTGAACCCGGCGATGTGATCGCGACCGGCACGCCGGTTGGCGTTGGCATTGGCTTCACCCCGCCGAAATTCCTGCAAAAGGGCGATACGGTGCGGATTGAAATCAGCGGGATTGGTATGCTCGAAAATCCTGTTGCCTGAAACAACAAAACCGGGAGGATAGAATATGCAAAGACGCACTCTTTTGGTCGGGGCCTCCGCGCTCCCCTTCGCCATGCCAGCGCTGGCGCAAGACAATTTCCCATCGCGCGCGGTTTCCATGGTGGTCGCCTTCCCGCCTGGCGGGCAGGCGGATGTGGTGGGCCGCCCTGCGGCTGCCACGCTGGAACGGATTTGGCGCGTGCCAGTGCCAATCACCAATCGCGGCGGTGCGGCGGGCGAAATCGGCAATGGTTTTGTCGCCCGCAGCACGCCTGATGGCTATACGCTGCTGATGGGGCTTTCATCGCTCACCTACATCCCGGAAGCCGCGCGCATCAATGGCCGCACGCCGGCCTATACGCCGGAGATGCTGACGCCAATTGCGTTGTTCTCCGCCGATCCAACCGTATTGGTGGTGCCGGCTTCAAGCCCCATTCGCACCATTGAAGAATTCATCACCGAAGTCCGTGCGAAGCCCGGGCAGATCGCCTATTCCTCGGCAGGGAATTATTCGGCCTTGCATGTGCCGATGGCTATGCTTTCCCAGGCGGCGGGTTTGCAAATGCTGCATGTGCCCTTCCAGGGTGGCGGGCCTGCTTTAACCGCGATTTTGAGCGGGCAGGTGCAAGCGCTTTCGTCTGGCCCCGGCCCGGTGGCGCAGCATGTGCGCGATGGGCGGCTACGCGCGCTGGCAACCTGGGGCCGCCAAAGGCTCAAGGGTTTTGAGGATGTGCCAACGCTGATTGAAAAGGGCTTCAGCGATGTGGAGTTCTACATTTGGGTTGGCATCTTCGCCCCGACCGGCACACCGCCCGCGATCATTGACCGCATTCGCGATGCAGCGCGGCAAGTGTCGCAGGATGCGGATTTCATTCGCATTATGGCCGGCAGCGGCAATACGCTCGATTACCGCGATGGCGATGCCTTCCGGCGCTTTTATGATGAGGATGCGGGAAGGTTGCTGCGTGTGATCCGTGCGCTCGGCAAGATTGAATAACGCCCTTGCCTGCCCTGCATCGCTAGCGCAGGCTTCAATCTGGTTTTGACAAATTCGAGGATACCATGACCACCGAAGCGCAAATCACTGCCTGGCTTGCCACGCAACAGGACGCCATGATCGCTGAACTCAAGGAAATGGTGAATACCGATGGCGGTTCCTATGACAAGGCGGGCGTGGATCGTACTGGCACCCAGGTAAAGCGCTTTCTTGAAGGCCATGGCATCGCGGTGGAAGTCGTGCCGCGCGAAAGGCATGGCGATTGCCTGCGCGGCATTGTGCCGGGCGTCCATGAAATTGCGTCCGGCAATCAGCAGAAGAATATCGTGCTGATGGGGCATAGGGACACCGTGTTCCCGAAGGGCGAACCGGAACGCCGGCCTTTCACCATTCAGGGCAATATCGCCTATGGCCCGGGTGTCGCCGATATGAAGGCCGGCATTGTAATGAATATGTTCGTCCTTGCCGCCTTTCATAAATTCGGCGGCGCGCCTGGGCCGCTCGTTGGGCTTTTTACCGGCGATGAGGAGATCGGCAGCCCTGAAGGCCGGCCGGTGATTGAAAATGAAGCGCGCAGCGCGCGTGTCGTCTTCAATAGCGAACCGGGTCGGCCTTCCGGCAATGTGGTGACCGGGCGCAAGGGCGGCGTGTTTTCTGTGGTGGATATTGAAGGCAAGGCCGCGCATTCCGGCGGCAATTTCGAAGCCGGCATCAGCGCGATTGGTGAGGCCGCGCATAAAATTGTCGCCATTCATGCGCTGACGGATTTGAAGCGCGGCATTACGCTGAATGTCGGTTTGGTGAGTGGTGGGCAGAGCGTGAATACCGTTGCCCCCGCCTGCCAATTCCAGATTGATCTGCGTTACGTTGAATTGGCCGATCGTGATGAGGTTGTCGGCAAGCTGCATGACATTGTTGCGAAATCCTACGTCCCCGGCACCAAGGCCAAGCTGGTCATCAAGGGCGAATTCCTGCCGCTGAACGCAACGCCGGCCAGTGAGCGTGTCTTCGCACTTTACCAAGGTGCCGCAGCAGATAGCGGCCTGAAGGTGGGTGGTGAGTTTTCCGGTGGCTGTGCCGATAGCGGCTTCACGGCTGCGATTGGCGCGCCCACGATTTGCGCGGTAGGCCCCGTGGGCGGCAAGGCGCATAGCCCTGAGGAATATCTCGAGATCGACACCATAGTCCCGCGCGCCCAGGCCATGGCGCGCGCCATCATGCGGCTGGAAAAGGCAGGGCTGTAACGCCCTGCCCCTTGGTTCGACCTGACGTTAGGGCGCCTTACTTGACGGCGTAGACGTCATAGCATGGTCCGCTCGGCGGCCTTTGGCCCACGCCAACAGCGATGATCTTGTTCATCCAGGCAAGATCCGCCGCGCCGGTTTCAAAGCGGATCAGCGTGCGGAAATAGATCTCTGATGGATCAACCGCCTCACCGGCGGCGAGCTTCGCCAGCGCGGCCGCTGAGCCATGGCGAATGCCATTATAGGCCAGATAGACCATGCTGCCGGAGGCAGCGCGAATGGTCAGCCGCACGTCAATCTGTGCCGATCCATCCGGGTCTACGCGCAGCCAATCCGCGGCCGACCCCGGCATGATTTCGCCATTCAACTTCGGGCCAGCCACCGTGCCGCCCGTGACGGGCACGATACGAAGCTCCCCGTTGCGCGTCGCGCCGATCATTTGCGGGGTGCCGACGCCAAGGGTCATGCGGAACAGGTATTCGGATTGCAAAGGTAATGGGGTCATGGGCGTTTCTCCTTATTCAGACAGCATGGGCCGCTTCAGCGCTGCCGCCAAGGCAGGCCGGATGCCTTCCACCCGGCGGCACTTCCCCGATGCCCCGCGCCATCCACCGGGCCTTCAAACCCATCCGCGACATTGAAGGCATGGGCGAAACCAGCCGCCTGTGCCGCCTGCCCCGCCGATTGGGATCGCGCGCCGGACCGGCAGATGAAATAAAGCTTCTGCCCCGGCGTCAGGCCAGCCGCCTGCAAATCCTCGGCAAAGCCGCCATTCACCTGCATGGAGGGATATAGCTGCCAGGGGATCAGTACGACTTGTTTGCCGAGTGCCATCAGGTCCGGCAGGCCAACAAAATTCCATTCTGCATCGGTACGCACATCAATCAGCACGGCATCCTTATCGGCGGCCAAAGCCTCCCAGGTATCCTTGGGGGTGATATCGGGGACTGGGGGCATGGCGTGGTCTCCTGTTCCTTGGTTCGCCGGCCATCTTGCCACAGGCTGGGGCTTTGCGTGTAGGGTTTACTCAGAAAAGGCTAGGCAAAGCGGTCCTGGCCAGGAGGGAAGCCATGTTGGGATTGATGCAGGATTGGCCCTTGCTGATGCATAAGGTGCTGGATCACGCCGCCATCCAGCATCCGGGGCGGGAGATTATCAGCCGTTCCGTCGAAGGCCCTTTCCATCGCACGAATTACCGTGACCTGCGGGTGCGCGCGATCCGTGTTGCGCAGCGCTTGCAGCGCGATGGCATCAAGCTGGGGGATCGGGTTGCCACACTCGCCTGGAATACCTGGCGGCATGTGGAAGCCTGGTATGGCATCACCGGCATTGGCGCCATTTATCACACCGTCAATCCGCGGCTTTTTCCGGACCAGATCGCCTGGATCCTGAACCATGCGGGTTCGCGCGTGCTGATGCTGGACCTGACCTTCATCCCGCTGATCCAGCAATTGGCGCCGAAGCTTGAGCATATCGAACGCTTCATCATCCTGACCGATGGCGCGCATCTGCCTGAGACGGGGCTGCGCAATGCTGTCGCTTATGAGGATTGGCTGGCGGAAGCCGATGGTGACTTCGCCTGGGCGAGTTTTGATGAAAGAACCGCTGCCGGGCTTTGCTATACATCCGGCACCACGGGCGATCCCAAGGGCGTGCTGTATTCGCACCGCTCCAATATCCTGCATGCGCTGGCCTGCAATCAGGTGGATTGCCTGGGGCTTGGTGTCGCGGATCGTGTCATGCCCGTGGTGCCGATGTTCCATGCCAATGGCTGGTCCTTGCCAATCTCCGCCCCCATGGCCGGCGCCACGCTGATCCTGCCTGGCGCCAAGCTGGATGGCGCTTCGGTGCATGAAATCATCACGGAAGCGCAGGTGAATTTCTCCGCCGCCGTGCCGACAGTTTGGATGATGCTGCTGCAGCATATGGAAGCAACGGGGGCGCGCATTGATACACTCAAGCGCGTGGTGATTGGCGGGTCCGCCTGCCCCGCCGCCATCACCAAAACCTATCAGGAAAAATACGGCGTGCGCGTGATCCATGCCTGGGGCATGACGGAAATGTCGCCGGTTGGCACCACCTATCAGCGCAAACCCGAAATCGGCGGGCTTGATCCCGAAGCCGCCCTGGCGCTGCAAGCCAAGCAAGGCTGCCCGCCCTTCACGGTTGAGATGAAAATCACCGATGATGCCGGCAAGGACTTGCCCTGGAATGGCGAAGTTTTCGGCCGTCTGAAGGTGCGTGGCCCGGCCATTACGCGCAATTACTTCCGCCGCGATGATGAAGCCGTGCTGGACGCCGATGGCTTTTTTGATACCGGCGATGTCGCGACCATTGATACCCACGGCTTCATGGAAGTGACTGACCGATCCAAGGACGTGATCAAATCGGGCGGTGAGTGGATTTCCTCCATCGCGCTGGAAAACGCGGCGGTCGGTTATCCCGGTGTGGCGGAAGCCGCTGTTGTCGCCATGCATGATCCGAAATGGGATGAACGCCCGCTGATGATTCTGGTGATGAAGCCGGGTGCGACCGCGCCTGATCTGGCTGCCATGAATGGCTTCCTGGCCGATAAGGTTGCGAAATGGTGGTTGCCCGATGATCTGGTGGTGGTGGATGAAATTCCACACACCGCAACAGGCAAGATATTGAAGACGAAGCTGCGCGAAACCTTCAAGGATCACCGCCCGAAGCGGTGATCCCTACAGCGCTTCACCCTCGGCTGCGGCCTTCAGGCGCCTCAGCGCCTCGGCCCCGCCCGGCAGCGCGGGGTAGAGCGCCAGCGCGGCTTCCATGCTGCGCAAGGCGCCGCCTGCATCACCGGCTTCCGTTTGCAAACGTGACAGGCTTTGCAAGGCGATGAAGTGGCGTGGTTCCAGGCGCAACGCCTCCGCCAGATCGCGTGCGGCTTCGCGCATTTGCCCGAGCGCGGCCAAGGCTTCCGCGCGCAAATGCCAGGCACTTGCCGCATTGGGCGTCAGCGTCACCGCCGCGTCAAAATCCTCAATCGCTTCTTCTGGTAGCCGCGCATTCAAATTGCGTGTGCCGCGTTGCATCAATAGCCGCGCGGCGGGGGAAGCGGCTTCCACCCATAATTGCCTGATCCGCGCTTCCGCCAAGGCAAGCTGCGCTGCATCCTGGCTGTCGCGCAGCACAACAAAAAGCTGATCAAGCTCTGCCGTGCGCGGCGTGCCCTGCGCCAGCGCCAATCCCGGCAGCGCCAAGCCCAGCAGCAGGGCGGCGCGGCGCGTCATCATGCCAGCTCGCGCGCTTTCGCGATGCCTTCCGGCTCAGGTCCGCCCGCCATCCAATCGAGCAATTCCACCGTGTGAATGGCCGGCATCGCGCCATCACCCAATTGCGTCAGACAGCCGATATTCCCCGCCGCAATCACTGCGGCGCCGGTGCGTTCCAGATTGCCGAGCTTGCGTTCCTTCAACTGCCCGGCAATCTCCGGCTGCATCAGATTATAAGTCCCGGCGGAACCGCAGCAGATATGCCCCTCTGCCGGTTCCTTGACGGTGAAGCCGGCCTTCGTCAGCAGCGCCTTGGGCTCCGCCGTGATCTTCTGGCCATGCTGCAATGAACAGGCGGCATGATAGGCCACCGTCAGCCCCGGCGCGTGCCGGCTGGGCGCATAGCCAAAGCGCGTCAGCACCTCCGAGATATCGGAAGCTAAAGCAGCCACCTTTTCAGCCTTCTCCCGCCAGGGGGCCGCTTCCTCACGGAACATGAAGCCGTAATCCTTGAGCGTGGTGCCGCAGCCGGATGCATTGACCACAATCGCATCCAGCCCCTCACCTTCTATCTCAGCGCTCCAGGCCGCGATATTCGCCCGCGCCAGACGCATCGCCGGATCATGATGGCCCATGTGATGATCAAGCGCGCCGCAACAGCCCTGGCCCTTAGTCACCACCACCTCAATCCCCATCCGCGTCAGTAGGCGGATCGTCGCCTCATTGATCGAAGGGGCCAGCACCTGCTGCGCGCAACCCGTCAGCAAGCCAACGCGGCCACGCCTTTCGCCCTGCGCTGGGAAAACACCCCGACGCTCGGTCGCAGAAGGCGATGGCACATGCGCGGGTGCAAGGCGGAGCATCGCCCTGAGCCTTTCCGCCATGGGGGATTTGCCCGGCACCAGGCGCGCAAAAGGCCGCGCCAAACCTGCCCCCACCAAGGCCACCCGAAAGCGGAACGGATAGGGCAACACGAAGGAGAGCAAACGCCGCAAGAAACGCTCGGCAGCCGGGCGCTGATAGGTTTTTTCAATATAGGCCCGCGCGTGATCCACCAGATGCATGTAATGCACCCCGGAAGGGCAGGTCGTCATGCAGGACAGGCAAGACAGGCAGCGGTCAATATGCCGAACCTCCAACTCGCTTGCCGGACGGCCGGATTCCAACATGTCCTTGATCAGGTAAATGCGGCCCCGAGGCGAATCCAATTCATCGCCCCGCAACAGAAACGTGGGGCAGGTCGCCGTACACATGCCGCAATGGACGCAACTCCGCAGGATGCGGTTGCTTTCGGCAATATCCGGGTCGGCCAATTGGGCGGGGGAGAAAAGGGTCTGCATGGAGCGATTATAACCTACAACACAAACCATGGGCAGAACCGGGGGCTCCGCCCACGCCCTCCCGCTCAGGCTTCGTCATGCCTTACGCGGGCGGGCACCCAGGATATGGGCGATGGCGTAGGTCAGATCAGGGCGGTTCAGGGTATAGAAGTGGAATTCATCCACGCCATTGGCCTGCAACAGACGCACCTGCTCGGCCGCCACCACAGCGGCCACCATGCGCCGCGTCTCCGCATCTTCTTCCAACCCCTCAAACAACTGGCCCATCCAGGCAGGGACAGACGCGCCACACATGGCAGAGAACTTGACCACCTGCTGGAAATTGGAGACTGGCAGAATGCCGGGCACGATCGGCACATTAATGCCCTTGGCATGGCAGCGATCAATGAAACGCAAAAAGACCTCGGCATCGAAGAAATACTGCGTAATGGCGCGCGTCGCGCCCGCATCAATCTTGCGCTTCAGAAAATCCAGATCAGCATCGGCGGAAAGCGCGGCCGGATGCGTTTCGGGATAGGCGCCCACACTGATCTCAAAATCGCCGATGCGCTTCAGGCCGCGCACCAGATCCTCGGCCTGGGCATAGCCGCCCGGATGCGGCACATATTCGGTAGCCCCGGCCGGCGGATCACCCCGCAAGGCCACAATATGGCGCACACCAGCGGCCCAGTAACGACGCGCAACCTCATCCACCTCGTCGCGCGTCGCACCGACACAGGTCAAATGGGCAGCGGGGGTCAGGCTGGTTTCCGACACCAGGCGGGCCACGGTCGCATGTGTGCGTTCCTGCGTGCTGCCCCCTGCCCCATAAGTCACCGAGACGAATCGAGGACCCAGCGGTTCCAGCCGCCGAATGCAGGCCCAAAGCTGTTCTTCCAGCTTATCCGTCTTGGGCGGGAAGAATTCAAAGGAAAGCCGCGGCGCCGGCAGGGCAGCCGGGGCTGGCAGGGCGCTGAAGCG
>JBIIGZ010000251.1:0-3616 GCA_044236185.1 Roseomonas sp. | reverse complement strand
GCCAAACCAGGTCCGCCAGGCAGGGGGCCGCCGGGCAATTCCCGCGGCAAGGGCGCGAAGGTCAATGCAAGCTTCGCACCCTCATCATCCAGCCGGAGACCGGCAACACTAAAGGCTGTGGCATTGGCATCCGCAAGCTTGATGACCGCGGGCTTGAGACGTCCTTGTTCCGCCAAAAGACCCAGGGCCGTTGCGAAGGCCGGCCGATCCGATGGCGCCACAAGGGAAATAACACGCTGACCTATAAAATTCTGGGCCGGCCGGCCAAACCGTGCAGGAAACGCGCCCTCTGCAAAAATGATGCGGCCGCGAAGGTCGGCCTCAATCAATAATTCAGCAGCCGCAAAAGCAAAAACCACAAAGCGGTCCCTGCTGCTACGTGACAAATCAAGGCCCTGCAATGCCGTGCCGCTTCGCATCATAACTTTCGTTGATAGACGCCTCAATCGACTCCCAAATGGTTAAGGAAGACTTAATCAAAGGCGTCGCGTCGACAATTTTTTACGATTCCAAACGAACCGTGGCGCCAGGGCCCATCACCCTGGCACCAGAGTGGATTACTTCACCGGCGAAAACGCCGTCGGCTTCATTTCCATCACCGTCTGCTGCTTGAGCGCCCCTAGTGGCGCAATCGCCTTGCCGAATTCGGCCCAGCCCGGATCGCTCATCATGGCGGTGCGGCGGCGGTCGCGGTCACCCAGGCTTTCATAGGCCCACATGAAGACCACCTGGTTGATCGGGCCAATCTCGGTCACCGCGAAAAGCAGCAATTGGCCAAGCAGGCGCTTCTGCACGGGCAGGCCGTATTTTTCGTAAGCTTCCAACCAGCCGGCCATCTTGCCGGGGTGGAAATCATAGGTGCGGTGATCGACAAACATCCCAGCCCCGCCGATCTCGCGCTTGAATTGGAAGCCCTTGGCCTGGGTGATCGGCGAAAAAGGCACAGTTTTCAGGAACTTGACTTCCTGCTGCGCGAGCGCCCCGGCCTCGGCCGAGCGCTTGCGGAAGGCCTGCCAATCCGGGTCAGCCTCACGCGCGGCCAGGCAGGCTTCGCGGGTATCAATATCATCCCAGCCGCGGAAGAAGACCACGCGGTTGATGGTGCCCACTTCCACCTGAAAGAAGCCGAGCGATGGGCCCATATGCCGGCCGGACGCCGGGCCACCCAAGCTTTGATAGGCATCCATCCAAAGCGGCATCTTGCCTGGATGGAAGGTATATTGGCGCTGTTCGACATACATTTGGCATTCTCCCCTTCAGCTTGTCGGCCAAGCTTCCGCCGAGACCGCCGCCAAGGCAAGGCGCCCGCCCCACCACAAATTTGCTGCACCGCAAAAAATCACTTGAACCGCCCGTGCTAGAGGCGCAGGAAGATGCCCGAAATAGGAGTCCACGCCATGACATCCAAGCGCCCCATCCCCCCTGGCCGCGAATTGCTGAGCAAGGGCAATGCGACCGCCCAGCGCGTGTTGGAACAATCCCGCATCATGGCGGATGTGGTGGGCCGCCATGCCCGCACCCTGCCGGACGCGCTGAACCCCAAGGCGCCGATGGAAAGCATGGCCAAGGCTGGCCAGGGGTTAGCGCGCGCGCCGCAGAACCTGATCATGGATGCGGCTTCCTATATGCTGGATGCGGCTCAGCGCAGTTTCCTGTTCTGGGACACGATGCGCGAAGCGGGCAACAACTTCGTCGCGCATGAACAGGCCGGCTGCCCGCCCGTGCTGATTTTTGACTACGAAACCGTGGTGGATGGCCGGAAGTTGAAGCGCCCGGTGAATTACGCCCTGGTGCGCATCACGCCGCCCGAGGACATGGTGCCGAGCAATGACGCGCTCAGGCCATTTCTGATTATTGACCCGCGCGCCGGCCATGGTTCTGGCATTGGCGGCTTCAAATCAGACAGTCAGGTGGGCGTCGCACTGCGCCGTGGCCACCCGGTTTATTTCGTGATCTTTTTCCGGGACCCTGAACCGGGCCAGACCATTCTGGACATTACCGCCGCCGAAGTGGTGTTCCTGAAGCATGTGACCGATGCGCACCCCAAGGCGCCGAAGCCCGTAGTGATCGGCAATTGCCAGGGCGGTTGGGCGGTGATGATGCTGGGCGCTGCCTTGCCCAATCAGCTTGGTGCGCTGGTCTTGAATGGTGCCCCGCTATCCTATTGGGCTGGCGAGAAGGGCAAGAACCCCATGCGCTATCTGGGCGGCTTGGCTGGCGGTGGTTGGCCGGCGACACTCATGGCCGATATGGGCAATGGTCGCTTTGACGGCGCAAATCTTGTCGCGAATTTTGAGGCGCTGTCGCCCGCCAATACCTGGTTCCGCAAATATTTCGACCTTTACGCCAATGTGGATCAGGAATCAGAGCGTTTCCTGGAGTTTGAGCGCTGGTGGGGCGGCTATTTCCTCATGAACCGCGATGAAATTCGCTGGATCGTGGAAAACCTATTCATCGGCAATCGTTTCGCTGCCGGTCGTATTTCCGCGGGCGATGGCCAAACCTTCAATATGCGCGAAGTGAAGGCGCCGATCATTGTCTTTGCTTCCGCCGGCGACAATATCACCCCGCCCAGCCAGGCTTTGCGCTGGATTGCGGATGTCTATCGCGATGAACGCGAAATCAAATCCCTCGGTCAGACCATTGTGTACCTATTGCATGAGGATATCGGGCATCTTGGCATTTTCGTCTCCGGCAAGGTCGCGAAGAAGGAACATAGCGAAATCGCGACCACGATTGACATGATCGAATCCGTGGCGCCTGGGCTTTATGAAATGGTGATCACCAGCCATGAAGGTGATGAGGATGGCGTATGGCAGGTGGAGCTGGTGGAACGCACCATCGCCCATGTGCATGAGATTTCTGGCGAGGCAGAGAATGAAGCCTTCCCCGCGGTCGCGCAGATCTCAGAATTGAACCAGCATTTATACGATGCGCTGGTGGCGCCCGTGATCCGGCAATTCAGCACAGAGATGAGTGCGGAAGCGCGGCGGCGGATGAACCCGATGCGCTGGCGCCGCTACGCGCTGAGCGACATGAACCCCTGGATGGGACCGGTTTCATCGCTCGCCGGTTTGGCGCGGGAAAATCGCAAGCCAGCGGCTGCGGATAATCCCTTCCTCGCTTTCGAAAAAGCCTTCGCTGATACGGTGGATTATGGCTTCAACGCCATGCGCGATCTGCGCGATGCCTGGGTGGAAACCGCCTTCCATGGCGTCTATGGCACGCTGCATGCCGCCGGCGTCACCGGTGAGGATTATGAGGCCGAGGCCGAAGCCGCGCGCGATTTCGTCACCACCGATGCGGCGCAACGTGCGGAAGCTGAGGCGAAGCTTGCGCAAGGCGGCTATGCGGAAGCGGTTATTCGCATGATGATCCTGCTCGCTGATGCGCGCGGTGCGGTGCGGCGTTCACGCCTCGCGCGGTCCAATCAATTGCTCACTACCGAAGCGCCCTTCGCGCAAATGAGTGCGGCGGAGCGCATGGCGGTGATCCGTGATCAGACCATGATCGCAACGCTTTTCCCGGAGGAGGCGATCACGGCGCTGACCGTATTGCTGCCCGACGCCGCTTCGCGCAGGAAGGCGTTGAAGGCGGTGGAAACCGTCGCCGGCCC
>JBIIGZ010000107.1:0-11727 GCA_044236185.1 Roseomonas sp. | reverse complement strand
GCACTGGCCGGCATGCCCTTCCTGGAAACCTTCCTGGTGGCAGCGATTGATGCCGGCTTGGCGGCGCAGAACGCCGTGGTGGCGGCGGAAAGCCTGGGCCTTGCCACGGTTTATATCGGCGCGCTGCGCAATGACGTGCCGCGTGTCGCCGCCATGCTTGATCTCCCGCCCGGCGCGGCGCCGGTCTTTGGCCTTTGCGTGGGCTATGCCGCGCCCGGCAAGGAAAGTGCCGTGAAGCCGCGCTTGTCGCAGGAAGCGGTGCTGCATCACGAAACCTATTCCACCGCCAAGGAAAAATCGCTGCGCGCTTCCTATGATGAAAAGCTCGCGGATTATTCCAAGCGATATGAAATGGCCGCCGATAATTGGTCTCAGCGCGTGATTTCACGCATCGGCACCATTGGCGCGCTGCGCGGGCGTGATGGGCTGAAGGCCGCGCTGCGTTCCCTCGGCTTCCCGCTGAAGTAAGGAAAACACCGATGCGCCTTGGTCAAGCGAGCCCCGCCCGCGCCACCACACGCTTGCGCGCGCTTCTGCGCGAACCCGCGCCGCTGATCCTGCCGGGTTGCTTCAACGCCATGTCGGCCCGCATTCTGGAACATGCGGGTTTCCCGGCGCTTTACATGTCGGGTTATGGCACCTCGCTAAACCTGCTCGGACTGCCGGATGCGGGGCTGATTACGCTGACCGAAATGGCGCTGAACGCGAAGCTCATCGCCTCTGCCGTGCGCGCGCCGCTGATTGCTGATGCCGATACGGGTTTTGGCAATGCCATCAATGTCGTGCGCACGGTGGAAGAATATATCCGCGCCGGTGTTGCGGGGATGCATCTGGAGGATCAGGTGGCACCCAAGCGCTGCGGCCATGTGGCGGGGCGGGAGGTGATTGCGCGCGATGAAGCGGTGCTGAAAATCCGCGCCGCCTGCCAAACGCGTGATGCGCTTGACCCGGATTTTGTGATCATCGCGCGCACCGATGCGCGCGGTGCGCATGGCGGTTCCATGGAAGAAGCCATCACCCGCGCCAATGCATTTTTGGAAGCGGGCGCGGACCTCGCTTTCGTGGAAGGCCCGAAGGATAAGGCAGAAGTGGCGCATATCTGCCAGGCGGTGAAAGGCCCGGTCTTCTACAACATGACCGGCATTTCCCCCCGCTTCACGGCAGAAGAAATGGCCGCGATTGGCATTCGCGCCTGCATCCTGCCGGGGGCGGCGATGCGCGCCACCATCATGGCGATCCATGATTTCGCCACCACGCTGAAGACCGAAGGCCCCATGGCGGAGGCCGCCTATGATGCGCGCTTCAAGCAGCACCCCATGGGCAATCTGCATGGCTTTGCCGGCTTTGACCGCATCCGCGAAATGGAAGCCGAATTCCTGCCCGCGGAAGCGGCGGAGAAATATGAAGGCGGCCTGGGTTATGCGCCGAAGGCGGCGGAATAGATACGGAAAAGCTGAACAGAAAAAACCATCATCAATAAAGGAAATGGAGCGAAACAATGGATGGCACCCCGAAACTCGCCTGCCCCTGGGATCGGACAGAGGAATCCCTCGGCAATGTTGTCGAATTGCAGCATGTCAATCTGCAAGTGCCCGATCAGTTGAAGGCAACTGCCTTTTACATCAGCGCACTTGGCCTGACGCGCGATCCCTATTTGATGACTGGCATTGACAATATGTGGGCCAATGTTGGCATCAGCCAATTCCATTTGCCAAGTGGTCCGGCGCAGGTGCTGCGCGGCACAACGGGCCTTGTGCTGCCGGATCGCGCGCAGCTGCTGCATCGGCTGGATCGCGCGCGGCGCTGGCTGGAAGGCACGCAATACAGCTTCACCGAAGCCGAAGGTCATATTGACGTGACCTGCCCCTGGGGCAATCGCATGCGCTGCCACGCGCCGGATGCAGACAAGCTTGGCCGCATCACGCTTGGCATGCCCTATGTGGAATTCGATGTCGCACCCGGCACGCTGCCAGGCATGGCGCGGTTTTATGAACAGATCATCGGCACCAGCACGGCAATGCGCGATGGTGCGCTTTATGTGCGCGTGGCGCGGGAGCAATTCCTGATCTTCCGCGAAACCGACAAGCCGCAACCCGCCTTTGATGGCCATCACATTCAATTGGCCTTTGTGGATTTTGGCGGGATCTACAATCGGCTCAATGAACGCGGATTGATTTCACGCGAAGACAGCGCGCATCAATACCGCTTCATCAAGGTTGTGGACCCGAATGACGGCCGCGTGCTGTTTGAGGTGGAGCATGAAATCCGCAGCATGACGCATCCGCTTTTCATGCGCCCGCTGGTCAATCGCAATGCCGCGATCACCAATAATTACTACGCGCCGGGGAATGAGGCCGCAGTCTGGGCCATGCCGCCGGCCTAGTCCCTTTTCGGTGAGTACCTGATCGGCTCCGGCCTTCACTTCCGCCGATCAGGTTTTTTTGAGCGATTGATTCACGGTTCCGGCGTGCCGCCTCCGCCGATCAGAAGCTTGTTTGAGCGCCTGATTCACGGCTCCGGCTCGCGCCTCCGCCGATCAGGCGCTTGTTTGAGCGACTGATTCACGGCTCCGGCCCGCGCCTCCGCCGATCAGGCGCTCGCCATCACCCAATCGCGGAACAGCGCAAGGTCAATATTGCCACCGCACAGCACAACGCCGACACGTTTGCCGCGCATGGCATCACGTTCTTGCATCAGCGCGGCGAGCGGTGCGGCGCCGGCACCCTCCGCTAGATTATGCGTATCCTGCCAATAGGCACGGATGGCAGCAGCCACCTCATCATCCGTCACGGTCACGATGCGCGCAGCACCCTTGCGGATGACCTCGAGCGCACCGGCATCAGGCAGGCGCGTTGCCATGCCATCGGCACGCGTATTCGCCGTTGGTGTCGTCACCACCTGGCCTGCGGCAAAAGAAAGCGCATAGGCCGGCGCTTCGGTGCTTTGCACACCGATAATCTCAGTGGAAAGGCCCAAAAGGTCGCGCGCCAGGATGCAGCCGCAAATGCCTGACCCAAGCCCGATTGGGACATAAAGCGCCGAGAGTGGCGGTGCCGCGCGCAGCAATTCCAGCGCGTAGGTCGCGACCCCCATCACCAGATCACGGGCAAAGGATGGCGCGAACAGCAAGCCTTCTGCCTTGGCAAGCCTTGCGGCTTCCTCCCGCGCTTCGTCAAAATCCGCGCCATATTCGATCAGCCGCGCACCTTGCGCGCGCATGGCGTTGTTCTTTTCAACACTATTGCCGCGCGGGACCAGGATGGTGACAGGGACACCGTAGCGCGCCCCCGCATAAGCGAGCGACTGGCCATGATTGCCGCGCGTCGCACTCACAACACCCGCTACATCAGGGTTTTCGCGCTTCAGTCTTTCCATGAACACCAAACCGCCGCGCACCTTGAAGGCGCCGGTCGGCGCATGGTTTTCATGCTTTACCCAAACCTCTGCCCCAGCGCGTTGCGCCAGCAGCGGCCAGGCATATTGCGGCGTCGGCGGAAAGGCAGCATGGACTAGCCGCGCTGCCTCTTCCAATTCAGGGAGGGTGAACACGCAGCGTCAATGCCGCGCGATGTCGATCTCACCTTCCGGCTGCGGGGAAGAAAACGCGCTATCAGCAAAGGCTTCTTCCCAGGAACCGGCCGTGCTCGCCTTGGAATATTCAGTGGCGCGATTTTCGAAGAAATTCGCGTGCTCCACCGCATTCAGCATTTCATCCAGCCAGGGCAGCGGGTTCTTCTCGATCTTATAGAGCGGCTCAAGCCCCAATTGCTGCAAGCGCCGATCCGCGATGAAGCGGATATATTGCTTGGTGAGTGAGGCATCCAGGCCCTGCACACCACCCAATTCAAACGCCAGATCAATGAAGGCATCTTCATGATCAACGATGGTGGCGCACACCAGGTAAAGATCGCGGCGGAATTCCTCGGTCCAGATTTCCGGATTTTCCTGCACAAAGGTACGGAACAGACGGATCACGGAAAGGCAATGCAGCGTTTCGTCGCGCACAGACCAGCTCACGATCTGGCCCATGCCCTTCATCTTGTTGAAGCGCGGGAAGTTCATGAGAATCGCAAAGGAAGCGAAAAGCTGTAGCCCTTCGGTGAAAGCGCCAAAAGCAGCCAGCGTCTTCGCGATTTCAGTCTTATTCGCGACACTGAAGCTATGCATGTAATCGTACTTGTCCTTCATCTCCTTGTATTTGAGGAAGGCCGTATATTCGATTTCAGGCATGCCGATGGTATCGAGCAGATGGCTATAGGCCGCAATATGCACCGTTTCGATATTGGAGAAGGCCGAGAGCATCATCAGCACTTCCGTCGGCTTAAACACCTGCGAATAATGCTTCATGTAGCAATTATTCACTTCCACATCCGCCTGGGTGAAGAAACGGAAGATCTGCGTCAGCAGATTGCGCTCAGACGGCGTCAGGTTCTTCTGCCAATCCTTCACATCATCGGCCAGCGGCACTTCTTCCGGCAGCCAATGGATGCGCTGCTGCTGCAACCAGGCTTCATAGGCCCATGGGTAGCGGAAGGGCTTATAGACCGGGTTCGAGGTCAAAAGATCAAACTTCACCGGCAATTCATCCCGCATCATGCCATCGGCCATTGTATCGAATCCCATCCTGTTGGTTCGCGTTGCTTTTACCACAATTGGTGGGTCGGGCAATCGCGAACCGCAAGATATTGTGGCGCGGCTATTCCACGCGGATATTCGCTTCCCGCGCGACCACGGCGTTTTCGGCCAATTCGCGGGCGATTCGCGCGGCGAAAACCTCAGGCCCCTCACCCAAAATGACGCCGCCTTGGTCGATCAGGCGTTGGCGAATGGTGGCATCGCGCAGCAGGCCCTGCACATCGCGTGCGATGCGCTCCACAATATCGCGCGCCAAGCCCTTGGGCGCGATGAAGCCATACCAGGGGCTGGTATCGGGAATGCCCATGCCAAGCTCATCCAATGTTGGCACATCGGGCAGTACCGGCACGCGCTGCGGCCCACCAATCGCGAGTGGCCGGAGCTTGCCTTCGCGCGCCAGGGCGATGGCGCCGGAAAGGGTGCTGAAGGTACCGGGAACACGCCCGCCGATGACATCCTGAAGCGCCGGCACAGCGCCCCGATAGGGTACATGGGTCAGATCAAGGTTCATTTTCTTGCGGAACATCTCAAGCGCGAAATGCCCTGAGGATCCGACGCCAGAGGACGCAAAGGCCATGCCCGCTTCACGCCGTGCCGCCGCCACCAAATCCTGCGCTGTGCGATAGGGCTGCCCCATCCCGGTGAAAAGCACGGTAGGCGAGGCATAGATATTCACGATCGGCGTGAAGTCATTGATGGTGTCATAAGGCAGGCGAGCATGGATCGCCGCATTGCTGGCATGGGTGCTGGCCGCAAGGAAAATCGTATATCCATCAGGGGCTGAACGCGCGACAGCCTCAGAAGCGATCACCTGGCTCGCACCGGGGCGATTCTCGATAACGATGGGCTGCCCCCAAAGCCGTTGCAGCGGATCCTGCAATAGTCGCCCCGGAAAATCTGTGGGCCCGCCCGCAGGATAGCCAATGATCATCCGTACCGGGCGATCAGGCCAATTGCTCGCTTGCGCTTTGGCTTTGGTGATGATGGTGCTGGCCATCCCGGTGGCCAGCAGACTGCGACGCTTCAACATTCCAGACTTCCTCCCTACCCATTTCGGGCTTACCGCCCCCGAACTCGGGGGCGGGTTGGGATAAGTCTAACGCAGCTTTACTGGCAGGCCAAACATTCTTCGTAATTATTGTTGGTCACCGGCACGGCTGCCACCAGCGGCAATTGCGCCTGATCATTGGCCGGCGCCGCCACACCCAAGGCAGCTTGCGGCGCCACTTTTTCGCTGATGGCATCCGCGCGCTGAATCGAAAGGCTACGGCAGTAATAAAGCGACTTCACACCCTTCTTCCACGCCGTCATGTGGATTTGGTGCAAATCCCGCTTATGCACATTGGCCGGCAGGAACAGATTCACCGATTGCGACTGGCAGATATAAGGTGTGCGGTCGGCCGCATGTTCCACCACCCAACGCTGATCCAATTCGAACGCCGTCTTGAAGGTGGCCTTTTCCTGTTCCGTCAGGAAATCCAGATGCTGCACGCTGCCCTTGTTCACCGTGATGGTGGTCCAGGTATCCTCATCATCGCGATCATGCTTGGCCAATACCTTTTTCAGGAATGGGTTGCGCACAATAAAGGACCCGGACAGCGTCTTGTGGTTATAGACATTGGCCGCAATCGGTTCGATCCCCGGGCTCGCCCCACCGCAAATGATGCTGATGGAAGCGGTCGGTGCAATCGCAATCTTGTTCGAAAAACGCTCCATGAAGCCGTATTCGGCGGCATCGGGGCAGGGGCCGCGTTCTTCCGCCAGCAGGCGCGAAGCAGTGTCAGCCTGGGCGCGGATATGTTTGAACATCCGCATATTCCACACCTTCGCCACCACGCTTTCAAACGGCACGTTCAGCGCCTGCAGGAAGGAATGGTAGCCCATCACCCCAAGCCCGACCGAGCGTTCCCGCATGGCGCTATAGCGCGCCCGCGCCATGGAATCGGGCGCGGTATCAATGAAGGATTGCAGCACATTATCCAGGAAGCGCATCACATCGGGGATGAATTGCGCCTCATCCTTCCACTCAAACCAGGTCTCCAGATTGAGCGAAGACAGGCAGCACACCGCGGTACGCTGTTCCCCATGCTGATCAATCCCGGTCGGCAAAGTGATCTCAGAGCATAGGTTTGAGGTTTTGACCTCAAGCCCCGCCAGCTTCTGATGCTCCGGCCGCGCATTATTCACGTGATCGGAATAGATGATGTAGGGCTCACCGGTTTCGATACGCGCGGTCAGGATGCGAATCCAAAGGCCCCGTGCGGAGACCTTCTTCATCAACGCGCCATCCTTGGGCGATACCAGCGCCCATTCCTCATCCGCTTCCACCGCGCGCATGAAGGCATCGGGGATCAGAATGCCGTGATGGAGATTGAGCGCCTTGCGATTCGGATCACCGCCGGTTGGGCGGCGCATTTCCAGGAATTCTTCGATTTCCGGGTGATTAACCGGCAGGTAGCAAGCCGCTGATCCACGGCGGAGTGACCCCTGGGAAATCGCCAGCGTCAGGCTATCCATCACGCGAATGAAGGGAATAACGCCCGAGGTCTTGCCATTGCGGCCGACCTTTTCACCAATGCCGCGCAAATTGCCCCAATAGGAACCGATGCCACCGCCCTTGGCCGCGAGCCACACATTCTCATTCCAAAGCCCGACAATGCCATCAAGGCTGTCAGAGGCTTCGTTCAGGAAGCAGGAAATCGGCAAGCCGCGAGTCGTACCGCCATTGGACAGCACGGGCGTCGCCGGCATGAACCACAGGCGTGAGATATAGTCATAAATCCGCTGCGCATGCGCCGCATCATCGCCATAAGCGGATGCGACTCGTGCAAACAAATCCTGATAGGATTCGCCCGGCAGCAAATAACGATCATCTAATGTGGCCTTGCCGAAATCGGTCAGCAGCGCATCGCGCGTGCGATCAATGCGTACCTGGCCATGGCCTTCAAGTTGAACTGCGTCGAACACGGATAACCCCCTGAGAACTTCCCCTGAGGCCGGATCATGCCCCAAGTTACGGTCTGACTACAAGATGTAGTCTTGCCACAGTCACCATGCCACTAGATGCGGTGCGTGATTCTGGGCTTGCAAAAGCCGGGGCAATTGGGGCAGCACCAATTTGTTCTCGTTTCGCCCCATGGCCAAGCCCCTTTCGCCGGCGGGCCGCTTGGCGTTTAATGCGCTCAAGGGCGCTGCGGCGCCAAGCGTAATAACGCAAAAACAATGGCTTGCATGTTCCAGGAGAAGTATCATGACCAACATTACCCGCCGCGGCCTGATCGCCGCCCCGCTGGCGCTAAGCCCGCTGGCCTGCCCGGCCTATGCCCAAGCGCCTTGGCCAACGCGGCCCATCCGCATTGTGATCCCCTTCGGCACCGGGGGCGGGACGGATATCACCACGCGGCTTTTGGCCCCCAAATTGGCGGAAATCCTGGGCCAGCCCGTGGTGCTGGAAAACCGCCCTGGCGCGGGCGGCGTGGTCGGCACGGATTACGTGGCAAAGCAGCCCGCCAATGGCGATGTCTTTGTCCTCTCCACCCTCTCGCCCATCGCGCTCGCCCGAGGCCTGCCCGCCCCGGTGCCCTTTGACGCGCGGACCGATCTTGTGGCGGTTGCACCCACCGTCTTTGTGCCCATCGCGCTTGCCGTCACCACGCGCAATTTTGCGCCCACCACGGCGGCGGAATTCATCGCAACCCTGAAGGCGGCACCTGGGCGCTATCAATATGGCTCCTCGGGTATTGGCACGTCGGGGCATATCGCCTCGGCCAGTTTCTGCGTGCGCACGGGGACCGATGCCGTTCACGTGCCCTATCGCGGTGGCGGGCAGGTTTTTGCGGCACTCACCGCGGGTGAAATTCAGTTCTGTTCGGATATTCCCTCCATTCTGAAGGGGTTTCAGGATGCGGGTACGGCGCGGGTGCTGTTTGTCGCAACCGATCAACGTTCATCCCTTTTGCCCAATGTGCCAACAGCGGCTGAGGCGGGAATCGCGGGCTATAAATCCCATTCCTGGTATGGCTTTTTCGCCCCGCGCGGCACGCCGGCCGCCATTGTGGCCCGCCTGGCGGCGGCGACCGAACAGGCGTTGTCCGATCAGACGATCAATCAGCGCTTTCAGGAAATGGGGACCCCCGCCATGCGTGGTTACACGCCCGAGCGATTCGCGGCCTATGTGCGGGAGGAAATCGCCTTTTGGGAGCCGGAAGTGCGCGGCCTTGGCATCAAGGCGGAATAGAATCAGCGCTTGCCTTTGCTGGGCCGGCTGAGCGTGACGACCGCTTCTAACTGGCCGGACCAAAGGAATTGATCGATCGGCGTCGCGGCATCCACCCGCCAGCCCTGTTCGGCAAAAAAGCGCAAATCCCGCGCCAGCGCCTGCGGGTTGCAGGAGACATAAATCACCGCCGGCACGGCTGAACGCGCCAGCAAGCCCGCCTGCTCCTCGGCCCCGGCAAAGGGCGGGTCCAGCACCACGGCGGCAAAGGGTGCCAATTCCGCAACCGTCAGCGGCTGGCGCACCAAGTCCCGCCGCGTCGCAGCCAGGGGCAGCCCGGCCTTGGCGGCAGCATTGGCAAGGGCGGCCACCGCCGCGCCATCCGATTCGAAGGCCGTCACCCTGCCCCGCCGCGCCAAGGCGAGGCTGAGGGTGCCATAGCCCGCATGGAGATCAGCAATCCGCCCCCGCCCGGCCAGCTTGGCGGGCAGGCCGGCCAGCATGGCGGCGATGATGGCTTGCTCGCCCTCAGGGCTCGCTTGCAGGAAAGCACCAGGGGCAGGCGTGACGGCCACACCGTTTAGCGTGATGGCCACCGGCCCCAGCTGGGCAGCGATTTCCGGCACGCCATTGCCCCGCGCCCAGGCGATGCGTGCCAGACCCTGCGCCGCCGCGAAACCTGCGAGCAGCACCCGCCCTGCGGCATCCAAAGTGCCATCGGTCCGCAGCAGCAAATCCGGCCCGGTATCGAGCAGGTTCAGCACTACCGAGCCATCGCGCTTCAGCGCCGGCAGGCGCGGCAGCAGATCGCGCAGCGGCCCGAGCAGCGCCACCAGGCGCGGATGCAGCACCGGGCAGGCGGCGATATCCAGAATGGCCGCACTACCTGCGGCGTGAAAGCCGAGCCTCAGCCCATCTGTCCCACGCCGTATGGCGAAGTCCGCGCGCCGACGCGCGCCGGGCGGTGTGGTGATGGTCTCGACAATGGGGGCTTCGGCAAAACCGCCACGTGCCAAAGCCATGCGCAGCTTGTCGCGCTTCCAGGCCGCTTGCGGCGCCGGTGCCCAATGTTGGAGGGCGCAGCCGCCGCAGCCAGCCTTGAAATGCGGGCAGGCAGGCGCGATGCGGTCAGGGCTGGCGGTGATGATGGCGTCAATCGCTGCCAGCGCCCCATCGCCGCGTTTGCCGGTAATGGAGACATTCAGCCTTTCGCCGGGAAGCGCCTGGGGCACATAAATCGGGCCGGGGGCGATACCATCGCCACCCGTGCCCATACGCTCAATCAGGACTTCCACGGTGAAACCTTCGGCTGATCAGCCGAAGGCGTTCAACCCGGTCTGCGCCCGGCCCAGGATCAGCGCATGCACATCATGCGTGCCTTCATAAGTATTGACCGTCTCAAGGTTCATGACGTGGCGAATGACGTGATATTCGTCCACGATTCCATTGCCGCCATGCATATCGCGCGCAACGCGGGCAATATCCAAGGCCTTGCCGCAATTGTTGCGCTTGACCAGGCTGATCATCTCGGGCGCGGCCTTATGTTCATCAAACAAGCGCCCCACGCGCAGCACCGCATGCAGGCCAAGCGTGATTTCGGTTTGCATGTCAGCGAGCTTCTTCTGCACCAATTGTGTGGCCGCCAGCGGCTTGCCGAACATGATGCGGTTCAGCGTGTATTCCCGCGCCGCATGCCAGCAGAATTCCGCCGCCCCCATCGCACCCCAGGCAATGCCATAACGCGCGCGATTGAGGCAGGAGAATGGACCCGCGAGAGACCGCACGCCCGGCAAGCGGTTTTCTTCCGGCACAAACACCTCATCCATCATGATCATGCCGGTGACGGAAGCGCGCAGGCTGAACTTGCCTTCGATCTTGGGCGTGGTGAGCCCCTTCATGCCGCGATCCAGCAGGAAGCCGCGCAGAATGCCCTCATCATCCTTGGCCCAGACCAGGCAGACATCGGCGATGGGTGAATTGGAAATCCAGGTTTTCGAGCCCGAGAGCTTCCAGCCGCCATCCACCTTCGTCGCGCGGGTGCGCATGGAAGAAGGATCAGACCCCGCATCGGGCTCGGTCAGGCCAAAGCAGCCCACCCATTCCCCGGTACGGAGCTTCGGCAGGTATTTTTGCTTCTGTTCTTCCGAGCCATAGGCATGGATCGGAAACATCACGAGGGATGATTGAACGCTGAAGGCGCTGCGATAGCCGGAATCAACGCGTTCCACTTCGCGCGCCATCAGCCCATAGGCAACATAGGAAACGCCGGCGCAGCCATAGCCATCCAGCGTCGCACCCAGAAAACCCATTTCGCCGAATTCATTCATGATTTCGCGGTCGAAGCGCTCATGCCGATTGGCTTCCAGCACGCGCGGCATCAAGCGTTCCTGGCAGAATTGCCGGGCGCTATCGCGAATCATGCGTTCTTCTTCCGTCAGCGCTTCTTCAAGCAACAGCGGGTCTTCCCAGGTGAAGGGCGCGATGGCGGTCTTCTTCGGCGGGCTCACGACATTCATGCTTCTATCCTCAACTCAAGCTTGGTCTTGGGCGACAAAATGAACTTCAGCTTGGCATCCGGCAAGACGTGGACGCGTCAGGCGGCGTCAACCTCTGGCGAATCCTCCACCACGGCCGATGCGGCGGCGCGGCGGGGTCGGGGAATCGGGATCAGCATGAAGGCCGGCACCACATCGCCAAAACCTTGCACAGGGGGGCCAAGATCATCGCGGCGGTCGCGGTTGCGATAATCCCGATCCTGACGCGGTGCCTCACGCTCACGGGGCGGCAGGTCCCGCATGGCGGCTTCGCGCAGGGCGAATTCACTCGGCTGCGCATCGCGGTCCCGGCGCGGGGCGCGATCCCGGCGCGGAGCCTCC
>JBIIGZ010000250.1:0-3629 GCA_044236185.1 Roseomonas sp. | reverse complement strand
ACCGTCTGGCGCATGTTTGTCCAGGAAGACATGAAATCCATCCGCACCTCCTTGCGCGAAGTGGCCGGCGCGGGGGAACCGCTCAATCCCGAAATCATCGAACAGGTGCGCGACGCCTGGGGCCTCACGATCCGCGACTTCTTCGGCCAGACGGAAACCACGGCACAAATCGGCAATCCACCGGGGGTGCCCTTGAAGGAAGGCTCCATGGGCAAGCCGCTGCCGGGTTATCGGATTGTGCTGCTCGACCCCGATGACAAGCCGGCTGAGGAAGGGGAGGTCTGCATCGCGCTCAACCCCGCGCCGACCGGGCTGATGATGGGCTACCAGGCCGATGATGGCAGCACCCTGCCGGCGGGCGAGGCGTTTTATCGCACTGGCGACGTCGCCCAACGGGATCAGGATGGCTACCTGACCTATGTCGGGCGGGCGGATGATGTCTTCAAAGCCTCCGACTACCGGATTTCGCCCTTTGAGCTTGAAAGCGTGCTGATCGAGCATGAGGCGGTGGCGGAAGCCGCCGTCGTGCCGGCGCCGGATGCCATGCGCATGGCGGTACCCAAGGCTTTCATTGCGCTGGCCCCTGGTGCGGTGGCGAACACAGCCACCATGCTGTCCATCTTCCAGCATCTGCGCGGGCGGCTTTCCGCCTTCAAGCGCGTACGGCGGCTGGAAGTGCATGAGCTGCCGAAAACCATTTCCGGCAAGATCCGCCGTGTGGAGCTACGCCAATTGGAAGAAAAGCGCTTCGCCGCCGGCACGAGGTCAGCCGGCGAGTATCGGGAAGAGGATTTCCCGGAACTAAGGCATGGATAACGGCGCCCCGCTTGCCCCCGCGCGCCAGCCGGTGTTTGTATGGGGGAAGAGCTTTAGTTTGATCGCATTTTCCGAGCCGCCAAGTAATGCTACTTGGCTTGAAAATGCTCAAATCCCGGAGATACCCCGATGAATGAAATCAATGTGCCGCGCCCGAATAACCTGGACGCGTTCTGGATGCCCTATTCGGACAATAAGTATTTCAAGGACCGCCCGCGCATGCTCGCCCGGGCCGAGGGCATGCATTACTACACCCCGGAAGGGCGGGAGATTCTGGATGGTACCTCCGGCCTTTGGTGCTGCAATGCCGGGCATGGTCGGCGGGAGATTGTGGAGGCCATCCAAAAACAGGCTGCGATCATGGATTTCGCGCCCGCCTTCCAGCTTGGCCACCCCATCGCCTTTGAAGCCGCGTCGCGCGTGGCCGATATGACGCCCGATGGGCTGGACCGCGTTTTCTTCACCAATTCAGGCAGTGAAGCCGCCGATACGGCGCTGAAAATCGCGCTTGCCTATCATAAGGCGCGGGGGGAGAGCTCTCGCGTGCGGCTGATCGGGCGCGAACGCGGCTATCATGGCGTGGGTTTCGGCGGCATGTCGGTGGGCGGCATTGGGCCCAATCGCAAGCAATTTGGCGCGCTGCTGCCTTATGTGGACCATCTTCCGCATACGCATCTGCCGGCGAAAAACAGCTATTGCCGGGGCGAACCGACGCATGGGGCGGAACTGGCCGATGTGCTGGAAAACCTGGTGGCTTTGCATGGCGCCGAGACCATCGCCGCCGTCATGGTGGAACCCGTGGCGGGGTCAACCGGCGTGCTGGTGCCGCCGGTAGGCTACCTGAAGCGGCTCCGCGATATCTGCACCAAGCACGGCATTCTGCTGATTTTTGATGAGGTCATCACCGGCTTTGGCCGGCTTGGCGCCAATTTCGGCGCGGAGCGCCTGGGTGTGACGCCCGATATCATGACCATGGCCAAGGGGCTGACCAATGCTGCCGTGCCCATGGGGGCAGTGGCCGTGAAGAACGACATCTATGATGCCATCGTGACGGGTACGAGTGCGGGGATCGAATTCTTCCATGGCTATACCTATTCCGGGCACCCACTGGCTGCTGCGGCTGCCATTGCGACGCTGGAATTGCACCGGGCTGAGGATTTGCCGGGCCGCGCCCGCGCGCTTGAACCCTATTGGCAGGATGCGGTGCATTCGCTGAAGGGCTTGCCCAATGTGATTGATATCCGCGATGTCGGGCTGATTGGCGCGGTGGAATTGGCGCCCCGCCCGGGCAAGCCCACGCAACGCGCGCTGGAAGTCTTCCGCCGCTGCTTTGATGAGGGCGTGCTGATCCGCGTGACCGCCGATATCATTGCCATGTCGCCGCCGCTGATTTGCGAAAAGCCGCATGTGGATAGGCTGATCGGCACGCTTTCTGATGCCATCATGGCGGAAGCGGCCTGACCGGAGCATTTTCAAGCCATGTGGACTCACATGGCGACTCGGAAAATGCGACCAAACGATGATACTACCGGGCAGGGTGACCTCTGCCCGGCTTCGCCCCATATAAGGTGCCAAACCTTGCTGATGGAGAAACCCACGTGAGCGATACTGCCCGCGCCCCCGTGCCCGTGACCGTGCTGACCGGCTATCTTGGTGCCGGCAAAACCACGCTGCTGAACCGCATCCTGACAGAAAATCACGGCCAGAAATTCGCGGTCGTGATCAATGAATTCGGCGAATTGGGCGTGGATAACGACCTGGTCGTGGATGCCGACGAAGAAGTGTTTGAAATGAACAATGGCTGCATCTGCTGCACGGTGCGCGGGGATTTGATCCGCATCCTGGCCGGGCTGATGAAGCGGCGCGACAAGTTTGATGGCATTATTGTGGAAACCACCGGCCTCGCGGACCCTGCCCCGGTGGCGCAGACCTTTTTCGTTGATGATGATGTGAAGCGCGCAACGAAGTTGGATGCGATTGTGACGGTGGTGGATGCCAAGCATCTGCCGGCGCGCCTTGCGGATTCCGCCGAAGCGCAGGAACAGATCGCCTTCGCCGATATCATTGTGCTGAACAAGATGGATTTGGTGAGCGAAGCCGAAGCGGCGGAAGTTGAAAAGCGCATCCGCGCCATCAACCCCTACGCCGAAATTCGCCGTGCGACGAAATCCGATGTGCCGATCAGTGCGGTGATCGGGCGCGATGCTTTCAACCTGGAACGCATCCTGGAACGTGAACCGGAATTCCTCTCGGGCGAGGATGATCACGAACATGATTCGGAAGTGAACAGCGTTTCCTTCGAGGTGGATCGCCCGATTGATGCCGAGCGTTTCAACGCCTGGATCACGCAGGTGCTGTCCAGCAAGGGGCAGGATTTGCTGCGCACCAAGGGTATTCTGGCCTATGAGGGCGATGATCGGCGCTTTGCTTTCCAGGCGGTGCATATGATCGCCGATGGCGATTTCATCGGCCCCTGGAAGGAAGGCGACCCGCGGCGCTCAAAACTCGTTTTCATCGGGCGTGATTTGAATCGCCCCTGGCTGCGCCGCGGTTTTGAAGCCTGCCAGGCCGGTGAGGATGAGGCGAAGATCAATGCCGAAATCGCGCGCTGGAGCCCGCCGGACGCATGAGTGGTGCGGATTATCTGCTGGATAGCCGAGGCGTTTCGCAAAACCTCGGCGCCTGGGTGGCAGGGCTTGCTTTCGGGCATGAGGGCAGGACGTGCAGCTTCGGCACCAGCGATGGTGTGTTGCATCAGGCGAAGCTCGCCGCCCCGCAGGATGCTTGGGCGCGGCATGAAGCGCATGATGGCG
>JBIIGZ010000249.1:0-3636 GCA_044236185.1 Roseomonas sp. | reverse complement strand
AAGCCCGCGGCCCCGCGTCAACCTGCATTTGGGGCCGTTTCACAGCATTACCGCGCGGTGAAACCGCCCCAACCTTGTTCTTTGATCGCATTTTCCGAGTCGCCAAGTGTGCCACTTGGCTTGAAAATGGTTGTCTGATCGCATTTTCCGAGTCGCCAAGTGTGCCACTTGGCTTGAAAATGCTCAGAACGGCTTCACGATCACCATGATGACAATCAGGATCAGAAGCAGCGTCGGCACCTCATTGGCGATGCGCCAGGACCTCTCACTGCGCGTATTGCGATCCTCGGCAAAAAGCCTCCGGGCGCGGGCCAGATCCATATGGAAGGCTGTCATGCCCAAAAGCCCCAAAAGCTTGCCGTGCCACCAGCCGGCGCGCCAATCCACCACGCCGGGGGTCAGGATCAGCAGCAGGCCGAAGACCCAGGCGGCCATCATCGCCGGGTTCATAATGGCGCGTAGCAGGCGCCGTTCCATGATCTTGAAAAGCGCCACCTGGGCGGAGCCAGGCGCCTGTTGCGTGTGATAGACATAAAGCCGGGGCAGGTAGAATAGCCCCGCCATCCAGGCGAAGACGCTGATCAAATGCAACGCCTTGGTCCAGGCATAAAAGGGGGCGAGGCCCTCAATCAACATGGGTCATTCATCCTTTCCAACAGTGGCCGGTATCAACCGTGGATGCGGCCCATCTTCCAGCCGCCAGCGCGCCAGCACCGCTTCCCGTACCTTGCCGCGCACCACCTTGCCCTGCGCATTGCGCGGCAATTCAGGCAGCGTGAGCCAAGCGCGCGGGCGCTTATGCTTGGCCAAATCCTCCGCGAGCGGCAGGGCAGCCTGCTCCCACCCCTCTGCCAAGCCCTCGGCCACCGCGATGATCACCTCCCCCCAATAATCGGAGGGCACGCCCAAAACACAGAGCGCGCGGCCTTGGGCGGCGGGTTCCAGAGTGGTTTCGATTTCCGCCGGATGAACGCGGTAGCCGCCGGTTTTCATCACATCCGAAGCCCGGCCGGCAAGGCGCAGCCGCCCGCGCGCATCAATCGCGCCCAAATCCCCGGTGCGGTGCCAGGCGCCGGCGGGGCGCGGCACAAAGCCATCCGCGCCGATCATGCCGATATTCATATGCCGGGCGCGCAGCCAGATACCGCCCGAATCGCCCGGTGGCAGGGGGGCGCCGGCCTCATCCCGGATGGCGATTTCAACCCCGGTCGCCGGCCAGCCGAGATTGGCGCCAAGCCCATCCTCGGCTTCGTCCATCGCCGCCGCCACATCCGGGCCTTCCAGCACGGTGATGGGGTTGAAGCACTCGCTCATCCCATAGGTCACGCGCACCACCGGGCCGAATTGCGCCTTGGCGCGGGCGTAAAGATCGCGCGTGAGGGTTTGCGTGCCGCAGAAAATCACCCTCAGCCCTGGCACGGTTTGCCCTGGAAACAGTGCCAGCAATTTGGCCAGCACCGTGGGCGGGGCGAAAATTGCCGAAAGGCGGGGCGCCGCCAGAACCGGCGCGATGCGTTCTGCGCGTACGCCATCCTGCAAAACAACCTCGCCCCCATGATCGAGCCAGGCATAGGTGATCAGCGCCGCGCCATGGGTGAAGGGCGTCATCAGCAGCACACGCTCACCGGGTTCCGGCGTGAAGGGCAGCACTGCGCGTTGCAGGATATTGGCAAGGTATCGCCCGCCATGGCTGTGCAGAATGGCTTTCGGCTTGCCCGTGGTGCCAGAGGTGAAAATGATCCGCCCCCAAGCATCGGATGGCACGGGGGGCAGCGGCGCCCCGCTGTCATCCGGGGTAATGTCTTCCAAGGCGAGCGGTTCAAACCCAAGCCCTGCCAGCCGCGCGCAGAATGCTTGCGGCGCCACGATGCGCTTGAAACTCGTCAGGTGCGCGAACCAGCCAAGTTCCGCATCGGTGGAGCCCGTATTGCACGGCGTTTCCGCGACACCCGCCATGGTCAGCCCATAGCTGACCCAGGGCGCATCGCAGCCATTGGGCACAAAGGTCGCGACCGGCTGGCCGTGCTTGAAGCCTTCCGCGATCAGTCGCCGCGCCAAGCCATGGGCGCGGGCGGAAAGCGTTGCATAGGTGAGCGTAGCGCTTCCATCGGTCACGGCGATGCGCGGGCCGAAGCGCTGCGCCAGGGTCAGAAGGTCCGAAGACCAGGGAATACCATCCTGCATGGGGGCAGAGTCTCGCCAGCCGGGGCGCGCGTCAATGCAGGGCTTGATTGCGGGGCGCGCTTCAGGCGGGATGGGGTCGAAGAAGGAAACACCGCCATGGAATCGCTTGCCTCATCAACCCTGCCGCACGGCATCCGCTCTCGCTTTCTGGAAGGCATCAATGGGCTGCGCGTCCATGTGCTGGAAGCCGGGCATGAAACGCCGGGGCGGCCCTGCCTTTTGCTGCTGCATGGCTTTCCGGAACTCGCCTATTCCTGGCGGCATGTGATGCTGCCCTTGGCGGCCATGGGCTATCACGTCGTGGCGCCGGATCAGCGCGGCTATGGCCGCACCACGGGGTGCGATACGGGTTATGACGCGCCCCTCGCGCCATTTCGCCTGACCAATCTGGTGCGTGACGCGCTGGGGGTGGTGGCGGCGCTGGGTTACCGGGAAGTGGCGGCGGTGATCGGGCATGATTTCGGATCGCCGGTTGCCGCCTGGTGCGCGCTGACGCGCCCCGACGTGTTCCGCCGTGTGGCGCTAATGAGCGCGCCTTTCGCCGGTGGGCCGGATTGGCCAAAGCCCGGCCAGCACACCGGCGGTTCTTCCGCCATGCCGGGGCTGGATGAGGCTTTGGCCGCCTTGCCGCGCCCGCGCAAACACTATCACGCCTATTACGCCACGCGCCCGGCCAACGCGGATATGATGCGCGCGGCGCAGGGGCTGCACGCTTTCATGCGCGCCTATTACCACCACAAAAGCGCTGATTGGGCCGCCAATAAACCGCATAAGCTACGCGATTGGTCCGCCGAGGAAATGGCGAAACTGCCAACCTATTACGTCATGGACCGGGCCGAGACGATGCCGGAGACCGTCGCGCATGAAATGCCAAGCGCTGCTGAGGTTGCGGGTTGCGCCTGGATGACAGAAGCGGAAATGGCCGTTTATGCTGCGGAATATGGCCGCACCGGTTTTCAGGGCGGGCTGAATTGGTATCGCACCCGCTTCGCTCTCGAAGTGAATGCGGATTTGGCGCTATTCGCCGGGCGTAGCATTGATGTGCCATCGGTCTTTATCGCGGGTGCGGCGGATTGGGGCGTGTTTCAGGCGCCCGGCGCGTTTGAACGTATGCAGGGCATTGCCTGCACCCGCATGGCGGCAGCGCATCTGGTGCCAGGGGCGGGGCATTGGGTGCAGCAGGAACAACCCGCGCGCACGGTGGCATTGCTCAAGGAATTGCTGGTGCTGCCTTTGGTGTGACAGCGGTTTCAGGCGAGCTTTCAGCGATATCCGCGATACCGGAAGTTCCTTGGTGTAGCGGTAGGGCGTGGCCCAATATCATTACTTCACAATGATTTTTGTCGCTGCGTTGTTTTCCAGGGTCGCAAGCAAGGCGCGCCTTAGCCAATTCAGGACATCCTCAAACACAAAGCCGACGAAGAATGCGACAACAGCTAAGCTTAAGCTGAA
>JBIIGZ010000106.1:0-11776 GCA_044236185.1 Roseomonas sp. | reverse complement strand
AATACGCGCACCCCATCATCGGTGAAGGCGCGATTGACATTGAATTGGCCGATGGCAGCACCAAGACCATCGGCATCACGCGGCTGCATCTGGAACAGGATGCCGGCAAATCCCAGCACGACCAGCACCCGACAAAATCCTTCATCGACCTGAACCGTTCCGGTGTGGCGCTGATGGAAATTGTCTCGGAGCCGGATATGCGCAGCCCCGAGGAAGCCGGCGCCTATCTGACGAAGCTTCGCCAGATCATGCGCTATCTGGGCACGTGCGATGGCAATATGGATGAAGGCTCCATGCGGGCCGATGTGAATGTCTCTGTCCGCAAGGCGGGCGAAGGGTTCCGCACGCGCTGCGAAGTTAAGAATGTGAATTCCATCCGCTTTGTCATGCAGGCAGTGGAGGCCGAAGCGCGCCGGCAGGTTGAGGTCTGGGAATCAGGCGGCACGGTGGATCAGGAAACGCGGCTGTTTGATACGGGGCGCGGCATCACGCGTTCCATGCGGTCCAAGGAAGATGCGCATGATTATCGCTATTTCCCGGACCCGGATTTGCCGCCTTTGGTAATTGATGCGGCGTTTGTGGAAAGCCTGAAGGCCGCCTTGCCGGAACTGCCGGATCAGCGCCGCGCGCGCTATGTGCGCGATTACGGCATCACGCCCTATGACGCGCATGTGCTGACGCTGGAACGCGAAACCGCTGCCTATTATGAAACCGTCGCCAAGGGTCGGGATGCGAAGCAGGCGGCGAATTGGGTGATGGGTGATCTTTTCGCCGCCATCAACCGCACCAAAACCTCCATCGCGGAACCGCCGGTCAGTGCCGCTGATCTTGGCGCGCTGCTTGATTTGATGGCGGATGGCACGCTTTCCGGCAAATTGGCCAAGGAAGTTTTTGAAGCCATGGTGGAGTCCGGCCGCGCGCCTGGCGCCATTGTGGAAGAACGTGGCCTGAAGCAGGTGACGGATAGCGGCGCGATTGAGGCGGTGATTGACCAGGTGCTGGCGGCCAATGCCGATAAGGTCGCGGAATATCGTTCCGGCAAGGACAAGCTGTTTGGCTTCTTTGTCGGCCAGACCATGAAGGCCATGCAGGGCAAGGGCAATCCTGCGCTGGTCAATGATGTGCTGAAGCAGAAGCTCTCGTGAAAACGCGCGTCGCTCGGGGTTAAGTGCCCCGCGCGGCGCTGCGCAATTCCTCAGCGAAATCGGCGCGTTTTTGGTGGATGGAGGCAATCACGCGCCCCATCGGTACGCCGAGTGACACCAATGCAGCTTCGGATAATTGCAGGCTCGCTTCAATGGTCTCCGGCACGGTTTCATTCACGCCTTGCGCATAGAGATGGCGCGCATGCGCAGCGTCTCGTGCGCGAGAGATAATGGGCAAATCCGGCCTAAGCCCGCGAATGGCAGTGATGATCTGATCAATCTCGGCTGTGGCATTGATGGTGATGATGACGCTGCGCGCTGCACCGATCCCGCAAGCCTGCAAAAAGGCCGGGCGCGCGGCATCGCCGAAAAAGACCTCCTCCGCCGCACGGCGGGCGCGTGAGACCGAGGCCGGGTCATTATCCACCGCGATCTGGGTAAGCCCATGCTGGCGCAGCAGCGCGGCCACGGTTTTGCCGACACGGCCGTAACCGATGATGATCGCATGCCCCTGCTGCGCTTCTGGCAAGGCCTCCAACGCAGGATCCTTGGGCCGGGCTTCTTCCAACAGCGGCGCCACGCGCCGGGCCAGCGCCGAAAGCAGGGGCAGCATGGCCATGGTCAGGCTAATCGCCGCCAGGATGAAGCCGGCAAGGCCTGGTTCAATCAGCGCGAGCCCGGTTGCGAGTCCAATACCGACAAAGGCGAATTCTCCACCGGGGCCAAGCAGGAGCGCCGATTCCAAAGCCGCCGCCCGCGTTAGCGCGAAATAGCGCGCGAGCCCATAGACAATCCCGGCCTTGAGCAGCACCAACCCGAAAGCCAGCCCCAGCAACAGCACCGGTTCCTTGGCCACTTCGCGGAAATCAATGCTCATGCCTACGCTGAAGAAGAAGATGCCAAGAAGCAGACCCTTGAAGGGTTCAATCGCGGCTTGCACCGCACGGCGATATTCGGTTTCGGCCAGCAACAACCCGGCGACAAAGGCGCCAATCGCCATGGAAAGCCCGGCCTTGGCGGCCATGATGCCGGTTGCGACAATCACGAACAGCACGGCGGCGATGAAAAGTTCTTCCGAACGCTGCCCACCCACCAGGCGGAATAGCGGGCGCAGCACCACGCGCCCCACCAGCACAATCACCGCCAACACCAGCAGGGCCTGCCCCATCGCGCTTGCGATGCTGAGCAGCACAGAACTATCCCCCTGGGCGCCCAGGATGCCGATAAAAAGCAAAATGGGCACCACCGCCACATCCTGCGCCAGCAGCACCGAAAAACTGGCGCGGCCACCGCTGGTGAGCAGCCTTTCCTGCTGCGCCAGCAATTCCAGCACTATCGCCGTGGAAGAAAGCGCCAGGCAAGCGGCCAGCACTGCGGCAATCTGCGGTGTCAGCCCGAAGGCCAAGGCAATCAGGCTGATCGCGACAAAGCTGATCGCCAATTGCAGGCCCCCCAAGCCCAGCACCAGCCGGCGCATCGCCTTCAGGCGTTCGAAGGAAAGTTCAAGCCCAATCAGGAACAGCAGAAAGACCACGCCAAGCTCGGCAATCGCGGTGACACTTTTCGCGTCAATCACCGTGAACCAGTAGAGCAGCGGGTATTCATTGATGAAGGACCCAAGCGCGAGAGGCCCCAGCACCGCACCGGCGCCGAGATAGCCAAGCACCGGGCTGACGCCCACACGGCGCAACAGCGGCACGACCACGCCCGCCGTGCCGAGCACGACCAGCGCATCGCTATAGGCTTGGAAATTGATCCCCTCAGCGGCCACCCGGCATCCTTTTTACTGACGTAACTAGATTAGGATATGGGTTGCTCGTGGTGAATTTGAGGCAGCGGGAGTCAGGTCTTCAATAAGGCAGCGTAACGCGCGGGATCAAAGCCGATCAGCAGCGCATCGCCATGCGTCAGCACCGGGCGCTTGATCATGCTGGGCTGCGCCAGCATCAGCGCGACCGCGCGGGCTTCATCCAGCCCTTGCTTCTGATCTTCGGGCAATTTGCGAAAGGTGGTCCCGGCGCGGTTCAGCAAAGCTTCCCACCCTGCCTTGCGCACCCAGGCTTGCAGCGTGGCGGGGGTGATGCCGGCGGTTTTATAGTCGTGGAAATCATGGGCAATGCCCTCGGCTTCCAGCCAGGCACGCGCCTTTTTCATGGTGTCGCAATTCTTGATGCCATGGATAATGATGGTCATGTCGCCCCCGATCTTATCGCCCCGCGATACCAGCCTTGCGCGCTGCGGCCAATCGCGCCAGCCTCGGCCCGATCCCTCAGGAGTACGCACATGAGCAGCACCAGCGATTACACGCCCCCCAAGGTCTGGACCTGGAACAAGGCCAATGGCGGGCGCTTTGCCAATATCAACCGCCCCATTGCCGGCCCGACGCATGACAAGGAATTGCCAGTGGGCCGCCACCCCTTGCAGCTTTATTCGCTGGGCACCCCCAATGGCCAGAAGGTGACGATCCTGCTGGAGGAGCTTTTGGCACTGGGCCACACCGGCGCGGAATATGACGCCTGGCTGATCCGGATTGGTGAGGGCCAGCAATTCGGCAGCGGCTTTGTGGAGGTAAACCCCAATTCCAAAATCCCCGCGCTTTTGGATCGTAGCGGGCCGAAGCCCATCAGAGTTTTCGAAAGCGCGGCAATCCTCATGCACCTCGCGGAGAAATTCGGCGACTTCCTGCCGAAGGATCCCGCAGCGCGCGCCGAATGCCTTTCCTGGCTGTTCTGGCAAATGGGCAGCGCACCCTATCTTGGCGGTGGCTTCGGGCATTTTTATGCCTATGCGCCGGTGAAGATCGAATACGCGATTGACCGCTTTGCCATGGAAACCAAGCGGCAATTGGATGTGCTGGATCGGCGCCTGGCGGAAAGCGCCTATCTGGGTGGGGATGATTATACCATCGCTGATATTGCCGTTTGGCCCTGGTATGGTGGGCTGGTGCGGGGCTATCTTTATGGCGCAGCGGAATTCCTTGCCGTGCATGAATACAAGAATGTGCAGCGCTGGGCGGATGCGATCTTCGCCCGTCCCGCCGTGAAGCGCGGGCGCATGGTGAACCGCGTCACAGGCGATCCATCCGAACAATTGCACGAACGCCATGACGCGAGCGATTTCGCGACAAAAACCCAAGACAAGTTGGCGCCCGGTGGCGCGGCTTGATCAGGGTGCAACACACAATAATTCCTGAGGGGAAACACCATGCCTATCGCTCCTAATTTCGCGCGTCGTCGCCTGGAAAAGGGCGAACTTGCCCTTGGCTTTGGCGTGCATCATTTGCGCACGCCCGCTGTCGGCATGATTGCCGCGTCTTCAGGCTTTGATTGGCTGTTCATTGACATGGAACATGGCGCCATGAGTGTGGATGATGCGACCCGCATGGCGATGGCCGCGCTTTCGCAAGGCGTCACGCCGATGGTGCGCTGCTGCAAGGATGCGCTGTTTGAAGGCACGCGTTGCCTGGATAATGGCGCCATGGGCGTTGTGGTGCCGCATATTGATAATGCCGATGAAGCCCGCGATGTGGTGCGCGCCTTCCGCTACCCGCCGCTTGGTGAGCGTTCCTGGGGAGGCCCGCCGGCGCAATATGCCTTCCAGGTCTCCGATACCGCAGCGGCGCAGAAGGAGTTGAACGAACAGATCATGGTCACCGTCATGATCGAAACGCCCGAAGCAGTCACGAATGCCGATGCCATCGCCGCGGTGCCGGGGGTGGATTGCCTCATGATCGGCACATCGGACCTGACCGCTTCCATGGGTATTGCCGGGCAGATCGGCCACCCAGATGTGCGCGCCGCCTATGCCAAGGTGGCGGCGGCCTGCAAGGCGCATGGCAAGGTCATGGGCATGGGCGGGGTTTATGATGAGAAGGTTGCGCCGGATTACATCGCCCTTGGCGCGCGCTTCCTGTTGTCCGGTTCAGACCACGCCTTCCTGACGGCGGGCGGCGGCGCGCGGGCAAAGTTCCTCCGCGGCTTGCAGGGCTGACATCAGCCGCATCGCCCAAGCCCTGCCAGCGCTGCCGCGCGGGGCTTGGGCCGGCTAAAGGCGTTCTTCGCCGCAGCCGCAATCCGGCTGCGCCAACTTCGCATCCTTGCGGATGATGTGAAAATCAATCCATTCCGCCACCAGGCGCCGTGCCTCACTGAGCGGCGCTTCGGGATGATGGATGCGATAAAGGGTCGTGCAGGCATGGAAGGCTTGCGGGTCATCCGTGCCTATATCGCGCAGTTCCCGATAGGCGGTAATGACTGCGGCTTCGCAGCGCCGGATGGAAGGCAAGAGCTTTGGCATTATTCAACTCTCCTCAGCATTTTGGACTTTGGCTTCTTGGGCCATTTGCCGTCGCGCTTAGAGCAAATCACGTTCAGATGGAAAATCTGAACGTGTGAAGATGCTCGAAAAACAACGAGCAAGAGCGGGTTGCGTGAACCCATGTGAACGCAACACACTCTAGCTGATGCGCCGTTTCGACTTTGCCGGTGATGCACGGCGTCGGCCGAATAATTCCAACTTGTGCCCCACCAGATCATAACCCAACCGTTCAGCGATTGCCTTTGCCAAGGCTTCATGGGCTTCATCGCCGAATTCAATGACATGGCCCGTTTCAACATCAATCAGGTGATGATGATGCCCGCGATCCGCCAGATCGTAACGTGCCCGCCCGCCACCAAAATCACGCCGTTCCAGAATGCCACGTTCTTCAAGCAGGCGCACCGTGCGATAGACCGTGGCTATCGAAACACGTCTGTCGCGCTGCAAGGCACGGCGATGCAATTCCTCCACATCCGGATGATCTTCGGCTTCGCTGAGGATGCGTGCGATCAAGCGACGCTGGCCGGTCATCTTCAGCCCCTGGGCCACGCAAAGGGTTTCAATGCGCGAACCCGTCGCGGATTCGGCGGCTTTGGACTGAGCAACTGCCAAGGGCGACTTGGGCAAGGGCAAACTCTCTTCTGTGCTGGGGAGAACAGCGTTAGACTGCGACTTATGCGACGCGATTGGCGGCTTCTCAAGCCTGGGGCGTCGTGGCTGGAGACAATTTGTTACAGGCTGCCGTATTGCGAGTAATTCGCATTTGCAGTACTTCCCACCCACCCGAGGAGGTTCCAATGCGCCGTCGTTCCCTGCTTGCCCTGCCCTTTGCCGCGCCGCTCGCTGCGCCTGCCCTGGTCGCGGCGCAGGAACGCGCGCTCAATCTCTATTCATCGCGTCATTATGATACGGATCGCGCGCTGTATGAGGGCTTCACGGCGGAATCGGGCATTCGCATCCGCCTGATTGAAGGGGATGCGGACCAATTGATCGCGCGCATCCAATCCGAAGGGGCGAATAGCCCGGCTGATGTGCTGATTACGGTGGATGCGGCGCGGCTGGCGCGGGCGGTGGATGCCGGCATTCTGGCCGAAACCGAAAGTGACATCCTGAAATCGCGCATTCCGGAAAATATGCGCGCGCCGGATGGCAAATGGTATGGGCTTTCCAGCCGCGCACGCGTGATCATGTATGACCGCCAGCGCGGCGTGCCGGAAGGTGTCTCGCGGTATGAGGATTTGGCTTTGCCGACAAAGCGGGGGCAGATCCTGATCCGCGCTGCCGCGCATCCCTATAATACGTCGCTGATGGCAAGTATTCTTTTGGCAAATGGCGCGGAAGCGGCAGAAGCCTGGGCGCGCGGTGTGGTGGCGAATATGGCCCGCCCACCGCAAGGCGGTGATACGCCGCAATTCCAGGCGGTGGCGGCGGGCGTGGGGCGCTTGGCTGTCGCCAATACCTATTACCTCGCGCGGTTCGGCGCCTCATCCAATCCGCAGGAGAAAGCGCTTTATGATCGGATTGGCGTGATCTTCCCCAATCAGGCGCCGGGCGATCGCGGCACGCATGTAAATGTCTCAGGCGCCGGGGTGGTGCGGCGTTCTTCCAATAAGGTAGTGGCGCTACGCTTCATTGAATATCTCAGCAGCCAGCGCGCGCAGGAATTATTCGCCAACGGCAATTTCGAATATCCGGTGGTGGCGGGGGTCGCACCGCATCCCGCATTGGTTGCGCTGGGCAGTTTCCGCGCTGATCAATTGAACGCGCAACGCTATGGCGCCCTGGCGCCGGAGGCGTTGCGGATCATGCAAAGGGCCGGTTGGCGCTAAAGAAATTAGTCGCGCCGCATCATCCGCGTAAGGGCGGCCACCGGCAGCAGCCCCACCAGCACAATCAGCACGGCCGCGGTTGACGCCTCGGCCAGTCTTTCATCTGACGCAAGATTATAGACACGCACCGCGAGCGTATCGAGGTCAAAGGGCCGCACGATCAGCGTCGCGGGCAATTCCTTCATGGTGTCCACAAACACCAAAAGCCCTGCGGTCAGCAGCGCGCCGCGCGCGAGCGGCACCTCAACCTCTCGCACCGCCTGTCCGGGCCGCCGGCCCAAGACCCGCGCCGCATCGGTGTAGGATGGCTTGAGCCGCGCGAGCCCCGATTCCACCGTGGAAAGCGCCACCGCCAAGAACCGCACCAGATAGGCGAAAACCAACGCCGCCATGGTGCCCGACAGCAGAAGCCCGGATGAAACGCCAAAGCGCGCCCGCAGCCAGGAATCGAGCGCATTGTCGAACAGCCCAAAAGGCACCAGCACCCCAACCGCAATCACCGAACCCGGCAACGCATAGCCAAGCGACGCGACACGATTGGCGATGCTGCGCGCCGGCGATGGATAAAGCCGCGCTGCCCAGGCCATGCCGGCCGCCAGCACTACGGCCAGCACGGCAGTGACACCCGAAAGCACCAGGGAATTGCGTGCATAGGGCAGATAGCGCGCTGGGCTGAAGGGATCGCCCGCTTGCACTAACAGCCACAGCAGTGCGCCTGCTGGAATGACAAAACCAATCAGCAACGGCAGCGCGCAGGCCAGCAGCACTATCACTTCCCGCCAGCCGGAAAGCCGCACCGGGCGCAAGGCCGGATGGCGCGTGGTGGTTGGATGAAAGCGCCGCCCGCCGCGCGAAAAATGCTCCAAGGCCAGCAACAGCCCGACACAGCCCAGCAAGGCAACCGCAAGCTGCGCGGCGGCCGGGCGATTATCCATGCCGAACCAGGCCTCATAAATGCCGGTGGTGAAGGTTCTAACCGCGAAATGCTGCACCGTGCCGAAATCCGCGAGCGTTTCCATCAAGGCAAGCGCAATGCCCGCAGCCAAGGCAGGGCGCGCCAAGGGCAGCGCGACATGCAGGAAGCTACGCGCCAGCCCATGGCCGAGCGTCCGCGATGCTTCGATCAGGCATACGCTTTGTTGCAAAAACGCCGCGCGGCAGAGCATGTAAACGTAAGGGTAAAGCACCATCGCGAGCATGAGCGCCGCACCCGGTAGGCTGCGAATTTCAGGGAACCAGTATTGCCCGAAGGAAAGCCCGGTGGCGGTGCGGAACGTGCTTTGCACCGGCCCCGCCACGTCCAAAAGCCACGTATAGACATAGCCGCAAAGATAAGCGGGCATGGCGATGGGCAGCAGCAGCGCCACTTCCAGAAAGCGCCGGCCACGAAACTCACAAGCCACCACCAGCCAGGCAGTGACGGCGCCCGCGCTGCCCGCCATGGCCGCCACCAGCAGGGCCAGAAGTGCGGAACTGGCCAGCATTTCCGGGAGCGTGGTGGCCAGGATATGCCGCCAGACCTCCCCCCCCGGCGCGGCGGCGGTCACCAGCACAGCCAGAATCGGCGTTGCCATGGCGCAAGCGACCAGCAAGGAACCCCAAGCCCAGGCCGGGCTGCGGCGGCGTACCGGCATAGGGGCTTCAGTGTTGGTGGCAGCGCGGGTCATGGGCGCGCTTCCCCTATCACGGGCGCCACCGGCGGGCGAGGTGCTGGCCTATCTCCGGACCGGCGCCGGATTCGGGTTGAAGCCATCCAGCGTCCAGTAATAGGCCGCCGCGCTGGACCGCATGCTGCCAATGCGTGGCGCGCTCAAATCCAGGATCACCACAATCACCGATGTCCACATGCCAATCAGCAGCACGGAAAGGATCGGCAGGGATAATTTGCGCAGCCCCAATTGATAGCCAAGCGCGCCAATACTCAGCACCGCAATGCCCATCAGCAGCCAGACCATCTGCGCCGGCATGGTTTGGGCGAAGGCGAAGCGTTCCGCCGTTGCACGGTCAAATACCTCATTGGTGGCGGCCATAAGCGAAGATGAAATCGCATCCGGCCTTTCGCGCACAATGGCGGTGACATGGTCCCAGATGCGGTTTTGCAGCGCTGATGTCTGGTCATTGATGGCGCGCACAACCTCCCGATCTGCGGGCGCCTTGATGAAATCGACGCGGATCTTGGTGTATTCCTCAAACAGTTTCGCCACTTCTTCACCGCGCGGATGGCCAATCGCCTTGGCGCGCAGCCAGGCGGTGCCAATGGCATTGGCTTCCATCAGCGTGCCCTGGCGGCGTTCTTCAAAGCGCGTGGTGGCAAAGGAAAGCGTAAGTGCCAGCACAAAGGCCAGCAGGCCGAGCATGCCGCCCACCACCACGCCAACCCCTTCTGCCGGTGCTGCACCGCCTTCGGCATGGCGGCGACCAAGCCAGGACCCCAGCGCCTGGGCCAGCCACTGCATCAGAAAAAACAGCAGCCAAAAGGCAAACAGGCTGAAGGCCAGGATTTCACCGAGCAGGTTCATCATGTGGCTTTCTCCGCGCTCAAAAAATCAAAGCCGGCCAGGGCATGGATTTGGGCGATGGCTTCCAATTCCGCGACCGAAACCCATTCATCCGCGCCGCCCATATTATGCGGTGTCGGACCATAAACCACCGTGGGCAGGCCGGCCATGCGAAACCAGCGCGCATCGGAACCGCCGACGCGCATATTCACGGCAACACGCTCATGCAGCACTTCCTCGGCCACCTGATGCACATGGCGGATGATGGGGGCGGCAGGGTCAGTGTGGTTAGGTTCAAAGCAGCGCAGCACGCGCCAGGTGATGCCCGGCAGCGCATCCAAAGCCTTGTGCAGCGCGCCCAGCAGCCGCGCGCTGGCCACACCCACCGGCAGGCGGATATCGCAGGCTGCTCGGGCCGATGCCGGCACCAGATTGGGTGAGGCGCCGCCTTCAATCCGCCCGATATTCACCGTAACTCTGCCAAGCACCGCGGCTTCTCCGGCGCCCGAGAGCGCTTCACTGATTCCGCTTGCGGCGGCAATGGCGGCTGTGACCGCGGGCGGAGCTTCGGGCGCCATGGCGCGCAGCGCGGCCACCGCATCCAGGGCAGCGCGCAGCCGGTCAATGGCGTTATCGCCCAAATGCACATGGGCACCGTGGGAGGCGCGGCCCGCGGCCTCAATCTCGATCCAGACAAAGCCCTTTTCGCCAAAGCGCAGCACGCGCGGGCTGCCGGCATCGCCGATGATGACGCCATCCGCCTGGGCGAGCCCCCGCACATTATCCAGCAGCCATTTGGTGCCAAGCGGGCCCATGCTTTCCTCATCGCCCGCCAGCGTCAGCAGCGCTTCGCCGTGCCAAGTGGCGCGGTATTCCGCCAGCAAGGCAAAGGCCAGCATGGAAGCGGCAATGCCGCCCTTCATATCGGCGACACCGCGCCCATAAAGCCGGCCATCGCTGAGCAAGCCGCCCAGGGGGGCCACGGTCCAGGGCAAAGCCTCATTCACCGGGTAGGTGTCCAGATGGCCATTATAAGCGAGCAAGCGGCCCGGCCCGGCCCCTTTGATGCGCGCGACCAGGTTGGTCACCTGGGGGCCGGTTTCATGCAGGGATATCTCGGCCGAGGGGGCCAAAGCACGCAGCATGGCGGCGGCTTCTTTGGCAGCGGCGCGCACATCCCCTGGCGGGTTGGGGGAGGCGATGGCGGTCAGGCGCTGGGTGAGTGCGATCACCTCTGGCGCACGGCGGGCGGCGGCGGTGGCGAAGGTGGTGCGGGTGGAGGCGTCCATCTGCCCAGCCTGAGGGGCATCGCGCAGGCTGGCAAGCCGCATCACGCTTGCAATATCAGGCGGCGCGGGCATATGCCCGCTGAACGGGCATTGGCCGGGCCGCCGCAGGGGCTGCCTCGCCCCCCTGGAGAACCCCCCATGCGCATAGATGCCATTCCCATCGGCAAGGACCCGCCGAATGATGTGAATGTGATTGTTGAAGTCCCGATCGGTGGCGAGCCCATCAAGTATGAGATGGACAAGGCCGCCGGCACGCTTTTCGTGGACCGTTTTCTGCACACACCCATGCGCTATCCGGGGAATTACGGCTTTGTGCCGCACACACTTTCCGAAGATGGTGACCCGATTGACGTGCTGGTGGCCAATACGCGGCCCATCGTGCCTGGCGCCGTGTTGAATGTGCGCCCCGTTGGCGTGATGAAGATGGAAGATGATGGCGGGGGGGATGAAAAGATCATCGCCGTGCCGTCCACCAAACTGACCCAGCGCTATGTCCATGTGCAGAACCACACCGACCTGCCCAAGATCACCATTGAGCAGATCCAGCATTTCTTTGAACATTACAAAGACCTGGAACCCGGCAAATGGGTGAAATTCATCGGCTGGGGTGATGCCGAGGAAGCGCGCCGGCTGATCCGGGAAGCGATTGAACGGGCAAAAACCGCCTGAATGGCCAGCCGGGGGTTAAGGTTTTCGGG
>JBIIGZ010000248.1:0-3652 GCA_044236185.1 Roseomonas sp. | reverse complement strand
GCGTAACAGAGCCCATCATGGAAAATCCCTTACTCATTCTGGCCGATCACGCCGCTTCCTGGCGCAGCCGCGCGGTGGATGCGGAAGTCGCGCATCACGCGCGGCGCGCCTTGGTGGATTGGTTCGCCGCTCTGTTAGCCGGTGCATCCCGCGCGCCCGCGACGCTGATGTCCGCCGCGCTTGAAGATGAAACGCGCGGCGGCGGCGGTGCCGTGTGTTACGTGAGTGGCCGTCAGGTGCCGCTGCGTCATGCCGCGCTGCTGAATGGCACGGCATCCCATACCGTGGAATTCGACGATATCTATCGCTACGCTGTCTATCATCCCGGCTGCCCGACCATTGCGGCGGCGCTGGCCGCGGCGCAGTCACGCGGCGCGGATATGGATTTGCTGCTGCGTGCGATGATTGCGGGCTATGAGGTTTCCTGCCGTATTGGTGTGGCGGTGCAGCCTTCTCACTACGATTTCTGGCATACCACCGGCACGGTCGGCACTTTTGGTGCGGCGGCGGCGGTGGCCGTCGCGCTGAATTGCGATGCGGACCGCACGGCCCATGCCATTGCGACCTGCGCCACTATGGCAAGCGGCCTGCAACAGGCTTTTCGTGGCGAAGGCATGTCGAAGCCTTTGCATCCGGGCCATGCGGCAGAAGCCGGCGCCATGGCGGCGATGGCAGCGGCGCGCGGCATGACCGGCGCACTGGATGTCCTGCATGGTCCGGCAGGCTTCGCAGCCGCCACCAGCGAAGATATCGGCAAATGGGAAAAGCCGCTGGCCAATATCGGCAAGCCCTATGCCATTACCGATATGACCTTCAAGAATCACGGCTGCTGCGGGCATATCTTTGCGGCCCTTGATGCGGTGCGCGATTTGCAGCGCGAAGCCGGCTTCAGCGCGGGCGATGTGCTTGGCGTGCATGTCGGTGGCTATAAGGCGACCAAGGATGTCTGTGATCGCCCAACCGCCGCGACAGAACAGGATTGCCGCTTCTCCACGCAATTCACCGTCGCGACCATGTTGCTTTATGGCGGCGTGCGGTTGGCGGCGTTTGAACCAGAACGCCTGACCGATCCCACGATCCGCGCGTTAATGCCGAAAGTCACAGTCGCGCTTGATCCCGAATGCGCCGCCGCCTTCCCATCCAAACGTTCAGCAAAGGTGGAAATCAAGCTGCGTGATGGCCGCGTGCTGAACCGCCATCAGCACACGCGCAAGGGTGATCCGGATGCGCCGCTTTCGGATGCTGATCTGTCCGATAAATTCCTGGAACTGACGGCGGACGCGATTGGCGCGCAGGAAGCCAAGGCGCTGCTGGAAGCGCTGTGGAAGGGCGCGGCGCTTCCCGGTATTGTGAAGCTGCGCAGCCAGGCGGCGCTACGCGCGGCGGAGTAAAACCATCGGGCGCGGGGTCACTCCCGCGCCCGTCATGCGTTACGCATATTTGCGCTGTGCTTCACGAACATGGCCTGAGGGCAGGGCATCCAGCCCCGGATCAGGCGGCAATTCAACCTTGAAATGCCGACGCAGCACATCCTGGATCAATTCATAGCAACTGCCGATGCGCACGACTTCCATGGTGGTGAAATCAATCATGGTGGAAGACCGACGATAGCGATGATATTTCTGCAAGCCGTAATCAATCACCACATCAGCGCAACCGCGAATTTCCGGCTGCACATCCTCTGCGCGGAATTTTGTGCCGCTTCCCGTGAGATTGGCTGAGGAACCAAAAAGTGGCTGACCTTCTGCCAAGGCAAGCCGCGCCATTTCCGCTTCCAGCGCGCCGACATTCATCAATATCGCCAGCGTGCCACCTTCCGTGCTGGCCGATAACGCCGCGTCACCCAGCCGGCGCAACAGCGGGTGATCCGCGCGATAAGGCCCGATGGCCGAGATCGGTAAATCATAATCCAGCACCAGGGCACGGATCATTTCCTTGCCGCGCGCGGGCATGTCATGCACTTCATCATGCACGGCCAAGCTGCCCAGCATGGCGTTGCGCTTATGCGCGCCGCGACCTTTGGCGAGGAAGAAGCGCGTGAGGGCTGCTTCACATCCGCCCGTGCCGGCATAGCCAACATCGGTCGGAAATACGGCCACACCGCCGGCCTTCACCGCATCCACAACGCGCCGTGCATCACCCTTGATATCAAGAACAGACATTAAAACTCCCCTTCAATCGAGACTGAGATTAAGCCCAGCGAGAATAGGTGCCCAACGGTCACGCTCCGCACGCAAGATTCCCATGGCTTCATCGGGTGTGCTTGTCATCACCTCGAACCCCGCGCGTGTCAGTTGTTCGCGCAAGGCAGGTTCTTCCATGACCGCCAGGCAAGCGGCATTCAGGTTTGCGATCACCTCGGGCGGCGTCGCGGCTGGCGCAAACAACATGAAATTGATTGCGGAAAGCACGCGCGGAAGGCCCGCTTCCGCCGTTGTTGGCACATCGGGCGCAATGGCAGAACGCCGGGGCGAAAGGATCGCAAGCGGGCGGAGTGTACCCGCCTGAAAATGCTGGCTGACAGCGCCAAGCGAAAACACGCCAAGATGCGCATGCCCAGCCAGCACGTCATTTAGGGCAGGGCCACCGCCACGATATTCCACTTGCAACATCTTCACGCCCGCTTCGCGCGCGAAAAGCTCATACCCCAGATGATGCGGCGCGCCGAGGCTGGGATTGGCGAAGGCGTAGCGATCAGGCTCGCGCTTCAAAAGTGCTACGAATTCCTGCAAATCATTCGCGGCCAAGCGCGGATTGATGGCCAGCACCAGGCCGGTTGAGGCGATATTGGAAACCGAGACGAAATCGCGGAACAAATCATAGGGCAGGCGGCGATAGAGCAGCGGGAAATACGCGATATTGTCGGCATTCATGACCAGCGTATAGCCATCCGGCGCAGCGCGCGCGGCGGCTTCCATGCCGATGGTGGTGGCAGCTCCACCACGATTTTCGATCACTACTGCCTGGCCAAGCCGGGCACGCATTCGTTCCGCAAAGGGTCGCGCCAAGGTATCGGTCGCACCCCCTGGCGGGTAGGGAATGATCAGGCGGATAGGCCGGCTGGGCCAGGCTTGCGGTTGCGCAAGGGCGGGTGCCGCAACAAGCCCGCCCAAGGTTGCCAATAACGCGCGACGCTGCATCACTGTTCCTCCTTCCCACGCTTCGGTTCGCGCCACACGCGCGCGAACGCTTCTTCTTAGGGGTAAGGAAAGGACAAAGCCCGCGTCAGGGCAAGGGCCTATCCCGCAAGCACATAGCCATAAGCCTTGTTGCTGCGATTGCCACCGGCCGCAGCGTATTGCGCCTTCACGCGCGCCACGCCATCACCATCAAGCCCCGCGCGACGCTGATCATAGCGATACATTTTCGCTGAATTACCGCCGAAAATTGCAGTCTTCACCGGCCCATCCGCGGGGCCGAGGGGCGCAAAGCCATGGCGGCGCTGCATATCTTCCGGAATCTCAAGCCGCCGCAGCGCTTCAATCTGCCATTGCGGAGAACCGGTCCAGATCGCATCCGTACCCCAGACCACATGATCCGCACCCAGGCCGCGAATGAGTGTGCCCATCAGCGCAGCGCAAAGCCCGGGTTCAATCACCGTGGTCTGCGCGAAAATCTGGCCAAGATCACCATAGACATTCGTGACACCATA
>JBIIGZ010000105.1:0-11827 GCA_044236185.1 Roseomonas sp. | reverse complement strand
GGGCTGGTGGCAACGGGCCTTTGCATCCTGTTCAGCTTTACCGTCGGCATGAAGACCCTGCCCTTCCGGCTCAGCTTCTCGGCGCTTTTTGCCTCGATCATCTGGCTATGCTGGCGCGCCTGGCAGGACAAGCCCCTGCATGACCTGATCGTTTCAGGCATGCGGTCCACCATGCGCATCACCTCCATGGTGGCCTTCATCGTGGTGGGGGCAACCTGCTTTTCCATTGTCTTTGCCGGCGTGGATGGCAATCTTTGGGTGGAGCATGGCCTGACCAGCCTGCCCGGCGGCGTTTGGGGCTTCCTGATCGCGGTCAATCTGTTCATCTTCTTCCTGGCCTTCTTCCTCGATTTCTTCGAAATCGCCTTCATCATCGTGCCGATGCTGGCCCCCGTGGCCCAGAAGATTCTTGAGCCGGTTGTTGGCGCGGATGCGGCGCTGATCTGGTTTGGCGTGATGCTTTGCGTGAATATGCAAACCAGCTTCATGCACCCGCCCTTTGGCTTTGCGCTATTCTATCTGAGGAGCGTTGTACCAAAAAGCATCAAGACGTCTGACATCTACTATGGCGCTATACCCTGGGTGGGGCTGCAATTGATCATGGTCGCCATTGTCATCTTCATGCCGATCACCGTTACCTTCTTCCTGGATAAGCCGCATGGTATTGACCCCAATACCATCAGGATTGAGGTCGCGCCGCCCCCCGAGGAGGATGATCTGCCACCGCCAAGCTTCGGCCCGCCAAGGTAAATCCTGGGCAGGCCGTCAACGCAAAACCCCATGGCACACCGCCATGGGGTTTTTCTTTTGGCGTGATCGGGCAACAAAAAACCGGTCAGGTGCTGCCACCTGACCGGCGCCCAAAAACCAACTACGCGTCTGGATCAGATGCGGTTGGCAGCCGACATCCTGTGCATGAAGCTGTCAAAACTACCCTCTGCCACACGGAACCAGGCGACGCTATCCGGACGGAACGCCTTCAAGCTATCAAGCAGCTTCTTGAACATGGCGTTCTGCGCGGCAACTTCATCATAATATTTCCAGCACTCATCATAACAGGCCTGCAGAACAGGATTTGAGAAGGGCTTCAGTTGCGTACCGCCAGCCAGCAGACGTTTCATGGCTTGCGGGTTCAGCGCGTCATATTTTGGCACCATGGAGGCGGTGACGAGCCCCGCCGCGGTTTCGATCATCCCGTGATAATGCTTGGGGATCGAATTCCACGCGCGTTCATTGATGAAAAGCGTGCCGCAAGACGCGCCTTCCCACCAGCCGGGATAATGATAGAAGCGTGCGACCTTGTTGAAGCCGAGCTTTTCATCATCATGGGGCCCAACCCATTCGGCGCCATCAATCGTGCCACGTTCCAGCGCGGGGTAGATATCGCCCGCGCCAATCTGCTGCGGCACAACGCCAAGGCGGCGCAGGATATTGCCGGCGAAGCCACCGACGCGGAATTTCAGACCGCGCAGATCCTCAACCGTGTTGATTTCCTTGCGGAACCAACCACCCATCTGGCAGGCCGTACCGCCAAAGGTGAAGGACCGCACGCCAAGCGGACGGTAGAATTCCTGAATCAGTTCATGCCCGCCGCCATTGCGGAGCCAGGAATAATATTGCCGCTGGTTCAAGCTGAAGGGCAGGCCTGTTTCGAAAACGAAGCAGGGATCCTTGCCGAAATGGTAATAGGCCGCATCCTGCCCGATTTCGACCGTGCCATTCTGCACCGCATCATAGACCTGCAAGGCGGGCACGATTTCACCGGCAGGGAAGATGCGGAGCTGGAACTTGCCATCCGACATCTCGTTCATGACCTTGGCGAAAAGCTCGGTCCCGCCAAACAGCGTATCGAGCGATCTCGGGAAGGCCGAGGTCATGCGCCAGCGTACTTCCGGCATGGCCTGCGCCAGCGCCGGTGTGGCAAGCGCGGTGGCGGCAACGGCGGTAGTGCCAAAGCCAGCCTGTTTGATGAAATTACGACGTTCCACTGCGGGAAGCTCCCCTGGTTGTGTGGTTGATGAGGTCTGCCAGCACCCTTATGCCGGGGCTTGGGAGTTACATTTCTAATACGCTGTGACGCGGCAGAAAAGCCGAATTTTGCCGGATCGCGCCACTAATGGTCAGATTTCACGCCGGTCGGCACCGTGGATAGCCGGTCCACCAGGGCAATGCCGATGGCCGATAAAATGAAGATCGTGTGGATGATGGTCTGCCACATGATCCCTGCCTCGGTGAAGGCAGCATTGGGGGAGCCGAGATTGCCGGCCTCAATGAAGGTCCGCAGCAGATGGATCGAGGATATGCCGACGATCGCCATGGCGAGCTTTATCTTCAGCACGCTTGCATTCACATGGCTCAGCCATTCCGGCTGATCCGGATGCCCGGCGAGATTAAGGCGGGACACAAAGGTTTCAAACCCGCCCACAATCACCATGACCAGCAAATTGGCGATCATCACCACATCAATCAGGCCAAGAACGATCAGCATGATCTGCTGTTCGGTGAAGGTCGCGGCATCCAGCACCAGATGGGTCAGTTCCTTGAGGAATTTATAGACATAGACGCATTGCGCCACGATCAGCCCAAGATAGAGCGGCAATTGCAGCCAGCGTGACCCGAATATCAGGGCGGCTAGGGGGCGAAGCGGCTTCATTTCATCAGGCTGGGCCATGGGAATCCTCGGTTCATTCACGGGGAGTCGGTGGACATAGGGCTGCTTTGAGGAAATGTCAGCAGGGCGCCCCTGGCCCGAACACTCTGAAACTGGCTAGATGCGGTGATGAATCACTGGCTCTTCGCCCTTGGCGCCACCATGCTGATGCAGTTGGTCGCTTCCTTCATGGGCCAAAGCCTGCCGGTGATTGCGCCGCTGATCATGGCAAGCACAGGGCTGGCGCCGGAACGCGTCGGAAATCTCTCTTCCCTGACGGCGCTTGCGACCGTGCTTTATCTGATGATTGGCGGCGTTTTCCTGGCGCGCATGGGGCCAGTGCGCATGCTGCAATTGGGAACGGCCATGGCGGTGACGGCGCTGCTGGTGGCAAGCCTTGGGCAGGCTTGGGCGATATTCCTCGCGGCCTTCATGCTGGGGCTTGGCTATGGGCCCACACCACCGGCGGGCAGCCGCATGCTGGCCGCAACCGCGCCCCCTGCGCATCGTTCGCTGATCTTTTCCATCAAACAGGCGGGCGCGCCGGCCGGTGGCGCGCTGGCCGGGTTGATCGCAGCGCCCGTGGCACTCGCCTATGGTTGGCCGGCTGCGCTGATGCTCGCCTTCGGTGTTGGCGTGCTGGCCATACTGGTGATTCAACCGCTACGCTCGGCTTTTGATTCAGAGCGTAATCCTGCGCAACGACTACGTTTCAGTGATATTTTGTCACCCGGCGCCATCAGCGCCCCCATGGCAGCCTTTAAACAAAACCCGGTGCTGAGGCGCGTCACCGCGCTATCGGTTTCCTTCGCAGTTTGCCAGGGCTGCCTATTTTCCTTCACCGTCACCTGGCTTGTGGAAAAGCGCGGCTTTGATCTGGTGCTGGCCGGCAGTGTTTTCGCGGGCATGCAATTCGCCGGTGTGGTAGCGCGCATTCTGTTGGGCTGGGTAGCGGACCGCACCGGCAATGCGCTCGCCAATCTGGTGGCGCAGGGTTTTGCCGCGGGAAGCGCCATCCTGGCCTTGGCACTGCTGCCGCCGGATGCCGGCTTCTGGCCGCTGGCGCTGATCTGCGTGCTAACTGGCTTCTTCGGTGCTTCCTGGAATGGCATTTCGCTGGCGGAGGTCGCACGGCTCGCGCCGTCTGGGAAAGTTGCAGATGCGACTGCTGGTTCGACGATTTTCGTCTTTCTCGGCTATGTCGCCGGTCCTTCGATTTTTGCAACCCTGGTCAGCCTGACTGGAAGCTGGTCCTTGCCGCAAATTCTGGTGGCTGCCCAGCTTTTGCTGGTCTCAGCGCTGGTTGGGCTAACACTCAGGACGCCCAGTTAGGGGGGCGCTTTTCCTTGAAGGCGGCAATCCCCTCTCGCGCTTCATCGCCCGAGGCACAGCGCGCGAAGGCAAGCGCGCCGGCTTCAGCATAACCATCGGGCGAAAGTGGGCCGAGCGCCGCGATCAGCTTCTTGGTTTCTGCCAAGGCGCGCGGCGCGCCCTGCCGACAATCCGCAATCACCGCGGCGATGGCCGCTTCCAGCGCCGCAGCATCCGCAACCAGCTGATGCACCAGACCAATGCGCGCGGCTTCAGCGGCATCAATCACATTGCCTTGCAACACCATGCGCGCGGCATTGCTGCGCCCCATGCGGCGCACCATCCAGGGCAGGATTTGCGCTGGCACCAAGCCCCGCTTGGCTTCCGGTGCGGCGAAGCGCGCATCAGCCGTGGCAATCGCGATATCAGCTGAGCATACCCAGCCAAGCCCGCCGGCATGGGCCGCGCCCTGCACAGCGGCAATCACCACCTGCGGCAGGTTGCAGAGCCTGACAAAGCGCTGCCCGGTGGCATGGTTGCGTTGCTGCGCGGCGGCAAGCCGTTCGGCCTCGGTCCCTTGAGAGCCCACTTCGGTCAGATCCAGCCCCGCGCAGAAATGCCCACCGGCGCCCGAGAACACCACGATGCGCGCGGAGGTGTCTTTCTCCAGCGCATCAAGTGCCGCATCCAGGGCGACACCCATGGCGGCCGACATGGCATTGCGACGATGCGGCCGATTGAGTGTCAGGCGCACCACCGGCCCTTCCCGCGTGAGAAGTACGGGATTTTCAGTTTCAGACATGTGATGCGCCTTTTGGTGTTACGAATTCGGCCCGCGTTCCATGGAATAGGGCTGCCAACGCTTCAGCTTGGAATCAGTCAGCACGGTCGGGTTCACGCAGGAAAGCGGCCAACGGCCCGAAAGCACGAGGGCGACATTCTGCCCCACACGGCGCTTGCGTGCCGGATCAAAGCGCGCAGACGCCGAGGCATTATGTGGCGACAGGATCACATTCTGCATCTTGTGCAGTGGGTTATCCGCCTTGGTCGGTTCAATTTCAAAAACGTCAATGCCCGCACCCGCAATCCAACCCTTTTGCAGCGCCTTGATCAGACCAGCTTCTTCCACGGTAGGGCCGCGGCCCGTGGTGATGAAAAGCGCGTTCTTCTTCATTTGCTTGAAGTGCTTTTCCTTGAAGAAACCACGGGTTTCGGGGGTGTCCGGCAAATGCATGGAGACGAAATCAGAACTCGCGAGCAAATCAGAAAGGCTGGCCGGTTCCACGCCAAGGGCTGACATGGTCAATTCTTCCACGAAGGGATCAAAGGCCTTCATGTGCAGCCCAAAGGCGCGGGCGCGAATTGCGGTGGCGCGCGCCACACGACCAAAGCCGATGAAGCCCAGCGTCTGCCCCATCAGGCGCGGGATTTGCAGCAATTGCGGGCGACCTTCGCCCCAGCGGCCTTCACGCACCATGCGGTCCTGTTCGATGCAGCGCCGATGGGTCGCCAGCAGCAGCATCATGGCGTGATCGGCTACTTCTTCAATGAAGGTATCAGGGCAATTCGTGACCGGAATGCCCTGCGCCGTTGCCGCCGCCACATCAACATAATCAACACCCACGGAACCAAGCGCGATGATACGGCACTTCTTCAGCGCCTTGATCATTTTGGCATTGAATTGCATGCCCTTCGCGTAAACCGCATCCGCCTGGCCGGCCTTGGCAATGAAGTCCTTTTCAGTCGGTTGGCATTCTATGATCTCGACGCCCATGCCTTCCAGCGCTTCCAGCTCATAATCATAGCCGCCGCCAGTGGTGGTGAAGGACGCCGCCGCGGGCGTCAGGATGGTGAATTTTGCCATGAGATAGGTCCTTTTCAGCTCATTCCTTGACCGCGCCGGTCAGGGAGGAAACGTAGTAATCCACGAAGAAGGAATAAAAGATCGCGACCGGCAGCGAGCCAAGAAGCGAACCGGCCATCAGCGCACCCCATTGATAGACATCACCGGTGACCAATTCGGTCAGGATCGCAACCGGCACAGTCTTGTTCTCGCTCGATTGGATGAAGGCAAGCGCATAGATGAATTCATTCCAGGACAGCGTGAAGGAAAAGATACCCGCGCTGATCAGCCCCGGCACCGCAAGCGGCAGGGTGATCTGACGCAGAATTTGCAGCCGTGTGGCGCCATCTATCAGCGCGCATTCTTCAAGTTCATAGGGAATGGATTTGAAATAGCCGATCAGCAGCCAGGTGCAGAAGGGCACCAGGAAGGTAGGATAGACCAGGATCAGCGCGAAGGGCGTATCAAACAGCCCAAGTTGGAACACCATGGTCGCGAGCGGAATGAACAGGATGGAAGGTGGCACCAGATAGGCGAGGTAAATCCCAAGCCCCACATATTGGCTACCCTTGAAGCGCAAGCGCTGGATGGCATAGGCCGCAAGCGTTGAACTGACCAGCGAAAGAACAGTCGCGCCAACCGCAACCATCATGGTTGTCATCAACCATTTCGGATAGGCTGTATTGAACAGCAGCAGCCTGATGTGATCTAGCGTGGGAGAGGTGATCCAGAAGGGATTATGCGTCTTGTAATCGTAAAGCTCCGCATTCGGTTTGAAGGCGGTGATCGTCATCCAATAGAAGGGAAACAGCAGGATGATCAGAAAGCAGGCAAGCGGCAGATAGATGGTGACCATCCGCCGTGCCTTGCTGTCCCAGGCCATGGTTTCAGATGGCGGCGCAGCGCTGGCTTGCGTTTCTTCCGTTTGGGTTGTGGCGCTCATGGCTGCTTGCTCCCGGCTTCAATCATTGCTCTCACCCTGCTGCCATTTGCGCCGCGCCAAGGCGAAATAGCTGAATAGTGTCGCGAAAACGAGGAAGGGGATCATGGAAACCGCAATCGCCGCACCTTCCCCCAATTGCCCGCCGGGGATACCGCGCTGGAAGGCAAGCGTTGCGAGCAAATGCGTAGAATTCACCGGCCCGCCACGCGTGATGGCATAGACAAGCTGGAAATCCGTGAAGGTGAAGATAATGCTGAAGGTCATGACAATAGCCAGGATCGGCAGCAGCATCGGGAAGGTAATGTAGCGGAAGCGCTGCCACGCAGTGGATCCATCCAGAAGTGCAGCCTCATAAAGGGATGGCGAAATCGTCTGCAAACCCGCCAATAGCGAAATCGCGACAAAGGGGATGCCACGCCAGATATTGGCCGCAATCAAGGACCAGCGTGCGGGCCAAGCGGTATTGATAAAGTCAACATTGGTATCGCGCAGACCAAGTTCGATCAGCATCCAGGAAATGACGGAAAATTGCGGATTGTAGATCCACCAGAATGCTACCGCTGTCAGCACAGTGGGCACGATCCAGGGAAGAAGGATGATGGCACGCAGCAACGATTTGAAGGGCAGGTGATTGTTCAGCAGTAGCGCCAGCCAAAGGCCGAGACCGAATTTCCCGATGGTCGCGATACTTGTGTAAAAAACACTAAAGAAGACCGCATTCCAGAAAATTGGGTCTTCCATCATGAATTCAAAATTCTCGAGGCCGACCCAACGCCCGCTGCGCCCGATGGTCGTGTCCGTAAAGGCCAGCCAGATGCCAAGCCCCAGCGGATAGGTCAAGAATACCGCCAAAAGCCCCATTGCGGGCAGCAGGCAGATAACGATCAGGAAGGGCTTCCAATCGAGCAGCCTGGTCAACCAGTTCTGCTCAATCTTTGGCCTGACCCATCCGGTGGTTGTGCTGGACATTACTGGGGCTCCGGCAGGGGGCGGCCTTTACGTTGAAGGCCGCCCTTGTTTGGTTCAACCGCGGCGGAAAATACGGCGTGACCGGCGCTCGGCTTCACGCATCGCCGCATCAGGTGTGGCCTGACCCGCCGCGACAGAAGCAAACATCTGCACGAGCACATACTCCGCATTGGCCTGACCCGAGGCTTCCGAAATTGGCCCCTTATAGCCATTCCAGAACTGGTTGTTCATGGAATCGCGGAAGAGCGTGATTTTCGGGTCGCTGGTCCATACCGCAGAAGCGCGATAGGCATTCAGCGGATGAGCCCAATAGCCAAGATTGGCGTTCAGCCAAGGCTCATACTGCTCCTGTTCCATCATATGGGTCAGGAAGGCCTTGGCCGCATTGGGGAAGCGGCTGTGCTTGAAGACCATCGCATTCAGCGTCAGCGGCGCGCTCGGCCAACTATTCGCTACACCAAGCGGCATCACCGAATGTTCGGTATCTTCCGCAATGGCGCGCGTCGCCGGGTCGTTCTTCAGCGCGAAATAGAGCGACACGCCGTTGGAGGTAACCCAGCAGGTATTCGCCGCATAAGCCTGGTTGTTGCTGATATCGCCCCAAGAAATTGTGCCACCATCAACGAAGGTCGGGTAGAGTTCCTTCAGGTAGTTCAGCGCCGCGAGTGTTTGCGGGCTATTGACCGAAACCGCGCCGCTTTCATTGGTAATGGAAGCGCCATGGGACCACATGAGCCAATTGGCGAAGCCATTGCCATCACCCACCGCATTGCCAAGCGCAAAGCCAGAAGGCTTGTTGGCGCGGCGCAGGCGCTTACACATCTCAAGGAAGCCTGGCAGGTCTGATGGCGGCGCATCATAGCCCACTTCCTTAACCGCAGATTTGCGCCACACAAGCGGGCCGGCAGTGCCACCGAAGGGCAGGCCAATCCAATTATTCGTGCCGTGGCGCTTACCGAGCTTTTCGCCAACAAACATCCAGCCGCCATATTTCTTGCCGAGATATTCAGCGATATCCGAAACCTCGACCAGCTTGTCCGCATAGATATGGGGCGAATCACCGAAGCCGATGATGCAATCCGGACCCGCGCCGGTATTGGCGGTAACGGCGGTTTGCTGGTTGATGTCTTCCCAGCCGACAAAATCCACGCGCACCTGAACGCCCGTTTGCTGGGTAAAGCGCGCGGCATTGGCGCGGAACACTTCTTCATCCGGCTGCACGAAGCGCACCGGGCGCAGGATGCGGAGCGTCGCCCCATTTTCAATCGCAAGGCGCGGCGCAGCAACACTGCTGTCACCACGCACTTGGCTTTGCGCGAAGGTTTCGCCACCGGCCGCAAGCGCGGCCATGCCAACACCGGCACCCAGGATACTACGACGAGTTATGATATTTGCCATGTTTCCACTCCCTGATGTTTGGTTGAACCGAAACTAAAGTCTCTGACCACTGGCCTTGTCGAAAAGATGCACAAGGCCGAGCTCGGGCGAAACCGAAAGCACTTCGCCATGATTTGCTGCGATACGTTCACGGAAGGCGCCCATAACGGAAATCTCACCAACCCGCAGAATGACTTGCGTCTCCGAACCCGTGGGCTCCACGACCTGGATGCGCGCCTGGATACCGTTAGGATCAAGGCGCAGATGCTCAGGCCGAATGCCATAAACCACCTCGGCGCCTTCGCGCCCGGCATAGGCGGGCGGCAGGGGCCAATGCGTGCCGCCACCATCAATGAAGCCGCCATCCTTGATCCGCCCGGCCAGCATATTCATCGCTGGCGATCCGATGAAGCCGGCAACAAAAAGATTGGCCGGCCTGTCATAAAGCTCAAGCGGCGCACCAGCCTGTTCAATGCGCCCATGATTCATGACCACAATCTTATCCGCCATAGTCATGGCTTCGATCTGATCATGCGTGACGTAAACCGTGGTCACCTTCAAGCGCTGATGCAAATCCTTGATTTCGGAGCGCATCTGCACGCGCAGCTTCGCGTCAAGATTGGAGAGCGGCTCATCAAACAGGAACACTTGCGGGTTGCGCACAATGGCACGCCCCATCGCAACGCGCTGGCGCTGACCACCGGAAAGCTGGCGCGGATAGCGATGCAGAAGCTGTTCCAACCCCAAGATCCGCGCGGCCTTCTGCACTTCCTGATCCATGACTTCCTTTGGCGCACCCGCCAGTTTCATGGAAAAGGCCATGTTTTCATAGACAGTCATATGCGGGTAGAGCGCGTAATTCTGGAAAACCATCGCAATATCACGGTCCTTGGGTGGCACCTTATTCACAACCTTACCGCCGATTGCGATCTCGCCACCCGTGATATTCTCAAGCCCCGCCAGCATGCGAAGGAGCGTGGATTTGCCGCAGCCGGAAGGCCCAACCAGCACCACGAATTGTCCGTCTTCGATATCAACGCTCACGCCATGCAGGATCTGCGTGGAACCAAAGGCCTTCTTGACGTCGCGAATGTCTACTGTCGCCATATCCTATTCCTTCCCGGCTTGCGGCTCACTGCTTCTACTGGCGCGATACTTCCGTTTCCTTGCAAGTGATGAATTCCAGCAGCGCGGGTGTGCCGTTCTTGGTCTGTTCAATGCCGCGCTTGATGGCCGGGATGATATCAGCGACCTTTTCAACCCTTTCGCCATAACCGCCGAAGGCGCGCGCCATGGCCGCGTAATCGCCAGAAATATCGGTCGAGCGATATTTCTTCGTGCTGATCGGCATGACTTTCAATTCAATCGCCATGGAGAAATTATTGAGCAGGATTGAAAGAATGGGGATCCTCTCACGCACCGCAGTCTCAAAATCCATCCCCGTAAAGCCAATCGCCGCATCGCCCCAGACATTGATGCAAAGCTTATCCGGTGCGGCGAGCTTCGCGCCCATCGCCAGCCCAAGCCCATAGCCAAGCTGCGTCGTCTTGCCCCAGCCAAGGTAAGTCAACGGCTTCCGGCTCACCCAGAAGGGCGAGAGCTGATCGCGCGGGCTGCCGGCATCATGGGTGATGATGGTATTGTCCACATCCACCGTCCGCCACAAATCGCGCAGCACGCGATAGGGGTTGAGCGGGGATGCATCACTATCCGTCTTATGCGCCCAGGCCGCGAGCCATTCCTTGTCCAGCGCGGCAATTTCCTTGGCAACCGCCGTGCGGCTGCGCGGCTTTTTGATGCGCGTCGCCAAATCCGCAATCAGCCCATCCATGGTCAGGCCCGCATCACCGACCAGGCCGATATCAATCGGAATATCCTTGCCCAGATGGTCAGGATCAAGCGTCGCGTGAATGATCTTCTTGCCGCTTGGCATTTTCACGCCGAAATTGGTTTCGGTAAAAGAACACCCTATACCCAGGATCACATCGGCATTATCGAGGAAATGCCGCACACCGCGCCGCATCGCGAGGCCACCTGAACCCAAGGCCAGCGGGTGATCTTCCGGAAAGGCGGATTTACCGCCAAGGCTCGTGGTGACCGGTGCCGCCAGCATTTCAGCCAGCGCCTGCAATTGCGGCCAGGCCCGCGCCCAATGCACACCGGTGCCGGCATAGATCACGGGGCGTTTCGCTTTCGCCAGCATCGCCGCAGCGCGTTCCAGATCAACCGGATCAGGGCCATAACGCGTGGCTGCTACCGGGTGATAGGCCAGCGGTTCCGGCACTTCCTCATTCCACATATCGGTCGGGATTTCGACCAGCACGGGGCCACCGCGGCCATTACGCAGCCGGGCGAAGGCGCGGCGCAGAATATTTGGTACCTCGGCCGCGCTCATGATCGGCTCGGCGGATTTGGTGATGCCGCGCATCTGCACGGAAGAATTGAAATTGGGGTCAATATGCGCGATCCGGCGCGGATAGCCCATGGGCAACACCAGCACCGGCACGCTTTCGCCATAGCATTGCGCCACACCGCCATAGGCATTCTCAGCGCCCGGCCCGTGCTGCATGCAGAAGGCGCCAATGGTGCGGCCGGATGTTACGCGCGAAATGGCATCGGCCATATGCAGGCCGATCCTCTCCTGCCGGACCATGATGGGGCGGATATCCGCATCCGCAGCATATTCGATCAAATGATTGACCGGATAGCCGGTGAGGATCTGAATCCCCTCACG
>JBIIGZ010000104.1:0-11829 GCA_044236185.1 Roseomonas sp. | reverse complement strand
TGGTGTTTCTTTCCACGCTGAACCGTACGCCGCGATCCTTCCTGATGGCGAAACTGGGCGCCGAATATCTGCTGCGGCTGCTGCCTATCGGCACGCATGAATGGCGCATGTTCGTGACCCCGGCCGAACTTGGCGCCGGGCTGCGCGGGGCGGGGCTGCGCGTTGCTGATCTGGCCGGGATGGAAATGAGCCTTGGCGGCGCTTGGCGGATCACCCGTGATACGGGGGTGAATTACCTGATGATGGCGGAGAAGCCCGCTTAGGTTGCCTCTATTCGGAAGGCATCGGCGATGCGCCGGATGGTGCCGTCCGCCGCGACCAGCATGACATCAAAGCGCATGCCCGCCGCGCCATGGCCGGAGTTGGCGGCGAGCCAGGCCTCGGCGGCGGCGACCAGCCGGGCGCGTTGGCGCGGGCCAAGGGCAAAGGCGGCCTCTGCAAGCGATGGCCGGGCCTTCACTTCAATGAAGGCGAGTAAGCCGTCGCGTTCGGCGATCAGGTCAATTTCGCCGGCTTCGGTGCGGCATCTTTTGGCAAGTATCACCCAGCCCTCGGCGGTCAGCGCGGCGCCGGCGAGGGCTTCGGCATCCTGACCGGCGACATAGGCGCGCCGGCCACGCAAAAGGCGATGGGTGGGTGGGGTTTGGCGCTTCATTGCGCTATCCTGCATCAATGCAGCAGGCCCGCGCCATGATCCGTTTCCTTCTTTTCCTCTCTCTCCTCCTCGCCCCGCTTCTCGCCGCCGCGCAACCCGCGCAGCGCCATATGGTCGCGGCGGGTCATCCGCTGGCCGTTGAAGCCGGGCTCGGCGTCTTGCGGGATGGCGGCAGCGCGCTGGATGCGGCTGTGGCGGTGCAGGCGGTGCTGACGCTGGTGGAACCGCAAGCCTCCGGCATTGGTGGCGGCGCCTTCATCATGTTCCGTCGCGCTGGCGATGGCGGCATGGAAGCCTGGGATGGCCGGGAAGTCGCGCCCGCCGCCGCATCGCCAAGCCTATTGCTGCGCGATGGCCGGCCCATGCCCTTCCTGGAAGCCATGGCCAGCGGGCGGGCGGTTGGGGTGCCGGGCACGCTGCCGGTGCTGGAAGCGGCACATCGCGCCCATGGCAAGCTGCCTTGGGCACGGCTGATGGAGCCCGCCATTCGCCTCGCTGAAGAAGGCTTTCCGGTCAGCGCGCGCCTTGCCCGCGAAATCGCCGCCGATACGCTGCTGCTGCGCCGGGACCCTGCCGCCGGCGCCTATTTCTTCACGCCAGATGGCATGGCCCTGCCGGTCGGGCACCGGCTGCGTAACCCGGCCTTGGCAGAGACACTGCGCGCCGTGGCGCGTGATGGCGCGGCGGCGCTGCAACAGGGCCCGATTGCGGAAGACATCATCGCCGCCATCCGCAACCACCCAAGCAATCCGGGCGTCATGGCGCTGGAAGACCTCGCCCGCTACCAGCCGCGCCAGCGCAGCGCCATTTGCACGCCCTATCGCAGCTTCCGCGTCTGTGGCTTTCCGCCGCCCTCATCCGGCGGTGTCGCAGTCGCGCAAATCCTCGGCCTGCTCGAACATTTCGACATGCCGCGGCTTGACCCGCGCGGCGTGGATGCGGCGCATTTATTGGCGGAAGCCGGACGCTTGGCCTTTGCCGATCGCAACCTTTACCTGGCCGATGCGGATTTCGTGCCCGTGCCGGTGCTGGGGCTGACGGACCGCGCCTATCTGACCGCACGCGCGCAATTGATGGATCGCGACCGCGCCATGCAGAATGTGCGCGCCGGCAATCCTTCCTGGCGGGAAACATTCCTCGCGCCGCAAACCCAGGATTATGAGGCCGGCACCAGCCACATCGCCATTGTGGATGGCGCGGGCAATGCGCTTTCCATGACCACCACGATTGAAGCGATTTTCGGTGCACGGATGATGGTGCGCGGCTTTTTGCTGAATAACCAACTCACGGATTTCAGCTTCGCGCCGGAAGCCAATGGCCGGCCCATCGCCAATCGGGTGGAGGGGGGCAAAAGGCCGCGGTCGTCCATGGCGCCGTCCATTGTGCTGGATGGCGCGGGCGGGCTTCATGCCGTGGTGGGCTCCCCCGGCGGGCCGCGCATCATTGGCTATGTGGCGAAAACGCTGGTTGGCTTGCTCGATTGGGGGCTCTCGCCGGAGGAAGCCGTGGCGCTGCCCCATATCGGCAGCATGGGCGGGCCAGTGGAGTTGGAGCAGGGCACGCCTGCCGCCGCCCTGGCCCCGGCTTTGCGGGCACGGGGGCATGAGGCCACGATTCGGGAGATGATTTCGGGCCTGCAAGCGATCCGCGTGACGAATGCCGGGTTGATCGGTGCCTCCGACCCAAGGCGGGAAGGGGTGGCACGCGGTGATTAGCCGGGTTTACGCACCAAGGCCGTGATGCATGTTATAGGGCGAAACACAGTGTTCCTTTTGGGGTGTTCATGATCAGAAAGGCCGTCATTCTGGCAGGTGGGCGCGGCACACGCCTCGGCGCGGAAACCCAGCTTCGCCCCAAGCCCATGGTGGAAATCGGCGGGCGCCCGATCCTGTGGCACATCATGAAATCCTACGCCGCGCATGGCATCCGGGATTTCGTGATCTGCCTTGGCTATAAAGGGCAATTGATCAAGGAATATTTCCTGAACTACCGTGCCCATTCATCGGATCTGACGCTTGATCTGGCGACCGGCACCGCCACCTGGCTGACCCCGCCGGCCGAGGATTGGCGCGTGACGCTGGTGGATACCGGTGAGGATACGCAAACCGGCGGCCGGCTAGGCCGTGTGGCGCAGCATCTGCGGGGCGAAGAGGGGTTTTGCCTGACCTATGGCGATGGCGTTTCCGATGTGGATATCGGGGCGCTGATTGCCTTTCACCGCGCCCATGGCCGCGATGCCACCGTAACGGCCGTGGTGCCGCCCGGGCGCTTTGGGGCTTTGGAACGCGTCGGCAATACGGTGCGCGCCTTCACCGAAAAACCGCCCGGCGATGGCGCGACCATCAATGGCGGGTTTTTCGTACTCTCGCCCCGTGTGCTGGACCGGATTGATGGCGATGATTGCGTCTGGGAACAGGCGCCGTTGCGGGGCCTTGCTGCCGATGATCAGCTCCGCGCCTTTGACCATCGCGGCTTTTGGCACCCGATGGATACACCGCGCGACCGCGATGTGTTGGAAGGGCTTTGGCAGGACGGCACGGCTCCCTGGAAGCAATGGTGATGCGTCAGCCTTCCGCCGATTTCTGGCGCGGCAAGCGCGTGCTGCTGACCGGCCATACCGGCTTCAAGGGCGCATGGCTCGCGCTGCTGCTGGAACGGCTCGGCGCTGAGGTCACGGGATTCGCCCTGGCGCCGGAAGCCGGGCCTTCGGCTTTTGTCGCTTTGCGGCCCGCCCTAGCGTCACGCATCGGGGATTTGCGCGATGCGGCGGCAGTGCAAGCCGCGGTGCGGGCCGCGCGGCCCGAAATTGTGCTGCACCTTGCAGCCCAAGCCCTGGTCGGGCGCGGCTATCGCGACCCGGAAGCCACTTTCGCCAGCAATGTGACCGGCACCATCAACCTGATGCAGGCCCTGCGCGGTGCGGGGACGCGCTCCGCGCTGATGATCACCAGTGACAAGGTCTATCGCAACGACAATCAGGGCCGGCCCTTTCGCGAGGATGATCCGCTCGGCGGGCATGATCCCTACAGCGCTTCCAAGGCGGCGTGCGAAATCGCCGTCGCTTCCTGGCGTGCGAGTTTCGGCGCCGAGATCGGGAATATGGCAACCGCGCGCGCCGGCAATGTGGTCGGCGGTGGTGATTTCGGCGCCGAACGGCTGATCCCCGATCTGGTGCGCGCGCGCATCGCGGGTGAAACGCTGGTGATCCGCCGCCCCGATGCCACGCGCCCCTTCCAGCATGTGTTGGATGTGCTGCGCGGCTATCTTTTGCATGCGGAGGCGCTTTGGGGTGGTGTTGCGCCGCCCTCACTGAATTTCGGCCCGCGCGATGCGGAGATTTCTGTCCGGCGCGTGCTGGAACTTTACGGTGCAGCCGCCGGCGCACCAATCGCCTGGGAAGCGGCACCCGCGCCACCCATGGAAGAAGCGCAACGCCTGGCTTTGGATAGTGGCCTTGCCATGCAAAGCCTTGGCTGGGCGCCGCGCCATGATGCCGGAAGTGCCATTGCTGCCACGGCGCGCTGGTATGAAGCCTGGCGCGGTGGCGCAGATGGTCGCGCGCTGGCGCTGACTGAGATTGAGGAAGCGATATCGCCATGAATGCCCCGGCCGCATGCCGCCCCATTTCCGCCTGCCGAGCATGCGGAGGCGCCATCAGCGCCATGTTCTGCGATCTGGGCGCGACACCACTTGCCAATGATTACCCGCCGCCCGGATCCGCGCCGCTGCCGCGTTATCCGCTGGCTGCCGTAGTCTGCGGAACCTGTCGCATGGTGCAGTTGGATCATGTGGTGGAGGCGGAGGCGATCTTCACCGACTACGCCTATTTCTCCTCATTTTCGGAGAGCTGGCTTGATCATGCGGCGCGATATGCGGCGGCGATGCGTGAACGGCTTTTGCTTGGCGCAAAAAGCTTTGTCGTCGAAATCGCCAGCAATGATGGCTATCTGCTGCGCAATTTCGTCGCCGCCGGCATTCCCTGCCTGGGTGTCGAGCCGGCCGCAAATGTCGCCGCATCTGCCGTGGCCGCCGGCGTGCCGACTGAAGTGCGCTTCTTCGGGCGTGACGCGGCGCGCGATATCGTGGCCCGGCGTGGTCATGCGGATTTGGTGATTGCCAATAATGTGCTGGCGCATGTGCCGGATGTGGTGGATTTCGCTGCTGGTCTTGCGCATCTCGCGGGGCCGCATGGCGTGGTCACCATCGAAGCGCCGCATCTGCTGTCCTTCGTGGATGGGGTGCAGTTCGACACCATCTATCACGAACATTATGCCTATTGGTCGCTTTATGCCGTGGAGCGTTTGCTTGGCGCCCAGGGTTTGCGCGTATTTGATGTGGAGAAGCTCTCCACACATGGCGGGAGTCTCCGCTATTTCGCGACTGCCGATGCGGCGCGGGCGGAGATGCAGGGCGTGGTGGCGATGCGGGCCGAGGAAGCCGCGCGCGGGATTGCGGGCGATGCCTTCTACCAAGGCTTCAATGCCCGCGTCGCCGCAGTGCTGGCGGCCTTCAGGGATTGGCTGGCGCAATGTCGGGCAGGGGGGCTCAGCCTCGGCGCCTATGGCGCGGCGGCCAAGGGCAATACCTTCCTGAATGCTGCGGGCGTGACGGCGGGTGATTTCATCGCGGTCGCTGATCGTAACCCAGCCAAGCAGAACCGGGTCTTGCCGGGCAGCGAAATTCCGATTGTCTCACCGGAGGCGCTGCTGGCGATGGCGCCGGATGTGATCCTGATCCTGCCCTGGAACCTGGCCGAGGAAATTTCAGGGCAGTTGCGCGCCGCGGGCTTCAAGGGGCGGATGGCAACAGCACTGCCCGCGCCGCGTTGGCTATAGCGCCGATCTGGTCAATTCGCCGGTCGGGGCGCGGCAGAATCCCCGATGCCGAGCGTCTGCGACATGCTTTGAATGGCTTGGCGCTTGGCTTCCTCACAGGTGGCGGGGGTCAAGACGCCTGAGGTGCAGGCCGCTTCAATTTCTGCAAGGCGGCGGGCCAGCAAAGTTGCCGCTGACGGTGCGGGGGAGACCGGATCCACCACGGATGCCTTTACCTGACCGGTATAACCGCGGATCGCAGCCACCACATCAGCGCCAAACCAATTGCTTACTGGCAGGAGAGGGACGATGATAAAGGCAAGACCGGCAATGGCGCTGAGCGAAAAAACAGGTCCAGTCATGACATTAATGGCTGCCGCAATCAGCGGCACCATCGCAACCGCAAAGGCGCCGCCACCATCCATGCCGGCCTTGCCTGCGGCTATAAAGACGACGATTGCCAAAACCGCGCCAGAAAAAATCCTGAAGCCCATGATTCACCTGCCATGCCAAGAACTGACACTTGATGTCATACCAGCGGGATTCGGTATCACATAGACAATGGTATCACATCATTATTAACTTCGGTATCACATCGTCATTAAAATGGAAACAAGGCCGTTTTCGGACCCCTCAGGTTCGTAAAGCCTCCTGGGCCGCTGGATTTTGCCGACCAAAGCCGGGGCTGCCCCAGGCTATAATCAACGCCCCAGTCGGGCCGGGTTGTTCATGGTTGCCGAGGAGGCATCGCCACCCAGGCCCGGCCGGCCGATATTGCCAAATAGCGCCTGCAACATGTTCCGTTCCGTTCCCGGCACCGGGGTTTCGCGGGATACCATGCCGACATCCTGCCCATCCTCGGGCTTCAATTGGCGGATATCCTGCACCACGCCGCGGCGGTCGAAGCTGATCGCCACCACCACCCGATCCCGCAATTCCAGGTATCGCCCAGGCATCAACTGGGTATTGCCGCTAATGTAGTACCAATTCTCCTCATCAAAGGTGCCGCGCGCTGTGGGCGGGCCCAGCAAGGCCAGCACATCGCCGCGGGTCTGCACCCCCTTGGTGACCTGGGAAAGCCTCTCCGCATCCACGCGATTGCCGCGCGGCACGGGGGGCGGGGCCAGTTTTTCGCAGGCGCCGAGCGCCAGCGCCGCCAGCAGCATCAGGGCGCCTATGCGCCGCCTGGCGCGCAATTCTTCAGCCATGTCGTGGTTCCCAGCCCAAGAAGCCCTGTTGAAGATTGACCATTCGCCGCTCCGGACCCATGTCCAGGGTCTTCGTTAGACACCCCAGGGCTCTGGGGTCAACCGCTGGCTTCCGGCTTTGGAATAGGATCAATGGGTCTACTGAGCGCCTTGCGCCGCCCGCCGCATGAAAGAGCGGGCTTTACCCTTTACGGCGCCGCGGTTGCCGCCGCGCGCGCACCCTATTTCTACGCCGATCTTGGCGTGCGCGATTCGGTGGAAGGCCGGCTGGACCTGATCCACCTCCATGCCGCGCTGCTGGTCCGTCGCCTGCGGCGCGATGCCGATAAGCGCGGCCCCGCCTTGGCCCAGGCCATTTTTGACGCGATGTTTTCCGATATGGATGTCAATCTCCGCGAAATGGGCGTGAGCGACCTGGTGGTGGGCAAGCGCGTGCGGGGGTTGTGGGAAGCGTTTCACGGCCGTGCCAGCGCCTATGAAGCCGCGCTGGACGGGGCTGACGAAACCGCGATGGCTGCGGCGCTCGCGCGCAATGTGTGGCGCGCGGCAGAAGCCGGCCCCGCGGCGCTGCGCCTGGCGCGGATTGCCTTTGCCCAGGCGGAAGCCTTGCAAGCCCAGGATTTTGCCCGGCTTCTGGCGGGTCAGGCGCAGTTCCTGGCGCCGGAAGCCATTGTCGATGCTGCCTGAATTTTCCCGTCGGCAGCTTCTGACCGAACCGCCCCAGGCAGGGGTTGATGAAGTGCTGGAAGCCACGCCCGCCGAATGTGCCGCGCTGGCGGACCGCTTCGGGATTGAAGCCTTGCGCCATTTCAGCGCGCGCTACACCCGCAAACCTTATCCGGGGGGAGGCTTATTGCTCACCGGGCGCATCACGGCTGAAGCGGTCCAGCTTTGCGTCGTCAGTCTGGACCCGGTGACCGAGCATTTGGACAAGCCCTTCACCCTGGTTGTGCTGCCCCCAGATGGCACGCCTTCCGAAGACCCGGATGGGCCGGATGAAATCGAAACTGACCCGACCGGCCATTTCGATCTGGGCGAGGCCCTGGCCGAGGAATTGTCGCTATCGCTCAATCCCTATCCGCGGGCTGCCGGGGCGCATTTGCCGGCCGGTTTGGAAGAAGTGCCCGAGGAAGCCCCACGCACGCCCTTCGCCAAGCTGGCGGCGCTGCGTGGCCCCAAGGGCTGAACCAGCCCCCATGCTTGCGCCAGCATGAACAGGGTGCTATCTGCGCCCCCCTTGTTGAAATCCACAGTTACGCTTGAGTGAAAGAGACCCGGCGCCATGGCCGTTCCGAAAAAGAAGACTTCGCCTTCCCGCCGCGGCATGCGCCGCAGCCATGAAGCGCTCAGCAGTTCCGCGCATCATGAATGCGCCAATTGCGGCGAATTGAAGCGCCCGCACCATGTCTGCTCCCATTGCGGCTATTACGATGGCCGCGAAGTGGTGGCAGCGGATCGCCTGAAGCCGGCCGTCCGGCTCTGATCCCGCGCATCCAAGGGCGCAAAGGCTCCCGCAGTGGCTGATACAGGGCCCGCTTTCTCCCTGGCGATTGACGCCATGGGCGGGGATGCGGCACCTGAGGTTGTGCTCGATGGTCTGGAATTGGCCGCCGAGCGGCATCCTGGTGCCCGTTTCCTGCTTGTGGGGGATGAGGCACGCGTGGGGGGCGCTTTGGCGCGGCGCAAGCGTGCCGCCAGGGTATGCAGCCTTCGCCATGCGCCTGAGGTTATTTCCGGTGATTTGAAGCCAACCGCGGCGCTGCGCATGCGCGGGTCTTCCATGCGTATGGCGATTGATGCGGTGGCGGCGGGGGAAGCGGCAGGCGTGGTTTCGGCTGGGAATACCGGGGCGCTGATGGCACTTGCCAAAATCGTCATCAAGACCATGCCGGAAATTGATCGGCCCGCCTTGGCTGCGATTGGTCCTTCGGCGCGTGGTGATGTCGTGCTGCTCGATCTTGGCGCCAATGTTCAATGTGATGCGCGCAACCTGGTGGAATTTGCCATTATGGGTGATGCTTTTGCGCGCGTGGCGCTTGGCCTAACCATGCCCAGCATCGGTCTTTTGAATGTGGGCAGTGAGGAATTGAAGGGCGATGACCGTGTGCGCGCGGCGGCCGAAATTCTGCGCGATTCCCATGTTGGGGCGCAATTCCGCGGCTTCATTGAAGGCCATGACATTACCGCCGGCACCGTGGATGTGGTGGTCACGGATGGCTTTACTGGCAATGTCGCGCTGAAAACCGGTGAAGGCGCGCTTAAGCTGATGCGCGATTTGCTGCGCCAGGTATTTACCAGCAGCGTGCCGGCCAGGCTTGGCTATTTGCTGGCGCGGCCCGCCTTGGATCGGTTGCGCGAATGGATGGACCCGCGCCGCTACAATGGTGCCATCCTGCTTGGGCTGAATGGCGTAGTGGTCAAGTCCCATGGCGGGACGGATGCGCTTGGCTTCGCCCATGCCGTGGATGTGGCCATGGATATGGTGACCCATGGCTATAATGATCGGATCAAGGATGGTTTTGACCGGCTTGCGGGCCGCAACAGGCTGGCGCCTTCGCCAACTTGATGTAGCTTAGCGCCATGGTCATGCGTGCGTTGATCGCCGGCTGCGGCGGCTACCTTCCCCCCTTGCGGCTTTCCAATGATGAATTGGCGGTGCGGCACGGGCTTGAAACCTCTGACGCCTGGATTCAGGAACGCACAGGGATCAAATACCGCCATGTCGCGGCACCGCATGAAGCGGCATCCGATCTGGCTGCGGCTGCCGCGCGCGCTGCCTTGGCTGATGCGGGGGTGGAAGCTTCCGAGGTAGATGGCATTATCGTTGCAACCACCACGCCCGATTCCGGTTTTCCCGCCACGGCCGCGCGCGTACAGGCCAAAATCGGCGCTGGCACAGGCTTTGCCTTTGACATCACTGCAGCCTGTACCGGATTTATCTATGGGCTTTCCATTGCTGACGCGATGATGCGCGCGGGCCATGCCCGCCATGTGCTGGTGATCGGCGCTGAGGTCTATACCCGCATTGTGGATTGGAGCGATCGCGGCACTTGCGTGCTGTTTGGCGATGGCGCCGGCGCGGTGCTGCTGAGCGCGGGCGAAGGGGCCGGCACCAACAAGGATCGCGGCCTGCTTTCTACCCATCTGCACGCCGATGGTCGGCATGGCGATATTCTGGCGGTTGAAGGTGGCGCGGGTTCCACGGGTGGGACGGGCCTATTGCGCATGGCGGGCAAGGAAGTGTTTCGTCACGCGGTTTCCAAATTGGCGGCTGTGGTGGATGAGGCTTTGGCCGCCAATCAGCTGACCCATGCCGATATTGATTGGCTGGTGCCGCATCAGGCCAATCTGCGCATCATTGAAGCCATGGGCAAGAAATTGAACCTGCAACCGGGGCGCGTGGTGGTGACAGTGGACCGCCATGCCAATACCTCGGCGGCTTCCATTCCGCTGGCGCTGGCGGAAGCGCGCGGCGATGGCCGGATCAAGAATGGCGATTTGGTGGTGATGGAAGCCATTGGCGGGGGGCTGACCTGGGGGTCGGCCATTGCACGTTTCTGAGAATTCATGAAACGAGCGGTTGACGCCGCCGCAGGAAGCCGGTTTGTTGTATGTAACAGGGATAAACTGGGACAGGGTCAATGGAAACCATCACGCGGGCCAATCTGGCCGAGGCGATCTATGCGCAGGTGGGGCTTTCTCGCAATGAAAGCGCTGATCTTTTGGAATCGGTGCTGGAACGAATTTCCGCCGTGCTGGAATCAGGTGAATCGGTAAAGATATCCTCCTTCGGGACATTCCTGGTGCGCCAGAAGGGCCAGCGGATTGGCCGCAACCCAAAGACCGGTGTTGAAGTGCCGATCCTGCCGCGCAAGGTGCTTTCCTTTCGCCCCTCTCAGGTATTGAAGGCGCGCATCAATCATGAAGAAGTGGAAGACGAAGCATGAGCGAGGCTGATGATGCGGATGACAAGGGGCGCCCGCGCAAGGCGCCGACGGCCTTTCGCACCATCAGTGAAGTCGCCGATGATTTGAATATTCCGCAGCATGTCTTGCGTTTTTGGGAAAGCAAATTCCCGCAGTTGAAACCGCTGAAGCGCGGCGGTGGCCGGCGCTATTATCGGCCTGAGGATATTGCGCTGCTGAAGCGCGTGGGCGACCTGCTCTATAATCAGGGCTATACCATCAAGGGCGTTCAGCGGCTGTTGCGTGATGGCACGGATGAAGGCCCGGCGCCTGTGGCGCTGGAATTGCCTTTGGGTGATCCGCCGCCCGCCGCTGATGCATCCGAAGGCTTGGCGCTGAAGGCGGCTTTGGCCGAGCTTGAGGATATTGCACGCGCTTTGCACCGGTTGGCGGCTTAACTCCCATTCCCCAAGCGGTGTCTTTCGCAAGGCTTGGCAATCCTGAAACTAGGGTGCTAAGCAACTCCCTGTCGGAGCGTAGCGCAGCCTGGTAGCGCATCAGTCTGGGGGACTGGGGGTCGTGGGTTCGAATCCCGCCGCTCCGACCATTTCCGAAAATTGTTGATGGGACATGGCGTTTGGCTTCAACGCATGGGTCAAAGGCGTCATCAAAGCCCAGGCATCATGCCGCGCAGCACCGCCCGTGCTGCCTGCGCTACGTTCTCCGCCGCCTCTTGGACAGTATCGGCATCAGCGCTAGACTCCTGCGAAAGGGTGGCCGATGGCAACAGGTACCCAAAGCTGGAGGAGGGCTTAATGTCTTTTACCATGAAGCGTCGCACATTGGCGCGCCTTGGTTTCGGGGCGGGTACAATTCTGGCCGCGCCAAGTCTTGGCCGCGCGCAGGGCAGCTTTCCCGAACGCACCATTGAAGTGGTGACGCATGCCGGCGTTGGTGGTGGTACGGATATCACCGCACGCATGATGATGGTGCAGGCGCCAAGCGAATTCAAACAGGAATTCGTTGTGGTCAATCGCACTGCCGGCAGTGGTGCGCAGGCGCTGCAATATCTGGCATCCAAGCCTGCGGATGGGCATACGATTATTCTGGTGACGCAGACCCATCTGCTCACCCAGCTGCGCAACCGCAACGTGCCGCAATTTCCAGAACTTGTGCCGCTGGCCCGCGCCACCGATGACCCGCAATTGGTATTGGTGCGGCGCGAAAGCCCCTTCCGCACCGCGGCT
>JBIIGZ010000247.1:0-3674 GCA_044236185.1 Roseomonas sp. | reverse complement strand
TATCCTCTCGGTCTCCGGCCTGCATATCGCGATTGTGATGAGCGTGTCCTTCTGGGTGACGCGCCTGCTGGCGGCGCTCTATCGCCCCTTGGCGCTCAGGGTGCCGGGCAAAATGCTGGCGGGCTGTGGCGCCTTATTGGCGGGCGGCTTCTATATGTTGCTGACCGGCGCGCAGGTGCCCATGCAGCGCAGCTTTGCCATGGCCTGCCTGGTGACTTTGGCCATTCTGGCGGGGCGGAAGGCGATTTCACTGCGCGGCCTGGCTTGGGCTGCGGCGGCGGTGATGATCTTCGATCCGGCGTCGCTGCTTGGCCCATCCTTCCAAATGTCCTTCGCGGCCGTGCTGGCCCTGATTGCGGGGTGGGAGGCGTTGCAGCCGCGCCTTGCCGGGCTGCGCAGCCATAGGGGCTGGGTCTGGCGCATTGGCTTTGGCGTGCTTGGCTTGATGATGACCTCGGTGCTGGCGGGTTCGGCGACAGCGCCCTTCGGCCTCGCGCATTTTGGCCGGCTGCAATGGTATGGCGTGGCGGCGAATGCGGCGGCGGTGCCGCTGACATCCTTCATTGTCATGCCGGCGGGGATGTTGGCGGCTGTGCTCATGCCGCTTGGCCTGGAAGCGCCGGCGCTTTGGGTGATGGGGTTTGGCGTTGAAGGCGTTTTATGGGTGGCGCGCCTTGTCGCCGCTTGGCCCGGGGCGACGGAAGCCGCCATGCCGATCCCTGGCTGGGGCTTGGCAGTCTTCACCTTTGGGCTTTGCTGGCTATGCCTGTGGCGGCGCTGGTGGCGCGCCTTGGGCGTGCTGCCGATGATCCTTGGCCTTGCCAGCCCAGCCCTTGTCCAACCACCCCATGTCTTGATTTCGCATGATGCGCGGCTGGTCGGGTTTTTCGCGACCGATACGCTGTTCATCCAACGCCAACAGGGCGCTTCCAACCTGACACGCGATGCCTGGCTCCGGCTTTATGGTCAGGATGCGGCCAAGCCGTTGCCTGCGGAAGGCGCAAGCCCGGATGGGAAGTTAAGCTGCGATGCCGAAGGCTGCCGGTTTGATGCGGGCGCAGGCGCCTTTTTTGTCCGCCGCGGCAATATCATGGCGCGATGCGGGGCGGTTGCCGTGATCATCTCCGCCGAGCCCATCCGGCAGCGCTGCCGGCAGAGCATTCTGATTGATCGTTTCTCCGTCTGGCGCGATGGCGCGCATGCGGTCTGGCTTTCGTCTGAGGGCGCGCGCGTGATGTCTGACCGTGCCTGGCGCGGCGACCGGCCCTGGGTGCCGCCGCCGCCACTGCCGCGCGCGGCAGCCGAGCCACCGGCGCCGATTGAATAGAACGCTATACGAGCATGCGCACCGCCATTGCCGCCAGAACAACCCCATTCAACACAAACAACCCAGCCGCCATGCCGCGCATCAGGCGCCCATGGCTTTTGCCGAAAAACCGCCCGAGTAACGCCACGCCGATCAGTGCGGGGATCGTACCGGCGACAAAACTCACCATCGCCAAGGCCCCGCCAAGCGCGCTGCCGGTCGCTGCCGCCCCGGCCAGGGCGCCGTAAAGCAGGCCGCAAGGCAGCGCTGACAGCAGCAAGCCAAGCGCCACCCCGCGCAATCCGGTGGGGGCCGCCAGCAGCGGGCCGAGCCGGGACTCCAAAATGCTTGGCAAGCGCGGCGCGGCGAGGCGCGGCAGCAGCGCCGCAATCCGGGCCGAGGCTTGCGCGAACATCAGCAGCGCCGCGAGCGCGAGCATCCCCGCCAACACCAAGCGCCACCCGGTGCCGAGACTCACCGCCCCGACCACCCCGCCAGCGAGCGCGCCGAGCAAGCCGTAACCAATCGCGCGACCAGCATGATAGGGCAGCAATGCAGCCCCAGACAGGCGCCGCAGCATCCCGCCAGACGCCACCTGATCCGCCACCGCTGCGGATTGGGCCAGCACAAAGGGGCCGCACATGGCAGCGCAATGGCTGGCCCCGCCCGCCAAGCCAGCCAGAAACAGCGCGCCCATCACGGCCCAAAGCCCGCCGGGGCCAAGCGCTTCCAGCCCGTGCAGGCAATTGGCCAGAAACTCCGCCACCAGGACCTATCCCGGCGCCTGATCCAGCATGCGGCGCAGCAGCAGCAAGTCCGCCCAGGCTTCGCGCTTGGCAGCCGGGCTGCGCAGCAGATAGGCGGGATGGAGCGTCGGCAGCGCCGGCAAGCGGCCAAGGCCCGCGATCTCCACCTCATGCCAACGGCCACGGAGCCGGGTGATGCCCTCCTTCCCGCCAATCAGCCCTTTGGCCGCAACACCCCCCACCAGCACCAGCCGCTTCGGGCGGATCAGCGCCACCTGACGGCGGAGGAAGGGCAGGAAAAGCGCCACTTCCGCGTCCGTTGGCGTGCGGTTCCCGGGCGGCCGCCAGGGCAGGATATTGGTGATGTAGAAATTGCTCTCTCGTGAAAGCCCAACGGACGCAAACATGCGATCCAGCAATTGGCCGGAAGCGCCGACAAAGGGCCGGCCGGCGCGGTCTTCATCCGCCCCCGGCGCCTCACCAATCAGCATCAGGCCGGAATCGGTAACGCCCTCACCAAAGACCAGATTGGTCGCGGTTTCCTTGAGCGGCGAGCCATCAAAGGCCGCAATGGCTGCTTTCAGCGCCACCAGATCGGGCGCGGCTGCGGCCAGGGCTTCGGCCCGCGTAATGGCAGGGGGCGCGGGGGCCAGGGCGACCGGGGCGGTGCGAACCGGGCGCGGCGCTGGTTCCGCTGCGGGGCGCGCGGCTTCGGGCGCGCGCGCGAGTGGCTCCCGCACCGCCAGGCGATCTGCGGGGCTTTCCATCAGCGCCTCATCCGCACCCCAGTCGCATTGCAGCGCGAGCGCGGCGGCCAGGGCGGATTTGTCTTGCTCCATCGACTACATATCGGCCCGGTGCGGGGTTCCGTGCAACCCGCGGCTTCGCTACATGGAGCAAATAGCCAAGAGGAAAGGCAGTTCGTGATGTCCGAAGAACGGGAAGCGATGGAATTTGATGTGCTGATCGTGGGTGGTGGGCCTTCGGGCCTGGCCGCCGCCATCCGCCTGAAACAGCTCGCGCCCGATATGGCGGTTTGCCTGATCGAAAAGGGCAGTGAGATCGGCGCGCATATCCTCTCCGGCGCCGTGTTGGAACCGCGCGCGTTGGACGAGCTTATCCCAGATTGGCGTGATGATCCGCCGGCACTCGCGACACCTGCCGGTGATGACCGTTTCATGTTCCTGACGGAAACCAAGGCCTTCAGGCTGCCTACGCCGCCGGCGATGAATAATCACGGCAATTACATTGTCTCGCTTGGCAATGTCTGCCGTTGGCTGGGGGCAAAAGCTGAAGCGCTTGGCGTTGAAATCTATCCGGGCTTCGCCGCTTCCGAGACGATCATTGAAGATGGTCAGGTGCGCGGCGTGGTGGCCGGCGTTATGGGCATTACGAAGGATGGCGAAAAGGGGCCGAATTATCAGCCGGGCATGGAACTCCGCGCCAGTTACACACTGTTTGCCGAGGGCTGCCGTGGGTCGCTCACGAAAAAGCTTTTTGAGACCTTCAATCTGCGCGATGGTGCCGCACCGCAAACCTTTGGGTTGGGCATCAAGGAATTATGGGAAATCCCGAAGGAAAAACATCAGCCGGGCCTGATTTGGCATAGCGTGGGCTGGCCC
>JBIIGZ010000103.1:0-12053 GCA_044236185.1 Roseomonas sp. | reverse complement strand
CGAAGCCGCTCACCATATTGAACACACCTGGCGGCAGCACGCGGTTCATGATTTCGCAAATGCGCAACACGGCCAGCGGCGCTTCTTCCGCGCTTTTCACCACAACCGCATTGCCCGCCACCAGCGCTGGCGCGACCTTCAACGCCATCAGCAGCATCGGCACATTCCAGGGAATGATGGCGCCGACAACGCCAAGCGGCTCACGCACCGTCACAGACAGCACATTGGGCGCGAAGGGCACGCTTTCGCCCTTCAATTCGCCGCCAAGCCCGCCGAAAAATTCGAAAACATCGGCCACAACATTGGCTTCCACACGGCTTTCCGTGCGAAGCGCCTTTCCGGTTTCAAGCGCAATCAGCCGGCCCAATTCATCCACATGTTCCTTCAGCAGCGCGGCGCATTGATGCACCAGGGCGCCGCGCTTGCGCGCCGGCATCTTGGCCCATTCCTTCTGCGCCTTGGCGGCATTGGTCACCGCCGCATCCACATCCGCCGCATCGCCTTCCGCCGCACGGGCCACTTCAATGCCGGTGGCCGGGTTCACCACGGCGAAGCTTTTGCCGCTACGCGCCGGCACATAAGCGCCGCCGATGAAATGCAGGCCGGACAGCGCCTTGGCCAGCGCGAAGGGGTCTGCCGAAGGGGCGGCCGGGGTGGGGTGCGGGCGATCCAGCATTGGGGGTGGTCCTTTCTCAATTCCAGGCAAGGCATAGCGCCTGGGCGGCCCTTAGGGAACGGGGTCTTGGCGCCCCGGGCAGGTCGGTGTAGCCAACCGGCACAACCCCCTGCAATCGGAATCACCCCCCATGGCCGCCATTGCCGATATCATCGCCCGCGAAGTGCTCGATTCCCGCGGCAACCCAACCGTGGAGGCCGAAGTGGTGCTGGATACCGGCGCCCGCGGCCATGCCATTGTCCCTTCCGGTGCTTCCACTGGCGCGCATGAGGCGGTGGAACTCCGCGATGGCGACAAGGCCCGCTACGGCGGCAAGGGCGTGCTGAAGGCGGTGGCGAGCGTTGAGGGCGAAATCTTCGACGCGATTTCCGGCCTCGACCCCCTCGATCAGATCAAGATCGATGAGACGATGATCGAATTGGATGGCACGCCGAACAAGGCGCGGCTGGGGGCCAATGCGATGCTGGCGGTCTCGCTCGCGGTCGCCAAGGCGGCGGCGGCGGATTTGAACATTCCGCTCTATCGCCATGTCGGCGGCGTTTTCGCCCGCACCCTGCCGGTGCCCATGATGAATATCGTCAATGGTGGCAAGCATGCCGATAACCCGATTGATATTCAGGAATTCATGATCATGCCGGTCGCCGCCGGCACCATCGCGGATGCGGTGCGCATTGGCTCGGAAGTTTTCATGGCGCTGAAAAAGGCACTGCATGATGCCGGCCATTCGACCAATGTCGGTGATGAGGGCGGTTTCGCCCCCAATCTGAAAAGCGCCGATGAGGCCTTGGCCTTCATCACCAAGGCCTGCGAAGCGGCAGGCCATCGCCCTGGTGAAGACGTGGTCTTCGCGCTCGATTGCGCCGCGACCGAGTTTTTCCATGACGGCGTCTATGCCCTGGAAGGGGAAGGCAAGAAGCTCGACCCCGCCGGCATGGTGGAATACCTGGCGGCGCTCACCGCCAAATGGCCGATTGTTTCAATCGAAGATGGCTGTTCGGAAGATGATTGGGCCGGCTGGAAGCTGCTGACGGACCGCATCGGCGCCAAGGTGCAGTTGGTCGGCGATGATCTTTTCGTGACCAACCCCGAGCGCCTGCGCCAGGGTATCGAAACGGCAACGGCGAATGCCATCCTGGTAAAGGTGAACCAGATTGGCACGCTGACCGAAACGCTGGAGGCGGTGGAAATGGCCCATCGCGCCGGCTATCGCGCGGTGATGAGCCACCGTTCGGGTGAGAGCGAGGATGCGACCATCGCGGATTTGGCGGTTGCGACCAATTGCGGGCAGATCAAGACCGGGTCCCTGTCGCGGTCTGATCGGCTTGCGAAATACAATCAGTTGATCCGGATTGAACAAGGGCTTGGCCCGGCGGCGCGCTATGCCGGGCGGGGCGTGCTGCGCCGTTAAGCGTTGCTGCGGCCTGCCAAATAGGCCGCGACATGGCGATGATAATGGCCAAGCTGGCGCGTATTGCCCTTGGTGGCACGTTCCGCCCAACGGTTCATCGCGCGCCAGCGCCATAGAATGCGCGCCACTTCCGGTGTGGCGGCGCCGAAAGCCCCCGGCTTGTCACGCAGTATTGCCAGCGCTGCGGCGTAATCGGCATCAAACGTGTCGGCGCGCGTGTCGGTAAGCTGACCAGGGCGAAGTTGGTAGCGATAGGCCAGGGCGTCGCAGACTGGCGCCCGACCACCCGCCTGTGCCAGGCCCTGCAAATCCGACCACACATCATCAATCAGGCGGAAGGGGCGAAAGGGCTCGGTGGAGGCACGCGGGCGCAGTAGATGGAGCGATGCAAAGACCGTCCGCCATTCACGCCAGCCCAGGCTTTGTGTCCCCGCTGGAGGCGTGTGGCGGAGCGCTGTGCCTTCCGGGGTGCGGATGATGCTCGGGATCACAGCGGCCCCTTGGCTGCGTGCCAGGGCAAGCGCTTGCGCCATGCCATGCGCTTCTCCTTCATAGGCGTCATCAGCATCCAGCATGGTGATGAAGCTGCCTTGTGCCAAAGCCAGCGCACGATTGCGCGCGGCGGGCGCGCCAGAAGCAATCGGCCCGATCGGAACGAATACCAATCTTGGATCGGCGGGCAGGCATTCGCGGTAATCCGTGCCGTCATCTGACGCGATAATCACCTCCACTGCCGCATCCTTGGCATGGGCAAAGACGGAAGCCACCGCCGCCGGGATTTCCGCCCGCAGCTTATGGGCGGCCATCAGGATGCTGATCTCAGGCGGGGCGGGCGGCATCGTTTTCCGGCTTAGGGTTTGGTCGCTTTGTTTGACGGGCATCTGGGCTCCCCCAGATGATGAAAGTCAAGCAAAGCGCGTTTCGGCCCTGTTTTTGGGCGAAAATTCGGGCTTATGGCATTTGGCGCTGGACAAGCGACCCAAGAATCGATTCTTTAGACATCACTTCAATTCGCGGGGTTATCGCGCTTATGGCGCTGCTTTCCATCTTCAAGCGCATCCTGAAAGGGGTGCTGGTGCCGGCCGTGTTCCTCGCGGTTTCGGGCTATTTCGCCTGGCATGCCGTGCATGGCGAACGCGGGCTGATGGCGCGCGACAAGCGAGAGGCGGATATCACGGCCGCGCGGGCGGCGCTGCAACAGGCCGAGACCGAGCGGGATTCAATGGAACGCCGCGTGGCGGGCTTGCGTGGTGATCGGCTTGACCGGGATCAGCTTGAAGAACGCGCCCGGTCGCTGCTCAATATGGTTGGGCGGGATGAGGTGATCGTGCCCTATGGGCCGGAACGCCGGCTTTATTGACCGGCGGGCGCCTTCAGCCTGTTTTGCTTGATTTTTCAGACCCTACGGAACCTGGCTTATGGCGCTGGGGTAATGCCATGGGTGCCTCCTGTATGGCGAAACAAGCACTTAACCGAATTACAGTTAATTTCATTATTGCATTGCAAAAACACGGTTTTTTAGTGTTTCATGGCTTGAAATTCGGAATTGCCCGGCGCTAATTGCGTCCGGAAGCTAAGTTGCGGAGGATACCCGATGCCCCAAGCCACAGAAGCCGCCACAAAGCGGCGCGGCAAAGCCAAAGCCCCATCCCTTTCGCGCGACGAAATGCTGCGCGCCTATCGCGATATGCTGCTGATCCGCCGGTTTGAGGAAAAGGCGGGCCAGCTTTATGGCATGGGGCTGATTGGCGGCTTTTGCCACCTTTACATCGGCCAGGAAGCGGTGGTGGTCGGCATGCAAATGTGCCTGAAGCCAGGGGATCAGGTGATCACCTCCTACCGCGACCACGGGCATATGCTGGCGACCGGCATGGAAGCCCGCGGCGTGATGGCGGAACTCACCGGGCGCATTGGTGGCTATTCCAAGGGCAAGGGCGGGTCCATGCATATGTTCAGCCGGGAGAAGGGTTTCTACGGCGGGCATGGGATTGTCGGCGCGCAGGTCTCGCTCGGCAATGGCCTCGCCTTCGCCAATTGGTATCGGCAGGATGGTCGGGTCGCGGTGACCTATTTCGGGGAAGGTGCTTCCAATCAGGGGCAGGTATTTGAAAGCCTGAACCTGGCGGCGTTGTTCAAACTGCCCTGCATTTTCATCATCGAAAATAACAAATACGGCATGGGCACCAGCGTTGATCGTGCATCCGCTTCGCGCGACCTGTCGCAGAATGGCGCACCCTGGGGCATCCCTGGTGAGCAGGTGAATGGGATGGATGTGGCTTCCGTCCGCGAAGCGGGCGAACGCGCGGTCGCGCATTGCCGCGCCGGCAAGGGGCCGTATCTGCTGGAAATGAAGACCTATCGCTATCGCGGCCATTCCATGTCCGACCCCGCGAAGTATCGGACGCGCGAAGAAGTGCAGAAAATGCGCGAAACATCGGATTGCATTGAAACCGCGCGCAAGGCGCTGCTGGATGATTTCGGCGTGACGGAAACCGACCTCAAGGTGATTGATGATGAGGTGAAGGCGATTGTTCAGGATAGCGCTGATTTCGCGCAGGAAAGCCCGGAACCGCCCGAGAGCGAATTGATGACCGATATTCTGGTGGAGGCGAATTGAGATGGGTGCCGTAATCCTGATGCCCGCGCTTTCCCCCACCATGACGGAAGGCAAGCTGGCCCGCTGGCTGAAAAAAACCGGCGACAAGGTGAAATCCGGTGAGGTGATCGCTGAGATCGAAACCGATAAGGCCACCATGGAAGTGGAAGCGGTGGATGAAGGTGTATTGACCTCCATCCTTGTGCCGGAAGGCACCGAAAATGTTGCGGTGAACACGGCGATTGCCGAATTGGATGGCGGCGCCGGCAACGCGAAAGCCGCGCCCGCACCGATGGCAGCACCGGCACCCGCCGCCGCGCCCGCCCCGGCTTCCGTACCCGCTGCACCGCGTGCTGCAACGCCCGAGAAGGATTGGGGCCCGACCAAGACCATCACGGTGCGCGAAGCCTTGCGTGATGCCATGGCGGCAGAAATGCGCGCTGATGCGGATGTATTCCTGATTGGTGAGGAAGTCGCGCAATACCAGGGCGCCTATAAAATCAGTCAAGGCTTGCTGGAAGAATTCGGCCCACGCCGCGTGATGGATATGCCGATCACCGAACATGGCTTTACCGGCATGGCGGTGGGTGCGGCCTTTACCGGCCTGAAGCCCATTGTGGAATTCATGACCTTCAACTTCTCCATGCAGGCGATTGACCAGATCATCAATTCTGCCGCCAAGACGCTTTATATGTCGGGTGGGCAATTGGGCTGCCCCATCGTCTTCCGTGGTCCGAATGGCGCGGCTTCACGCGTCGCGGCGCAGCATTCGCAATGCTATGCTTCCTGGTATGCGCATTGCCCGGGGCTGAAGGTTGTTTCGCCCTGGTCGGCCGCTGATGCGAAAGGGCTGCTGCGCGCGGCCATTCGTGATCCCAATCCGGTGATCGTGCTGGAAAATGAAATCCTCTACGGGCAAAGCTTCGAATGCCCGACAGCAGATGATTTCGTGCTGGATATCGGCAAAGCCAAGGTGGAACGGGAAGGCAGTGACGTCACCATTGTTGCCTTCTCCATCATGGTCGGCATGGCGATGCAGGCGGCGGAAAAGCTCGCGGAACAGGGGATCAGTGCCGAGGTGATCAATCTGCGGTCCATCCGGCCCTTGGATACGGAAACCATCGCGGCTTCCGTGCGCAAGACCAATCGCCTGGTGACTTTGGAAGAAGGCTGGCCCTTCGCCGGCATTGGGGCGGAGGTTGCCATGCAAATCATGGAAACCGCCTTCGATCATTTGGATGCGCCGCCGGTGCGCGTGACTGGCCTGGATGTGCCCATGCCTTACGCGGCCAATCTGGAAAAACTCGCGCTACCGCGCCTGGACCAGGTGGTAGAAGCGGCGCGTAGCGTCACCTATCGGCGATAAGGGGAAAGATCATGGCAACGAATATCCTGATGCCGGCTTTGTCGCCCACCATGACAGAGGGCAATCTGGCGCGCTGGCTGAAGCAGGAAGGTGACCGGATCAAGGCCGGTGATGTGATCGCCGAAATCGAAACCGATAAGGCGACGATGGAAGTGGAAGCCGTGGATGAGGGCATTCTGGGCCGCATCCTGGTGCCAGCCGGCACGCAGGGCGTGAAAGTGAATGACGTGATCGCCGTGCTGGTGGAAGCGGGCGAAGCCGTGCCCGCCGCTGGCGCCGCGCCGAAAGCAGCCCCTGCTGCCGCACCCGCACCTGCGGCACCCGCGCCTGTTGCGGCAATGCCCGCCGCTGCTGCGCCAGCGCCCGCACCTGCTTCGGGTGATCGCGTGTTTGCCAGCCCGCTGGCCCGCCGCATGGCCGCACAGGCTGGTTTGGATATCGGCCAAATCGCCGGTTCCGGCCCTAATGGGCGGATTGTGAAGGCGGATGTGGATGCCGCGCTGTCACGTGGTCCTGCGCCCGTTGCTGCTGCCGCACCTGTTGCTGCGCCTGCGCCCGTTGCTGCACCGCGGCCCGCAGCGCCGGTCGCGATTACGGCACCGCATACCGCTGTGCCGAATAGCAGCATACGCAAGGTGATTGCGCGCCGCCTTGCCGAATCCAAGGCGACCATCCCGCATTTCTATGTCAGCACCGATGTGGAAATTGATGCGCTTCTGAAAATCCGCGCTGATTTGAATGCGCGGAGCCCGAAGGATGGCCACGGCGTCTACAAACTTTCGGTCAATGATCTGGTGATCAAGGCAACCGCCGTCACGCTACGTCGCTTCCCCAATGTGAATGCGATCTGGACCGAAGATGCCATCCTGCAATTGCATGATGTTGATATCTCGGTCGCGGTCTCCATTCCCGATGGGCTGATCACGCCGATTGTGAAGGGCGCCGATATCAAGGGCTTGGCTGCTATCAGCAATGAGATGAAGGACCTCGCCGCACGCGCCAAAACCGGTAAGCTGAAGCCCGAGGAATTTCAGGGCGGCGGTTTTTCCATCTCCAATATGGGGATGTATGGCGTGAAGGATTTCGCTGCCATCATCAACCCGCCCCAGGCCGGCATTCTGGCGGTATCCGCGGGCGAACAGCGCCCGGTGGTGAAGAATGGTGCGCTCGCTATCGCAACGGTGATGACGCTGACACTTTCCGTGGATCATCGCGTCATTGACGGCGCTTTGGCGGCGGAATTCCTCCAAGCGCTGAAGCGTAATATTGAGGATCCGCTGAGCCTGATGCTCTGATGGGTGCGGGCTTCACGCTGCGCGATGCAACACCGGCTGATGTGCCGGTGGTGGTGCATTTCGTCCGCGCCTTGGCCGAATATGAAAAGCTTCTGCATGAGGCCAAGGGAACCGAGGTTGATTTTGCTGCGGCGCTTTTTGGCGAAACGCCTCGGGCTGCGGCCATTATCGCGGAAGCGGATGGCAAACCGGTTGGGCTTTGCATCTGGTATCGCACCTTCTCCACCTTCACCGCGCGGCATGGCATTTGGGTGGAGGATATTTTTGTGGAGCCCGCCTATCGTGGCCGCGGTATCGCGCGCGCCATCTTCCGTCGCCTTGCGCGGCAGGTGAAAGATGAAGGCGGCGCAAGACTGGAATGGAATGTGCTGGATTGGAATGAGCCCGCCATTGGTGCCTATCGCGCCATGGGTGCGCGTGGGCTTGATCAATGGACCATGCAACGCGTTGACGGCGCGGCGCTCGACCGCCTGGCCGAATAGAGGAAGGAGCCTGAGACATGGCTGAGGCATTTGATCTGGTAGTGGTGGGTGGCGGACCTGGCGGCTATGTCGCGGCCATTCGTGCAAGCCAATTGAAGATGAAGGTCGCGCTGGTGGAGCGCGAGAATCTGGGCGGCATTTGCCTGAATTGGGGCTGCATCCCCACCAAGGCGCTGCTGCGCGCATCTGAGATCAATCATTTGCTGCATAGCTTGGATGCCTATGGCTTCGCGGCTGACAATATCCGCTTTGATTTCGCGAAAGTGGTGAAGCGCTCACGCGGCGTGGCGGGGCAGCTTTCGGGTGGCGTCAAGCATTTGCTGCGCAAGAACAAGGTCACGGTGTTTGATGGCCATGGCAAGCTGACCGGCGACGGCAAGCTGGCCGTGACCAAGGATGGCAAGCCGGTGGCCGAATTGGTCGCCAAGCATATCATTCTGGCAACCGGCGCGCGGGCGCGGGTGCTGCCGGGGATTGAACCGGATGGGAAGCTGATCTGGTCCTATCGCGAAGCCATGACTGCACCTGCTTTGCCCAAGCGGCTGATTGTGATTGGGTCGGGCGCCATTGGGTCCGAATTCGCGTCCTTCTATCGCAATATGGGGTCCGAAGTGACGCTGATTGAAGCGATGGATCGCATTCTGCCGGTGGAAGACGCTGAGGTTTCTGCCTTTGTGCATAAGGCGTTTGAAAAGCAGGGTATGAAGGTGCTGGTGGGTGCCAAGCTGCAAGGCGTGCGCAAGGAAGGCGACGCCGTGGCAGCGATTGTTGAGGCCGGCGGCAAGGTCACTGAGATCAAGGCGGATCGGCTGATCAGTGCCGTTGGCATTGTCGGCAATGTCGAAGATTTGGGCCTTGAGGGCACGAAAATTCAGGTGGACCGCACCCATATCATCACGGATGCTTTAGGCCGTACCGGAGAGCCTGGCGTCTACGCCATTGGCGACCTGACCGGCCCGCCATGGCTCGCGCATAAGGCATCGCATGAAGGCATTATTTGCGTTGAGGCCATTGCCGGCCTGCATCCGCATGCCATGGATATGCTGAATATTCCGGGCTGCACCTATTGCCGGCCGCAAGTGGCCTCGGTCGGGCTCACGGAAGCTGCCGCCAAGGCCAAGGGGCATGAGGTGAAGGTCGGGCGCTTCCCCTTCATTGGCAATGGCAAGGCGATTGCGATGGGTGAGCCGGAAGGCTTTGTGAAGACGGTATTTGACGCCAAGACGGGCGCTTTGCTCGGCGCCCATATGGTGGGGCCGGAGGTCACGGAAATGATCCAAGGCTATGGCATTGCCCGTACGCTGGAGACAACCGAGGCCGAATTGATGCATACCGTCTTCCCGCACCCCACGGTTTCGGAAGCCATGCATGAAAGCGTGCTTGATGCTTACGGCCGGGTGATCCACATCTAGTAACATCATGGCTGCAAACCGTATCGAAATTGACCATCGCGCCGCCAAGACGGGTGCCGAAAGGCATCCGGAAAAGGCGCATCGCCCGGACAACCCCATCCAGCGCAAGCCCGCCTGGATCCGGGCAAAGGCGCCGACGCATCCGGTTTATCTGGAAACCCGCGCCCTGATGCGGGAGAAGAAGCTAGTCACGGTGTGTGAGGAAGCGGCCTGCCCGAATATCGGCGAATGCTGGTCTCAGCGCCACGCCACCATGATGATCATGGGTGAGACTTGCACCCGCGCCTGTTCCTTCTGCAATGTCGCGACCGGTATTCCGAAGCCCCTCGATGCGGATGAACCGCGCCGCGTGGCGGAAGCCGTGGCTGCCCTTGGGTTGCGCCATGTGGTGGTTACCAGCGTGGACCGGGATGATCTGGCAGATGGCGGGGCTGCGCATTTCGCCGAGACCATTCGCGCCATTCGCGCCGCTGCCCCTGGGACGACGATTGAAGTGCTGACGCCCGATTTCCTGCGCAAGGATGGCGCTTTGGAAGTCGTGGTGGCGGCGCGGCCGGATGTCTTCAATCATAATCTGGAAACCGTGCCGGCGCTTTATCCGTCCATTCGGCCTGGCGCGCGGTATTATCATTCTCTGCGCTTGCTTGATCGTGTGAAGCAGCTTGATCCTTCCATCTTCACCAAATCCGGCATCATGGTGGGGCTTGGCGAAAAGCGCATTGAAGTGCTGCAGGTGATGGATGATCTGCGGTCTGCCGAGGTGGATTTCCTGACCATTGGCCAATACCTGCAACCATCGGTGAAGCATGCGGCGGTGGATCGCTTCGTCACACCTGATGAGTTTGAGGATTACGCCAAGGCAGCACGCGGCAAGGGGTTTTTGCTGGTGTCCGCGACACCTTTGACCCGTTCTTCCTATCACGCGGATCGCGACTTCGCGGCGCTGAGTGCGGCGCGCAACGCGCAGCTGGCCGCGCGAAGCTGACATGCCGACCCATGCTGAAAAGAAGGTGCTCCGCTACACGCAGGAGCAGCTTTTCGACATGGTCGCGGATGTGGCGCGCTATCCTGAATTCCTGCCCTGGTGTGTCGGCGCGCGGGTGCTGAGCCGCGATGAACAATTGCTGGTCGCGGATTTGACCATCGGTTTTCGCATGTTTCGCGAAACCTTCCGGTCCCGCGTTGGTTTGAACAAGCCCGGCCATATTCACGTGACTTATGAAAACGGCCCTTTCCGCTATTTGAACAATCACTGGCACTTCACGCCGGTGACGGGCGGGACGGAAGTGGATTTCTTCGTGGATTTCGAATTCCGCAGCCGCATTCTGCAAGTGGCGATTGGCGTGGTGTTCAATGAAGCGGTGCGGTTGATGGTGCGCGCCTTCGAAAGGCGCGCGCTGCATCTTTACGGGCGGCCGGGCACGGCTGGTATTGGCAAGCCGGCCTCGGCCTAAATCCGCCCTTATTGCAGTTTGATGTTGCGCGCCTGGATCATGTTGCGCCACTTCGCGTTTTCTGCCGCGAAATAAGCTGGCCATTCTGCGGTGCGTCCAACCGTCGGCACGACCGCAAGCGTGCTTAAGCGTTCGCGCGTATCGGGCGCTTCCATTGCGGCCTTGGTCAGCGCATGCATGCGCGCCTGGATATCGGCGGGCATGCCGGCCGGTGCTTGCAGGGCGATATGTTCCACTACTTCCACGCCCGGGAAGCCTTGTTCGGCGAAGGTTGGGATCTCGGGCGTGAGAGGGCTTCTTTCCTTCGTCGCCACGGCAAGCGCGCGCAGGGAGCCAGACCGGATATGCGGCAAAATGCCCGATGCAGCCTGGAAAACCATCGGCGTTTCATTGGCGAGCACCGCCTGCACCGCCGGCGCGCCGCCGCGATAGCCAACATCCTGGATGGTGAGCCGCGCTTCCTGCAAGAACAGCTCGGTCGCCAAATGCGTGGAAGACCCGGTACCGGAATTGGCATAGGTCAGGTTGCTATTCGGCCGACGCGCGATCTCAACATACTCCGCAAGTGTGCGCGCGGGGAAGCTTGGATTGACCACCATGATGATCGGCATGGAAGCAATCAAGCCAATACCGACGAAATCCTTTTCATTGTCATAGGGCAGCGGCATCAGATGCGGCGCCATGGCATAGGTGCTGACCGTGCTGACCAGCATGGTATAGCCATCGGGCCGCGCGCGCGCGACGCTATTGAAGCCGATTGTGCCATTGGCGCCGGTGCGGTTATCCACCACAAAACTGCGGCCCGTATCGCTGGAAAGCTTTTGCGCCAGAATGCGCGCTACCGCATCGGTTGAACCGCCTGCGGCCCAGGGCACCACCAGCGTGACAGGGCGGCTTGGCCAGGCATCTTGCGCGCGCGCAATTGCTGGCAGCAGCGCAGGGGCGGCAAGCAGGGCAAGGTGACGGCGAGAGATCATGGTGTCCTCCTTCGAGATTTCTTTTGCTTTCAATAGGATTGACCGGATGCACCTGGCAAGCGGCTTTCTTCGCTTATAGGTTTTTCTTGCTTTTCGGTATCTGCCTGAAGAAGACTAAGCGCTCCCCAAGTGTAGGAGACGGGATATGGGCGGGTTTCTGACCGATGATGATCTGAACCAATTGCAGCCAGCGGATGAGGTGATGTTCCCCTCACCCATCCCAACACAGGTGGTTTCATCTGACGAATTCTGGCCAATGCCGCAGACCGAAAAACAAAAGGCAGTCGAAGCGCGCATCAAGGAAATGGCCGATGAGATCGGTGCAAAGCAGGGTCTGGGGCGGCGACGCTTTCTGCAAACCGCTTCCGGCATGGCCGCCGCCTTCCT
>JBIIGZ010000246.1:0-3761 GCA_044236185.1 Roseomonas sp. | reverse complement strand
GCGATCCTCCCCATTGCCAAGGGTGAAGCCATCAACCCTGTCAAAGCGAGGGATTTGCAGGAAAGGCGGCGTCTTTGTCATGGCTCGATAATGCCAAACTTCCTGTTTGGCGCAATCTAGGCATAAAGGTTTCTCAAACCCGGACGCATCCTCGTCATTCACGTTTTTGCGCGACATATACCCAACCGCAGGCGCCCATTTGCTCGTGGCGAGACTTGTTCGGCTCTTTGTTCAACCGCGCGCATAGCGGCCTGGCATTGGGGCTGCCACAAAGCGCATCGTCTGATGCCGCCGCAAAAAACACTTGATTTCGCAAGCTCGAAAGAACTACAAGAGAAAGGACGAAAAGGGCATCGTGAAAAGCCCGTTTCAGTCGCTAGTCCGGTTTCCGTTCACGCTGGTTCAGGGGAACTTCTCTGAACCTTTGTTGGGCCGCATTTTCCGAACCACTGAGTTATGCCACGCGGTTTGAAAATGCTCTGGCAGACGGCCCATCGATCTCTTGAGGGAGAGGCGACGATGAAGACTGCACGCAAGCTATTGGACCAAAAAATGGCAGGGTTCATCTCGGTCGCGCCGGATGCCACGGTTTATGCGGCCCTTGAACTGATGGCGGCGCATGATATCGGCGCGTTGATTGTGCTTGATGGCACACGGCTGGCCGGCATTTTCTCTGAGCGCGATTATGCGCGCAAGGTGATACTGCTTGGCAAATCTTCCCACGAAACGCGTGTTGCCGAGATCATGACGCCCAAAGTTGTCCATGTGACGCCGGCTCAGGGGGTTGATGCCTGCATGGCCCTGATGACGGAACGGCGCATCAGGCATTTGCCGGTGGTCGAGAATGATCAGGTGATAGGCATCCTTTCCATTGGCGATCTGGTCAAGGAAATCATCTCGGATCAGAGCTTTCACATCAGTCAGCTCGAAGGATACATCACCGGCTGATACGGCGTTGCCTGCTGCCGGATAACGGGCGGTCGGAATGATCAGCACCGCTGCCCGCCCGACCAGCAAGGCAAAAGGCCCAGCAAATTCTGATTTCGCGCATCCAAACCCTTATTTGGCGATTGGCATTCGCGGTGGCAATCGCCACAATGGCCCCATGGGAAGCATCATCAGGCCAGGGGCCACGCTCGAAGAACGTTGGGAAGCTCGCACCGGCCCCGTATTGCTGACGGGGACCCATGCGCTGGTGCGTCTGCCCATGCTGCGCCAGGAAATGGATGCAGCGCAGGGTTTCCGCACCGGGGGCTTTATTTCGGGCTATCGCGGATCACCCCTTGGCGCCTTTGACCGGGAATTGGCGCGCCAGGCCGAAAGGCTCCGCGCTCATGATGTGGTGTTTCAGCCTGGGCTGAATGAGGATTTGGCGGCAACCGCCATTTGGGGCTCACAGCAGGTGCATCTGACGCCCGGTGCACGCTTGGATGGTGTTTTCGGCATTTGGTATGGCAAGGGGCCAGGCGTTGATCGCTCCGGCGATGTGCTCCGCCATGCCAATTCCGCCGGGAGCGCGCCGCTGGGCGGAGTGTTGGCGCTGGCCGGCGATGATCCTTCGTCCAAATCGTCCACCATCACATCGGGCTGCGAATATGCCTTCATGGATCTTGAAATCCCCATGCTGGACCCAGCCGATGTGGCGGAGGTGCTGGAATATGGGCTGAAGGGCATTGCGCTGAGCCGTTACGCCGGCACCTGGGTTGGCATGAAATGCGTGGCCGACACCATGGATGCGACCATGACGGTGATGCTGGACCCCGCCCTTTACGCCACGCGTGAACCGCAGGGCATGCCAAGCCCGCCCGATGGCGTGCATATCCGCGCGACTGACCCGCCGATGGTGCAGGAAGAACGCCTGCGCCATGTGAAGCTGCCGCGCGCCAATGCCTTTGCACGCACCAATGGCATTGACCGCATGGTGCTGGATAGCGCCGATGCCCGCTTCGGTATCGCCGTGCGCGGCAAGGCATTCACGGTGCTGCGCCAAGCTTTGGCCGAGGCCGGCATTTCCGAGGATTTCGCCCGCGCCCAGGGCCTGCGCATCTGGAAGGTGGGTTTGGCTTGGCCCTTGGATGCCGATGCCGCGCGGGCTTTCGCCGAGGGGCTTGAGGAAATCCTGGTGATTGAAGATCGCCGGTCCTTCCTGGAATGGCAGTTGCGCGATGCGCTGTTTCACATGGATCGCCGCCCGCGCATCACCGGCAAGCGAGATGAGGCCGGGCGGCCCTTGCTGTCCGATTTGAATGAACTCGACTCTGCGCAGATTTTGCGCGCGCTTTTCGCGCGCCTGCCACAAGCCTTTCGTACTAATGCCATGCTGGCGCGCATGGCGGCACTGGAAAGCCTTGCCGCCGGAGATCAATTGCCCGTGCATGGGCGTGACCCGTATTTCTGCCCTGGCTGCCCGCACAACACCTCGACCCGCGTGCCGGAAGGCAGCCGCGCGCTCGCCGGTATTGGCTGCCATTATTTGGCGCGCTTCATGAACCGGGAGACGGATTTCTTCTGCCAAATGGGCGGAGAGGGCTCCGCCTGGATCGGGCAGGAACATTTCACCAGCCAGGAACATATCTTCGCCAATATGGGCGATGGCACTTACGCCCATTCTGGCAGTCTTTCCGTGCGCTTCGCGGTCGCGGCCAATGCCAATATCACCTTCAAAATTCTGGTGAATAGCGCTGTTGCCATGACCGGCGGGCAAACCCCGGAAGGCGAGATTGATGTGCCGCATATCGCCGCGCAATTGCATGGCGAAGGTGTGGGGCGGATTGAAATTGTCTCCGATGATCCAGACCGGCATCGCGGCCATCCGCTGATCCCGGCAACCGTCGGCTTCCATCATCGCGCGCGGCTTGATGCCGTGCAGAAGGAATTGCGCGCGGTTAAGGGTGTCACCGCCATCATCTATGATCAGGAATGCGCCACCGAACGCCGCCGCAAGCGCAAGCGGGACCTCGCACCGCGCGCCAATCGCCGCATCGCGATCAATCCACGCATTTGTGAGGATTGCGGTGATTGCTCCCGCGCATCCAATTGCCTGGCGGTGGAACCGATTGAAACGCCGTTCGGCCGCAAGCGCCGCATTGACCAATCCGCCTGCAATCAGGATTTTTCCTGCGTGGAGGGTTTTTGTCCCTCCTTCGTCAGCCTGATCGGCGCGGAACCGGCGCGCCCTGTGGCCATCACGCTGCCGCCCTTACCACCCGAACCAAACCTGCCCGCCATCCAGGGTGAGGCGTGGAATCTGCTGATTGCCGGCGTCGGTGGGCAGGGGGTTTCTTCCATGGCGGCCATTCTGGCGCAGGCGGCGCATCTGGAAGGCAGGCCGGTGCGTACGCTGGACTTTTTGGGCCTCGCGCAAAAGGGGGGCGGGGTTTACGCGCAGTTGCGCATCGGCCCGGTGGGCGCGGCGGCGGATCAGCTTTCCGGCGCGCGCATTGCGGCGGGGGAGGCGGATTTGTTGCTGGCCGCTGATATGGTGGTAGCGCATGGCCGCACCGCGCGGCCCTTGCTTGGCCCCGCGCGCAGCACGGCGATTGTGAATGCGGATCTCTCCCCCACTGCGCAATTCGTGAAGGATACGGAAACCCGCTACGACAATGGCGCCATGCTGCAAAGCCTGGGCGCTGCTTGCCGCGAAGCGCTGACCATTCCGGCGCTCACGCGTGTTGAGCGTGATTTGGGCGATGCCATCTACCTCAATCCCTTCATGCTGGGCTTTGCCTGGCAGCGCGGGCTGGTGCCACTTTCGGCCGAGG
>JBIIGZ010000245.1:0-3803 GCA_044236185.1 Roseomonas sp. | reverse complement strand
TATCTGGCGCCGGCCCTACTCGGCACCTGGCTGCAATGCGAACCGATGCTGCTGCGCCGCACCCGTACGCTTGTGTTCGCGCAAGGTGTGTGTACCGCCGATGGTAAGCCGGTCTTGCGCGCGAGTGGGGTCTTTGCCCTGCCGCGGGAGGCTGCGCCCCAGCCCCCCGGCGGCTAAAGCTTACCCGTCGCGGCGTGCCTGGGCGCGTTTGCCCTGGGCTGAAACGCTGCCAACCCGCGCCCCATGGACGTGGTTTCTGCCCTTCGCATTCGCCTTGCTCTGCATGCCGGCACTTGAACCGAAGCCAGCACCCGGATGCTGCGCGCGCTGCGCCTGGCGGCGGGCGAGCGCTTCTTTCAGCGCTGCGCGGTGCTCTTCGCGGCGGCGTTCATGCGTCAGTTCATCAAAGCGGCTATTCACCCGCTTCAGCGCCGCAGCATAAACCTGCTTGCGGCGGGTTGCCTTGCCGGCTTCGGCATTCGCGGCGGCCCGGGCATCGCCCTTGCCGCGCTTGGCGCGGTGGCCTTCCCGGATCAGATCGCGCAGCTTCGCGTGCTCCGCGCGCAACCGGGTCGCGATGGCGCGCAGCTCCTCAGCTGGCAGGGTGGCGATGGCCGGCTGGTGGGTCGGCGCGATCAGGGAGAAGGCGTCGTGGCCGAGGAGTTCCCGTTCTTCGCGCTGAGAGGTCGCCATGGCACTTCATCCTTTTTGTTGATGGTGAGATTTTGCTATCGTGAAGGGTGGGCATGTCCATGGTGAATAAGTCCCGAAGCTGTGCGCAGCGTATCGGCAACGGCGCCGAGCATGCGACCCGAGATAAAGGGCCGAAAGCATTCAAACCGGGCCGAACAACGCCATGATAGCGGCAAGATTGGCATCGCCGACCAGAATCACATCATCCCCTGCGCCGCCATCCAGCAGCAAGGCACCGGTACGAGAGATAAGAAGGTCATTGCCGCCTCCGCCATAAATCTCATCATCGCCGGCGATCCCATTCAGGGTATCGGCGCCCGCATCCCCCGCAAGCACATTGGCGCGCGAATTGCCGATGAGCATATCATCTGCCGCACCACCGGTAAGGCTGATATCGCGCACGCGGTCAGCGATGATCGCAACCTCGATATTCGACGGCAGGAAAAGGCTGGTCGAGGCCATCAGCGTATCCGCACCGCCGCCCGCGCCTTCATTCACCTGATCGGCGCCGGTGACACCCAGATAGAGATCATTGCCCGAACCGCCTTCCAACACATCACTGCCCCCATCGCCATCCAGCGTATCCGCCCCGGCATTGCCGCGCAGCAGATTGCTGCCAGTGGAACCCAGAATGCTATCAGCGCCTGAACCACCATAGGCTTCTTCGATGGTTACATTCCGGGCGATGGAGACATTATTGCGTAGCCCACCGACCGAGGAGAAGGCTTCCGCATTCAGATCAATCCATTGCGCTTCATCATAGCCAGAGAAATCGAAAACATCGCGCCCGCCGGCATCCCAGACCGAAAAGACGATCTGTTGATCCGCGCCAGTGATGGAGAAGGCCTGCCCCGCATTGGCGTTGAAGCCATAGACATTGTCTCCCGTGCGCGTATTCATATTGGCACCGTAAAGGCGCTGGATGGCGGCAATATCATACAGCAACGGTGTCGCCGCGCTGGCGGTGCCATAGGCCGCGTGGGTGATATTGCTCGAAAAATAGCTCATCAAGGTGTATTGTTCGGTATCCTCATAGAAAATCGCGTCGCGCGCATAGGCGGTATAGGTTCCGGTACCGCCGATATTGTAGGGGCCTGGATGAGACAGGCCGAGCGCATGGCCGACTTCATGCATGTAGAATTCAAGGCCGCCATTGGCACTTGTTGGCGCGGTAGCAAGCGTTTTTGCCGCGTTCAGGTAAACATAATTCTGCCAAGACCCGCTGGAATTGGTTGCACCACCATAGCCAGAGGCGCTGGCTGGACCGGACCCTGATGTCGCGCTTGTGTAATTCCAAAGGGTAAATTGCGCATTATTGCTGTATGCGCTTCCCGGGTCCTGTACACGCGTCAGGGTGATATTGGCCACATCCTGCCATTGCTGCATGGCGTAAAGCGCGGCCGTGATCTGGGCGTCATTCAGCCGACCGAAGCCTGATGCACCGGTTGTCATCGCGGGACGGCCATCTTCGGTGTCACGAAAGGCAAAGGTCATGGCCAGGGAATTGCCAGGACCATTGGTGAAGCGCGGCGTTTCAGGCGTGATGCTGCGTGTGATCTGTGCGGCTGCCGTATCCCAATCATAACTCGGCAGCGGCACGTCATCGAAGGGGGTGGTGTCAACGCGCGGCAGCGTCGATTCATTGGGTGCGCCAGGGGCCGGGAAAAGCGGCGCACCAAGGTTCATCACGCGCGTTGCCTGAATGCCGGTGCCGTTATCATCCGAAGCAGCCGTGCCGTCATAGACCGCGATGACGCTTTGGTCCGCCAGTAGCGCCAGGGTGAAGCTAGGGACCGATGTATCAGGCAGGGTCGTGATGACGAAATCACTGGCGCTAAGCACGCCATCATGGTCCACCCAGCGTCCGCGAATAGTGTCGGTGGTGCCGTTTTCGAAGGAATGCCACCAGACAAGGCGCCGGCCGTCATTGAAGCCGAGGATGCTGGGGGAGCGCTGATTATCGGCTGTTGTTGTATTTAGAACAAAATCTGAACCCGTGGGTGTACCGGCAGAAGACATGTAGCGCGCACGGATCGTGGTGCCTGACCCATCGCCCGTGTCAGTGGACTGCCAGACTTCCAACAGCGCTCCGTAGGCAAGCCGATTGCTCCGCACACCCGTCTGCTCGCCGGTTGACGTCGTATTGACCAGATAGTCATCGGTAGAGGAATTGATGCTAACGGGCGTCAAGGCCCCGTCAGTGCCAACCGAAAATACCCGATTGCGAATTTCCGTGCCATTCGCCCCGCCTTCAGGCGAATCAAAACGCAGCAAAAGATTGTTGTTGGAGAGCGTCTGGAAACCAATCGATGCGGGCGTCCCCGTCAGCGTTGTATTGAGCCGCGCTTCGCTAGTCTGTGCCGCAAGTGTCGCGGGATTGAAGCTTCGGCCTTGAATCTCGCCATCATTCTGATAGGCGAAAATGAGCAATCCATCATTCCCGCTGCGCTGCGAGAAGCTGTAGGATCCGTCTGCACCGCTGGCGCTGAGTTGCACCTCTCCGGTCAGGGCCACGCCATCGGCGCTGAAGCGCCTGCCAAAAAGATGTGAATTGCTTGAATTGGCAGGATCGGGTGAACGCCAGGTGATCAGAATGGATCCGTCATTCAGTGCAAGCGAACTAATGCCGGTCTGCGTGCCAGCGGTCGTTTCATTCACCCGTATGTCAGGCCCAACCGCTGCGCCATCCAGGCGAAAGAACCGCGCCCTAATGTCCTGGCCATCATCAGCACTGCCATTGGACAGGAAGGAAATGACGAAATTGCCGCCCGTGAGGCTGGAAATAACGCCAGAATTCTGACTGCCATTCGTGGTGCTGGTCACGCCGAAACCATTCGGCTCCGCTTCCGGTAGGTAGACCATGGGCGGCGGATGATCATGATCATCATGGTCGTGGTCATCATGATCCGACATGCGCCTGGCCCCGCAGATGCTTGAATGATGTGCATTAGAAATGGAAAGGAAATTGGTGGCAAGATATTTGCGGTGTCGTGTCGGCCGATGTAGCTAAGTTATGCATCGGCGGCAGCGCGCAGACGGTGTAAAATTACGAAATGGTAATTCAAACGTCTGACCTCAGCCAAACCATGGCGGGTTGCGGGGTAACACGG
>JBIIGZ010000102.1:0-12395 GCA_044236185.1 Roseomonas sp. | reverse complement strand
CTGGGTCTGGAGGCTTGATCATGGCCATGACCAAGATCGGCGATGTTCGCGCCAAATCGGCTGATGAGCTGAACACAATGTTGCTTGATTTGCGTAAGGAGCAGTTCAATCTGCGTTTCCAACGCGCCACCGGGCAGCTTGAAGCTCTTAGCCGTATCCGCCAGGTCCGTCGGGACATTGCGCGGGTTAAGACCATCATCGGTGAGCGCAGCCGCGCCACCGCAACCAAAGCCTGAGAGGAGACCGACGGCGATGCCGAAGCGCGTCCTCACCGGGCGGGTCGTCAGCGACAAGATGGACAAGACCATTACGGTCTTGGTCGAACGTCGCGTGATGCATCCGCTCTACAAGAAATTCATCCGCAAGTCGAAGAAGTATGCGGCGCATGACGATGCCAACCTGTGCAAGGAAGGTGACGTGGTGCAAATCGAAGAATGCCCCCCGATTTCCAAGCGCAAGGCTTGGTTGGTGGTGGCGCGCAACGGCGAAGCCGTGGCGCCGGCGACGGAGGGCTGATCCATGATCCAAGTGGAAAGCAATCTGGAAGTCGCCGACAATTCCGGTGCGCGTCGCGTGCAGTGCATCAAGGTATTGGGCGGTTCCAAGCGCAAGACCGCTGGTGTGGGCGACGTGATCGTCGTTTCCATCAAGGAAGCAATTCCGCGCGGCAAGGTGAAGAAGGGTACGGTGGAACGCGCGGTGATCGTGCGGACTTCCTTCCCGGTACGCCGCAATGACGGTTCTGTGATTCGCTTTGACCGCAATGCGGCCGTGCTGATCAACAAGCAGAACGAACCGATCGGCACGCGTATCTTTGGCCCGGTGGTGCGTGAACTTCGCGCGAAGAAGTTCATGAAGATCATCTCTCTGGCACCGGAGGTCTTGTAAGCCATGGCTCAGAAGATCAGGAAGGGTGATCGGGTCCAGATCCTGTCGGGCCGCGACAAGGGGCGCCAGGGCGAAGTCATTCGCGTGATGCCGTCTGAAGATCGCGCGCTGGTGCAGGGCGTGAACCTGGTGAAGCGTCACCAGAAGGCGACTGGTGTCGGCAACCCCGGTGGCATCAATGAAAAGGAAGCGCCGATTCATCTTTCGAATCTGTCGCTGATTGATCCCAAATCCGGCAAGCCGACGCGGGTTGGCTTCAAGGTGCTGGAAGATGGCAAGAAGGTCCGGGTGGCGCGCGCCTCCGGCGAGGTGCTTGACGCATGAGCGACGTGAAGGAACAGCCCAGGCTGCGCCAGCACTACGATAACGTGGTGCGCAAGCAGCTTTCTGAGGAATTCGGCTACACGAATCCGATGGAAGTGCCCAAGCTTGAAAAGATCGTGATCAATATGGGCGTCGGCGAAGCTGCCGGTGACCAGAAGAAGCTTGATGCCGCGGTGGCGGATCTGACCCTTATTTCGGGTCAGAAGCCGGTGAAGACCAAGGCAAAGAAGGCGATCGCGGGCTTCAAGATCCGTGAAGGCCAGGCCATTGGCTGCAAGGTCACGCTGCGCAAGGAACGCATGTATGAATTCCTTGACCGACTTGTGACCATTGCGCTGCCGCGCGTGCGCGATTTTCGTGGCATTCCCGGCAATCGTGGCTTTGATGGTCGGGGCAATTATGCCCTTGGCCTGAAGGAGCAGATCGTGTTCCCCGAAATCATTTATGACAAGGTGGACACGGTGCGCGGCATGGACATTGTCTTTGTCACCACGGCGAAGACCGACAAGGAAGCGAAGGCGCTGCTCAAGGCGTTCCAGCTTCCTTTCCAGAATTGAGTTTTTTGGAAAACCGCCGGGTAATCCCGGCAGGTTCCGGAGGGTTATGACGTATGGCTAAGACATCGTCTGTTGAAAAGAACAAGCGCCGGGAGCGGCTTTCGAAGCTGCATTCCGCCAAGCGCGCTGCATTGAAGGCTGCGGTGATGAATCGTGAGCTGCCGATGGAAGATCGCTTCGAAGCGACGCTGAAACTGGCGCAATTGCCCCGCAATGGCGCCAAGAATCGCGTGCGGTTGCGCTGCGAACTTACCGGGCGCCCACGCGGCAATTACCGCAAATTCAAGCTCTGCCGTAACGCGTTTCGTGAGCTGGCCAATCAGGGTCAGATTCCGGGCGTCGTGAAGGCCAGCTGGTAAGGAAGCCCGGCATGTCCATGTCCGATCCGCTGGGCGATCTGCTCACCCGCATCCGCAATGCGCAGTCTGCGCGCCAGTCTCGCTGCAAGGCGCCGGCGTCCAAGCTGCGTGAAAACGTGCTTGATGTGCTGAAGCGCGAAGGTTTCATCCGCGCCTGGCGCACCGAAGAACTGCGCCCTGGCGTCAAGTTCATCGATATCGAATTGAAGTATTCCGAAGGTGAGCCCGCCATCCGCGAAATCACGCGCGTGTCGAAGCCTGGCCGTCGGGTCTATTCGAAGATCGCTGAACTCCCCAAGTTCTATAACGGGCTTGGCATGTCCATCCTTTCCACGCCGCGTGGCGTGATGAGCGAAAATGAGGCCCGCGCTGCCAATGTTGGCGGCGAGGTTCTCTGTCGCGTATTCTGACGGAGGGTTTGGCAATGTCTCGCGTCGGAAAATATCCGGTTCAGGTGCCATCGGGGGTGCAGCTTGCGCTTTCCGGCCGCACGCTGGTGGCGAAGGGCAAGCTTGGTGAATTGAAGCTTGACCTGACGGATGATGTTGATGTGGAAATCAGCGCTCAGCAGGTGGCGGTGAAGCCGCGCCGTGATGATCGCCGGTCGCGCACCATGTGGGGCACCACGCGCAGCCTGATCAACAGCATGGTGACGGGCGTTTCCACTGGCTTCGTGAAGTCAATGGAAATCAACGGTACGGGTTATCGCGCAGCGGTTCAGGGCAAGGATCTGGTGCTCAGCCTCGGCTATAGCCATGAAATCCGCTACCCGATCCCGTCTGGCATCAAGATCACCTGCGAACGCCCCACAGCGATCAAGGTTGAAGGGTCTGACAAGCGTCAGGTCGGTCAGGTTGCTGCCGAAATCCGTGCCTATCGCGGGCCGGAGCCTTACAAGGGCAAGGGCGTCAAGTACGAGAATGAGCAGATCCTCCGGAAGGAGGGGAAGAAGAAGTAATGGCCAGCAAGCTCGATCTTCAGGAACGGCGCAAGCGTCGTCTCCGTTATCAGATCCGGATGAAGTCGGGTGGGCGTCCGCGCCTTTCCATCTTCCGCTCCGGCAAGCATATCTATGCGCAGGTCATTGATGACTCGCAGGGCCGCACGGTCGCTGCTGCTTCATCGCTCGAAAAGGCCATGCGTGAAGCCTTGAAGACTGGTGCTGATACAGAAGCGGCGACAGCGGTTGGCAAGTTGATTGCCGAACGTGCTGTGGCAGCCGGTGTGACAGCGGTGGTCTTCGATCGCGGACCTTATCTTTATCACGGGCGCGTCAAGGCGCTCGCGGACGGCGCCCGCGAGGGCGGGCTGTCGTTCTGAAGGATTGAACAAGATGGCACGTGAACCAAGGAGCGGTGGCGAAGGCGGTGAAGGCGGTGAACGTCGTCGTCGCGGTGGCCGTGATCGTGATCGGGAACAGCGCACGGAACGCCAGGAAGGCGATGAGCTGAAGGACAAGCTGGTTACCATCAATCGCGTTGCGAAGGTGGTGAAGGGTGGTCGTCGGTTCAGCTTCGCCGCACTGGTTGTCGTGGGTGATGAAAAGGGTCGTGTTGGCTGGGGCGCCGGCAAGGCGCGCGAAGTGCCGGAAGCGATTCGCAAGGCGACTGAACGCGCCAAGCGCACGATGATCCGTGTGCCAATGCGCGAAGGCCGCACGCTGCATCATGATGTGGTCGGCGAATTCGGTGCGGGGCGCGTGGTGTTGCGCGCGGCGCCGGCTGGTACTGGCATCATTGCGGGTGGCCCGATGCGCGCCGTGTTTGAAACGCTGGGCATGGGCGATGTCGTTGCCAAATGTCTGGGTTCTGCCAATCCGCATAACATGGTGAAGGCCACCTTTGCCGCGCTGCAGCGCTGCACCAGCCCGCGTGCTGTTGCGTCACGCCGTGGCAAGAAGGTGGCTGACATCCTCGGCCAGCGGAAGGAAGGCGCCGCTGAGGCGCAGGAGGCCGCGAATGGCTGAGAAAAAGACAGTGAAGGTGACCCAGCTTGGGTCGCCTATCGGGCGCAAGCCCGGCCAGAAGGAAACCCTGATTGGCCTTGGTCTGAACAAGCGCCACCGTACGCGTGAGCTTGAAGACACGCCTGCGGTGCGCGGCATGATCCGCAAGGTCGCCCACCTGGTGAAGGTGGAGGATTGAACCATGAAGTTGAATGAAATCCGCGATAACGCGGGCGCGCGCCCCAAGTTCAAGCGCATTGGCCGTGGTATTGGCTCTGGTAAGGGCAAGACCGGCGGTCGCGGTGTGAAGGGCCAGAAGGCGCGTACCGGCGTTTCGCTGAACGGGTTTGAAGGCGGTCAGTTGCCGATTTATCGGCGTCTGCCCAAGCGCGGCTTCGTGAATAATTTCCGTAAGCTCTACGCGACGCTGAATATCGGCACGCTGGACGCGGCGATCGAAGCGGGGCGTCTGCCCGCTGGTCAGGATCTGGATGAAGCGGCGCTGCGCGCTGCAGGCGTCATCCGTTCCAGTGCCAAGTTCATCGGTGTGCGCTTGCTCGGCAAGGGTGAGATCAAGCGTGCAGTGCGGATTTCCGTCTCCGGCGCTTCGGCCGCGGCCATTGCGGCGGTGGAAGCCGCGGGTGGCAGCGTGACGGTCACCGCGCCGGCCGCACCCGCTGAGGCTGGCTGAGATTTGTTGGCTCCGCGCCGCCTGATCGCGATGCGGCAGTGATTCTTTGCGGCGCACGGGGTTACTCGGGCGCCGCTTTCATTCGGGCAAAGCGCGCTTGTCTTGTACAGGCGCGGCGCCACATAGGGCTTGAAGGCAGGGCGTAGCCTAGGGACGCTCAGCAGCTTTGGGAGAATGCGCATGGCGTCCGCCATGGAACAGGCGATGTCCAATTTGAACCTCGGTGTGCTCTCCAAGGCGACCGAGCTCAAGAAGCGTATCTGGTTCACGCTTGGCGCACTGATTGTGTATCGCATCGGCACCTATATCCCCGTGCCTGGTGTTGATGCGGCTGTGATGGGTGAAATCCTCGCGCAGCATGGCGGCGGCATCCTTGGCATGTTCGACATGTTCTCGGGCGGGGCGCTTGGGCGCATGACCGTCTTTGCGCTGAACATCATGCCCTACATCAGCGCCAGCATCATTGTGCAGTTGATGACCGCCGCGATCCCTGCCTGGGAAGCCCTGAAGAAGGAAGGCGAATCGGGGCGGAAGAAACTCAATCAATATACGCGCTACCTTACGGTCGCGATTGCGATCTTCCAGGCCTATGGCATTGCGATTGGGCTTGAATCCATGCGCGGCCAATTTGGCGCGGCGGTTTATGATCCAGGGATCTTTTTCCGGCTTTCCTGTGTGATCACGCTGGTGGGCGGCACCATGTTCCTGATGTGGCTTGGTGAGCAGATCACGGCGCGCGGGGTTGGCAATGGCATCAGCCTTATCATTTTCGCAGGCATTGTGGCGAATTTGCCGTCCGCGCTGATCAGTACGCTGGAACTGGGCCGTACGGGGGCGCTTTCCACGATTTTCATCATCGCCTTCCTGATCATCGCGCTGCTGGTCATTGCCTTCGTTGTCTTCATTGAACGCGCGCAGCGCCGCATCCCGGTGCAATATCCAAAGCGCCAAGTGGGCAACCGCATGTTCGGGGGCGAAGCGACGCATCTGCCGTTGAAGCTCAATACCTCGGGCGTCATTCCGCCGATCTTTGCGTCATCGCTTCTGCTGCTACCAGCGACCGTGGCAGGCTTTTCGCAGGATATGTCGGATGGTTGGTTGCAGACGATAACCGCCATGCTGGCCCATGGTCGGCCCGCCTATATGTTCCTTTATATGGCGATGATCATATTCTTCGCTTTTTTCTACACTGCCATCGTCTTCAATCCGACCGAAACGGCGGATAATCTGAAGAAATATGGCGGCTTCATTCCTGGGATCAGGCCTGGGCAGAATACGTCCGAATATCTGGACCGCGTGCTGACACGTCTTACGGTCCTGGGCGCGGCTTATCTTTGCCTTGTCTGCATCATTCCTGAAATCCTGATCAGCCAATATGGCGTGCCTTTTTACTTCGGCGGCACGTCGCTGCTGATCATTGTTTCAGTGACCATGGATACGGTGGCGCAGGTGCAATCGCATCTCTTTGCCCATCAGTATGAAGGTCTGATCAAGAAAGCGCGTCTTGGCGGCCGTGGGCAGCCGCGCGGGCGTTGAACGGAGGAAACGGATGAACCTTATCCTTCTTGGCCCGCCTGGCGCGGGCAAGGGCACTCAGGCCAAGATGCTGGAAGAGAAATTCGGCATTGCGCAGATTTCCACCGGCGACATGCTGCGCGCCGAGGTGAAATCGGGCAGCGAAATCGGCCTGAAGGCGAAAGGCATTATGGAGCGTGGTGAGCTGGTCCCGGATGAGGTGATCACCGCCATGTTGAAGGCGCGCGTGTCGCGCCCTGATTGCGCCAATGGCTTTATACTGGATGGCTTTCCGCGCACCGCCCCCCAGGCGGCTTCGCTGGATTCTATGCTGAAGGAAAGCGGCCTGAAGCTTGATCACGTGATTGAGCTCAAGGTGGATAGCGAGGCCTTGGTGGAGCGCATTTCTGGCCGCTATAGCTGCGCCAAATGCGGTGCCGGCTACCATGATAGTTTCAAGCAGCCGGCCAAGGCCGGGGTTTGCGATAGCTGCGGCGGGGCTGAATTCTCCCGTCGGGCGGATGACAAGGCGGAAACCGTGGCAGCACGGCTTGAAGCCTATCATCGCCAGACTGCGCCCTTGCTTCCGTATTATGCGGGGCAAGGGAAGTTGAACGCCGTTGACGGCATGGCTTCCATGGAGGAAGTCGCGCGCCAGATCGGTGAAATTTTGTCAGGAAAGGCTTGACGGGAAATTGCTCTGGGGCTAATCCCGCTGCTCCCGCGGCGGGGGCTAACTCCGGCCGCTCTTTGTCGTTGCAAAATCATTCGGAACACTCCGCCGGCTGGGCCCCAAGGGCTACCGCGGCGGTATCGGGGGGCTCGGCCCCAGGAGAGGCACTGTGGCGCGCATCGCCGGCGTGAATATTCCGACCAATAAGCGGGTGCTGATCTCGCTTCGCTATATCTATGGCATTGGCCCGCAGAACGCTAAGGTCATCTGCGATCAGTTGAGCATCCCGGCCGAACGCCGTGTGAATCAGCTGACCGATGATGAAATCATGCGGATCCGCGAATTGATCGACCGCGAATACCGCGTGGAAGGCGATTTGCGGCGTGAGCAGGCGATGAACATCAAGCGCCTGATGGATCTTGCTTGCTATCGCGGGCTGCGCCATCGCAAGGGCCTGCCGGTGCGCGGCCAGCGCACCCATACCAATGCGCGTACCCGCAAGGGCAAGGCGGTCGCGATCGCCGGCAAGAAGAAGGTGACGAAGTAAGATGGCTCGTGAACCCCGCGGCGGTGCCGCTCGTGGCCCGGTGAAGCGCAAGGAACGGAAGAATATTTCTTCCGGCGTTGCGCATGTGCTGTCCACCTTCAACAATACCATCGTGACCATCACGGATGCACAGGGCAATGCAATTGCCTGGTCTTCCGCCGGCGCGCAGGGCTTCAAGGGCAGCCGCAAATCCACCCCCTATGCGGCGCAGGTTGCCGCCGAAGATGCGGGCCGCAAGGCGCGTGAACATGGGATGGAAGTACTTGACATTATGGTGAGCGGCCCTGGTTCGGGCCGTGAATCCGCGCTGCGCGCCCTGCAGGCCGTTGGCTTTCAGGTTACCGCCATTCGCGATGTGACCCCCATTCCCCATAACGGTTGCCGCCCGCGCAAGCGCCGCCGCGTCTGATACGCGTGCCACGCCTGACCGCCGCAGCCCGATAGGAGAGACATGAACGTGCTTGACCGCAACTGGCGTTCCCTGATCGAAACGCAGAAGCATATCGAGCCGACGATCAACCCGCTGCGCAGCGCCACCTTGGTGCTGGAGCCGCTGGAACGTGGCTTCGGCATGACGCTTGGCAATGCGCTGCGGCGCGTGCTGCTTTCCTCGCTGCTTGGTGCGGCGGTGAAGGCAATTCGCATCGATGGCGTGTTGCATGAATTCAGCAGCATTCCCGGTGTGCGCGAAGACGTCACCGATATCGTCCTGAATGTGAAGCAGCTTGCGCTACGCTATCAGGGTGAAGGTGAAAAGCGCCTGGCGCTGATGGCAACCGGCCCTGGTGAAGTCACCGCAGGGCAGATCCAGACCTCGGGCGATATCGAAATCGCCAATCCTGATCTGGTGATCTGCACGCTGGATGACGGCGCGAAGCTTTCCATGGAATTGATTATCGATTCCGGCAAGGGCTATGTGCCGGCGTCTGAAAACCGCCCGGAAGATGCGCCGATCGGCCTTATCCCGGTGGATGCGATCTATTCGCCGGTCCGCCGCGTTGCCTATCGCGTGGAGCCGACCCGCGTTGGTCAGCGTACGGATTATGACAAGCTGATCCTGTCGGTGGAAACCGATGGCACGCTGGCGCCGGAAGATGCCGTGGGTGTTGCCGCGCGCATCATTCAGGAACAGCTGCAAATCCTGATCAATTTTGACGAACCGCGTCCCGAACTTGCTTCTGAGATGCGCGACGATCTGCCGTTCAATCGCAATCTGCTGCGCAAGGTGGATGAACTTGAATTGTCCGTCCGCAGCGCGAATTGCCTGAAGAACGACAACATCGTCTATATCGGCGACTTGGTGCAGAAGACCGAACAGGAAATGCTGCGCACGCCGAATTTCGGCCGCAAGTCGCTCAACGAAATCAAGGAAGTCCTCACGAATATGGGGCTCAGCCTCGGCATGACCGTGCCGGAATGGCCGCCTGAAAATATCGAGGATTTGGCGAAAAGGGCAGATGAACCGTTCTGATCGGTTCGTTCTGAAGGGTAAGAAAGATGCGTCACGGATTGTCTGGGCGGAAGCTCAATGTCACGTCAAGCCATCGTGCGGCGATGTTCCGCAATATGGCGACCTCTCTGCTCAAGCATGAGCAGATCACGACCACGCTGCCCAAGGCCAAGGAATTGCGCCCTTATGTTGAGCGGATGATCACGCTCGGCAAGCGCGGTGGCCTGCATGCGCGCCGCCAGGCGCTGTCGCAGATCCGCGATGAGGCGGTGGTGACGAAGCTGTTCGGCGAAATCGCTGAGCGCTACAAGGCGCGGCCCGGCGGCTATTGCCGCGTGCTGAAGGCCGGCATGCGCTACGGTGACGCCGCTGATATGGCGGTGATTGAATTGGTGGATCGCAACCCGGGCGCCAAGGGCCTGGATAGCGGCCCGAAGCCGGAAGCGACTGAAGAAGAAGCGGAAAGCTGAGGGTATTCCCCTCCACGAAAAGGGCGGTCCTGATCAGGGGCCGCCCTTTTTTATTTCATCTTTTGCCGATGGCTTCTGAAAGTGCCGGCGAAACACCCGCCAAAGGAGCGGCCAATTCGCGCGGCCAGGCGCGCGGGTCAGGCGGGATCGAGGCGCGCACACGGCCTTCTTCGGTCACCAGCATGAACATCCGCTCCCCCTTCAAATCCCAGGCGAGGAAAATCCCGCGCACGCGGCAGCCTTCCGGGTTGCAGCCATGACCATGCAGATATTTGCCATCCAGCAAGCCAACGCCAGGGCCGGGTTCGCGCAATGCCTCAGCGATCACGCTGCGATGCCCGCCACTTGCGGGTCGTAGTACCGCGCCCACTTCCGGGCGCTGCGCAAGGGCAAGCACGGGCTGGCCGATCACGCTCATGATATCGGGGTCCATGGCGCGGGCGGGGGTGGCGCTAAGCAGCGCCAGCAGGGTTAGAAGCGCGGTCCTATTCAACACGGATATTGGCTTCGCGCACCAGCACGGTCATGGCAGCGCGGCCTTCCGTGACGAAGCGCGTGAAGGCCTCGGGCGTGCTGCCAACCGGAACGGCGCCAAGCTGGGCCAGGCGGGCGCGTACCTCAGGCTCGGCCAGGCTGGCGGCGAGGGCCTCATGCAGGCGGGCGATCATGGGGGCAGGGGTGCCGGCGGGGGCGAAAAGCCCGACCCATTCACTGATGTCAAAGCCGGGGAAGCCGCTTTCGGCGATGGTTGGTACCTCCGGCCGCGCAGCGAGGCGCGCGGCGCTGGCAACGGCCAGGAAGCGCGCCCGCCCGCTATCCACCACGGGGCCGGCGGAAAGCGCCGTGATGAAAACGCCATCCAGATTACCGCCCGCAAGGTCACGCGCGGCATCCGCCCCGCCGCGATAGGGGGCGTGGATCACTTCAATGCCGGCGGCGCGGGTGAATTGCACAAGGCCGAGATGCCCCGCCGTGGCATTGCCCTGCGTGCCCATGCTGATGGCGCCCGGCCGAGCCTTGGCCGCCGCGATAAAGGCCGCGAGGTCGCGCGCCGGGAAATCCGCCTTCACCGCAATCACCTGCGGGAAGCTGGTTGCCATGCTAATCGGCGTGAAGGCCGTGGCGTAATCAAAGGAAAGACCGCGCAGCAGCGCATGGTTCACGATATGCGATGACGCATCCCACAGCAGCGTGTTGCCATCAGGTGCGGCGCGCGCGACTTCCGCGCCACCGATGGAACCCCCTGCGCCGGTGCGGTTTTCCACCACAATCGTCGCCCCCAGCCGTTCCGCCATGCGCGGCACCAAGGTACGCGCCGCCGAATCCGCCGCCCCACCGGCAGCGAAGGGCACCACAAGCCGCATGCTGCGCGCCTGAGCCAAGGCAGGCATGGGCAGGGCAGCAGCGGCCAATACCGCGCGACGAGTCACTTTCATGGGCAGCGTTCCTTATCCTTGGGGAGGATGTGCGGGCGCGGGCAGGGCGCGTCAAGCCAGGGGTGATGCGCGGCGCTGCTTGGGGCTAGACTAACCCCATGAAGACTCCGCCACGCTATGATGACCTCCCCCGGCCCGAGGGCGATCCCACCGGCCTGCCGCTTTCCTGGGGCGTTTGGGGCCCGGATGACCAGATCGGCACCCTGAACCGCATTACGGATGCCACCGTCGCCGCCGCCCGCGATGAAATCCGCCAGGGCCGCCGCTTCAACGTGAACCTGCCTTTGGACGAGCCCTTCGGCGCCGCGCATGAAGGCGCGCATCGCCGCCGCGCCGCCCCCACCCCGGTGATGGTGAGTGAAGACCACCCCGGCCGCATCACGCGCGATGACAAGCTGGATGGCTTCTGGCTGCAAGGTAGCACGCAATGGGACGGGCTTTCGCATTTCGCTGACGCCACGCATGGTTTCTACAATCACGCGCCGCTTTCTTCCATTGTGCATGGCCCGCAAAGCCGCAACGGCATTGATAAGGCCTTGGCACATGGCATCGCCGGGCGCGCCGTGCTGGCCGACCTCGCGCGGCATTTCGCGCGCACCGGCCGCGATTGGGGCGCCATGGGAGGCCAGCGCGCCACCGCCGAGGACCTTGCCGCCTGCCTTACCGCGCAAGGTGTCACGCTCTGCCCCGGCGATATCCTGCTGGTGCGGACCGGCTGGCTCGCGGCCTTCCGCGCCGCGCCGGACGCCGATGCACGCCACTTGCTGATCCAGGGCGAAGCCGGCGCGCGCGATTATTCCGGCCTGGATGGCGGGGAAGGCATGTGGCGCTTCCTTTGGGACCAGGGCATTGCCGCCGTCGCCGCCGATAACCCAACGGTTGAAGCCTGGCCGATCTTCCCCTGGAAGCCCGCGCTCCATCTCGCCATCGCCCGGCTTGGCTTGTGCCTGGGCGAGTTCTTCGATTTCGAAGCACTCGCCGAGGACAGCGCTGGCTCCGGCCGCTTCACAGCGTTTTTTACCGCCGCCCCCCTGAACCATCGCGGCGGCATTGGCAGCCCCGGCAATGCGCTGGCGATCCGCTGAACTGCCCCATGGCCCGCGCCCCCGCCACCCCTGACCTGTTTGGCGCGCCAGAGCCCGCCGCCGCGCCCACCGAAGGCGCACGGCCCCTGGCCGATAGGCTCCGCCCCGCCAGTTTGGCCGAGGTCGTGGGCCAGGATCATCTGCTGGGGGCGGAAGGCAGCCTTTCGCGCATGTTGGCGCGCGGGTCGCTCGCTTCCTTGATCCTGTGGGGGCCGCCAGGTGTCGGCAAAACCACCATTGCGCGCTTGCTGGCCGAAGCGGCGGGGCTGCGCTTCACCGCCCTTTCCGCCGTGTTTTCCGGCGTCGCCGATTTGAAGCGCGCCTTTGAGGAAGCCCGCGCGCGCAAATCCAACGGCCAAGGCACGCTGCTTTTCGTGGATGAAATCCACCGCTTCAACCGCGCGCAACAGGATGGCTTTCTGCCCGTGGTGGAAGACGGCACCGTGACCCTGGTG
>JBIIGZ010000244.1:0-3839 GCA_044236185.1 Roseomonas sp. | reverse complement strand
AGTTCGATCAGGGTTGGCACATCCTGGCGGAAGCGGCTGCGCGTGGCGCCGCCTTGGGACAGGACGCGGAGCTTATCGGTATTGGCGGTGACCGGCCCCAGATTGAGCCCCATGCTATCCACCTGCTTGCCCAGCACCGCGGTGCGAAGCTGTGGATCGCCCTGAAACACCACATGCACAAGGCGCGTCCCGGTCGCTGCCTGCAACAAAACCAACTGCAAATGGTCATCCGTGCCCACACCTGGGGAGGCATAGGTGATGGTATCCGGCCGCGCCCGCGCTGCCGCCAGCAGATCGGCCAGCGTCCGGTAGGGGCTGTCTTCATGCACCGTAATGGCGGAAGGATCGGTTACCAGATTGCCGATGCCGACAAAATCATCCAGCTTGAATTGCGCCGTGCGCTCGATCGGGATCGTGAGCAAACCCGGCATATTGGTGGTGCCGATGGTATGGCCATCAGGGCGCGAACGGGCCACGGCCGCCAGGGCAACCTCACCGCCCGCGCCGGGGCGATTGACCACCACCACCGAACCGCCGATGCGCTTTTCAAGGGCAGCGGCATAGCCCCGCGCATCAAGATCGGTGGCACCGCCGGCCGTAAAGCCAACAATGATTTCAATCGGCCGGTCCGGCCAGCGCGGCTGTGCCAAGGCGGGCGCGGCCAGCAGCGCACCGGCTGAAGCCAAAAGACCGCGACGTTGAATTTTCATGAACATCCTCCCGTTTTTATTGCCATGCGGGCGATTTGGCGGTGAAGCCCGCCCGCGCCCGACCGTCGCGTCAATCATGACCGAGAGCGCGCCTCAGCGCTACCCTGTCGGCAGCCAGACATTCACCCTGGTGCCGACCCCTTCCGTACTTTCAATGACAAGCCTTCCGCGATGGCGCATGATGATGTGCCGCGTAATGGCAAGTCCGAGCCCAGTGCCACCCTTATGGCGGGATCGTGCCGCGTCCACGCGGTAAAACCGTTCCGTCAAGCGCGGCAGATGGTGCTTGGCAATGCCGGGACCATCATCGGCAATGCTGAGCAAGGCGCCGGGTCTTGCCGTACCATCCTCAGCCACCGCGGGCTTCAAACTGACCATAATCATCCCGCCATCACGCCCATGATTGATGGCATTTTCGAAGACATTGCGGATAACCTGCGCCACCTGATCCGCATTGGCCGGCCGCGCCACAAGCGCTTCTGCCAATTCCAGTTCCGCCCGGATATTGCGCTGCTTCATCAGCGGTGAAAGTGCCTCCATCTCAGCACGCGCGATCATCGCAAGCGGTGCCTCGCCGACCGGCGGCTGGTGCTCCTCCATCTCGATACGCGACAGGTTGAGCAGATCATCAATCAGTCGGCGCATCCGTTCACCCTGCTCGGCCATGATGCCAAGGAAGCGCTGCTGTGCCGCCGGATCATCGGCAGCCGGGCCGCGTAGTGTTTCAATGAAGCCAAGCAGGCTTGCCAGCGGTGTGCGCAATTCATGGCTGGCATTGGCGACGAAATCGGCGCGCGTCCTTTCAAGCGCCGCTTCGCGGCTGCGATCAATCAGTAGAATCAAAAGCCGCCCGCCATCGGCAAGCGGCGGATCAAGCGGTACGACGCGGGCCGAGACCTCTCGCGGGACCGGCACCGGCAAATGCAGTTCCGCGGTAACGGAATGGCCCAGGGTCAGCGCGTCATCCATGGCGGCGGCCAAGACGGGGTGGCGGAGCAGCGCGGCCGCATCCGGCCCCTGCCCCGCCGCTTCCGGCCCCAGCATTGCCCGCGCGGCGGGGTTGGCGCGCAGCACGGCGCGTTCAGCGGAAAGCAGCAGAACAGGCTCGGGCAGGTTTTCCAGAATCGCGGCATCAGCCCGGCGCAGCCTTTCAAGCAGCGCGCCCTGCTCCGCCAAACCGCGCGCGAGGCGACGAATGCCATCGGCCAGAACCTCAGGTGATGGCAGCGCGGCGGCCTCAACCCTCGTGGGCGCGGCCCTGACTTGTGCCAGCGCGTCGCCAAGGCTGGCCGCGACAAGGCCAAGCCGCGCGCGCCAGCCCCAGGCGAGCGCAAGGCTTGCCAGCAATATGGCGGCCAGCGCCGCCAAACCCGGTACCAAGCGCAATTCGCGCGTCAGCATCAACAGGCCGAGCACCAGCAGCGGCACGGCACCAATGGCAAAAGTCAAGCGCAGCAAGGGCTTCATGCCAAAGACCGGCCGCGCTGCATGGGCTTAGAAGCCAACCCCAAGCGGCATGGGCGGTTCCACCAAAACGGCGTCGCCATTGGGAGAGACGCGAAACAGCGCCAGGCTGCGATCCACCACCCCATTTGCACGCAGCTTCACCGGGCCATCCACACCATCAAAGCGCGGCATGGCATCAGGCGTAGTGCCGGCCGGCGCAACGGCCAAGCCCGCCGCCATCTGCGCGGCATCATGCGCAACCCCCGCAATGCGCGGCGCGCGTTCGCCAAAAGCCTGCTGGTAGCGCCCATCAAACGCATTGCGCGCGCGTTCATCCGGCGCCGGGAATAACGCGCCATGCAAGGCAGGTTCATTGGCAAGCCCGGCATCAGCAATCCATAGCGCGTGGCCCAGCAGCAATGGCCTTGGGTTTTCCTGCGCCCCGGCCCGGATGGCCGCCGCCAATTCCCGCGCCCGAAAGCCGGTCGCACCAATCACCACGGCGTCAATCGCGCTATTCGCGCGCCGCCCCATTTCCGCAACGGGCCCGGCTGCACCCGCCCTTTCATTGAACAGGACAATCGCGGGGCTTGGCAGGTTGAAATCCGCGGCCGTCTGGCGCATCGCCGCCGCCATGGCACGGCCAAAGGCATCATCCGGCGCCACCATCCCGAATTGTCGCGCCCCGGCCGACATGGCTGATCCCATCACGCGGCGCATCTGCTGTTCCGGCGTGATACCAAGCGTCCAAACCCCCGCCCGCGCCTGAGACGCATCATTGGTAAAGGCCAGCACCGGCAGGCGCGCCGCTTGCGCAACCGGCGCCGTGGCAGCGGTTTCCCCAGCAGTGAGCGGCCCGACCAGGCCGACCGCCCCCAAGCTGATGGCACGCCGCGCGGCATCCCCCGCCCCCATGGCATTGCCGCCCGTATCCAGGGGCACGAATTCAACCCGGCGATCATTCTGTTCAAACAGCGCCAATTCCGCCGCCTGTTGCAGCGCGCGGCCAAGTGCTTCCTGCTGGCCCGACAGCGGCAGCAGCAGCGCAACCCGCGTGCGCGCCATATCCGGTGGTACGGCCCCTGGCGCGGCGCCGACCATGATGGGGGCTTGCGGGGCACAGGCCGCAAGCGCGACAAGCATCCCAAGCGGAACAAGGGCGATCAGGCGTGACGACAGCCGAATCAGAAAACGAGGCACGGTCGGTCCATCCTTCGGCTGCGCCCGCCATCGGGCCTGGCCTGACATTGGTTGCCACCCCCATAGGCAATATGGGGGATCTTTCGCCCCGCGCCCTGGCTGCCCTGAAGGCCGCCGATGCGGTGCTGTGTGAAGATAGCAGAACAACCGGCGCAATGCTCGCCCGCCTTGGCGTGTCAGCGCGCCTGATCCCCCTGCACGACCATAATGAAGCGATCGAGCTTCCCCGCCTACTGGCAATGCTGCAACAGGGGCAAAAATTGGCGCTGGTATCGGATGCCGGCACGCCCCTGGTGAGCGACCCCGGCTTCCGGCTGGTACGCGCCGCCATCGCTGAGGGGCTGCCGATTTCGGCCATTCCGGGTCCCAATGCGGCGGTCATGGCGCTGGTGCTGTCCGGCCTGCCGCCCGAGCCCTTCCTGTTTCAAGGCTTCCTGCCGCCGCGGGCCGCCGCGCGCCAGTCAGCGCTTGGGCGCCTCAAGG
>JBIIGZ010000101.1:0-12740 GCA_044236185.1 Roseomonas sp. | reverse complement strand
ATTGCTTCCACCTAAGACTAGGTCATTACTATTATACGCATAGAGCGAATCATCACCGGCACCACCTTCCAGCGTATCATGGCCTGAGCCGCCTATCTGAGTGCCATCAACGCCATAAATAGTGTCATTGCCGTCGCCCCCCAGGGCGTGGTCTCGGTCAACCAACCCTCGGCCGAATAAAATACTGTCATTGCCGGCGCCGCCAATAAGCAAATCATTGCCAACGCGGCTAATCAGCGTGTCATCGCCCGCGCCGCCATCAATGGTTTCGGCGCCAGTGCCGCCCAGGAAGCTATCATTGCCCGCACCGAGCAGATAGGTTTCAAAGCCGATGATGCTATCATTGCCAATGCCGTCAAGCGTTGCGCGCTGTGATGCTGAATTAGTTACATCAATCGTGATGTCGCGCGTGACCTGGGAGTAATCAAGAACGTCAGCGTTGGTCCCGCCATCCAGGCTGTTATTGCCCGCATCATCGCCGCGGATGATGGTGTCATTGCCGGCCTCGCCAAGGCCCGTATTGTTCCCGGCGCCAAGAATCAGCAGGTCAGTATCGGCACCGCCGAACAAACTGTCATTGTCAGCGCCGCCATCCAGCGTGTCATTGCCAGCCGCGCCGGATAGCGTATCGTCACCGCCATTACCCCAAAAATAATTGGCATTGCCATCCCCAAGAATACTATCGTTACCGGCTCCGCCAAGAACACGTTCAATATTGATCAGGCTGTCATTGCCAAGGCCACCTGAAACCGTGGCACCACCAAGGATAAGATTGACCGTGACTGATTGGGTGGCCAACAGTTCCGAATAGCTCGCTCGGTCCGCTGTGCCAGCACCGCCATCAATCGTATCGTTCCCACCTTCGCCACGTGCATAATCATTGCCGCCACTACCCAGGATGCTGTCATTGCCGGCAGAGCCATAAATGGCTTCGATGTTGGTAAATGAGTCATCGCCAAAACCTGAGGTCGTCGAGCGACCAGTGGCCATATTCACCGTGATCCAGGACGTTGACGCGCTTAGACCTGAATAAAAAATGGCATCAAAGCTGCCGCCGGCTCCATCATAAGTATCATTGCCGGAGCGGTCGAAAAAAAGGTTATTTGAAGAGTCACCAAGAATACTGTCGTCGAAGAAACCGCCGAAAATCCCCTCGAAACCAACAAGACTCTGTTCACCGAATCCACCGCCCAGGGTTGCGCGGCCGATACCCAAATTAACCGTGATACTCTGGGTTATGCTTTGATAGTCAGCATAATCTGCGGTCCCAGTACCGCCAATCAGCGTATCATTGCCTGCAGTGGCGACGATCCTGTCGTCACCCCCCCCTCCATCAAGCAAGTTCGCCTGACTATCGCCGGTGAGGTTATCCGCCCCGTTACCACCCAGTATATTCTCGATGCCGGTTAGCCTGTCAGCGCCAAGCGCGCCGGAACTGGTGCCAGTATCAAGATTGACTGTAACGGCGGAACTGGCGCTCTCGTAACTGGCCCAATCAGTGCCCGTGCCGCCGATCAGCGAATCATTGCCCAGGCTACCGATTAGGCTATCATTATCCGCATCACCATCCAGCGTGTCATTGCCAGCGCCGCCATTCAGCGTGTCAGCGCCATTGCCGCCATCAAGAATATCATTGCCATCGATGCCAAGGATGGAATCATTGCCGTCCTCGCCAAGGACAGAGTCATTGCCGCTGGTGCCCCCGAAGGTGTCGTTACCACTACCCAGCGCCGTTTCGTTGAAACCACTCATGGCAAATACCCTCATTTTCAGAATACGCGGGTCGTAGCCGCGTAGTTCGCAAGCAAAATTCGCAAATAAAGCGAAAAACCTCAGCCGTTTTGGATAAAGTATCTGAAAAACATTTATGAAATGCAGAGCACTTCTAAATTGTCTTTAGAAAAAGCCTTCTTTTTGATTGCTTAAATCTATTTTAATTAGAAATAAAATGAATTGACAAGTAAGAATGATAATAAATTCCGAAAATTTTCAAAAGATTTATTGAATACAAAAGAACTAAATGAGCGTGCCAAATTATTCGCAAGACAACCAGGGGTTGTTATTTCTTGGCGTCATTTGATAATTTGGGTGTGGCGCCTGTCGCTCTTAGCCAAAAAAACGCGAGGATCGCCGCCATCACAAACCGCATGCGGGCCTGTGCGGCTGGGGCTTTCAACCGCGATCAGGTGGGGTGAGTTTGTCATCCAGTTTTTGCCGCGACGCGGGGGAAGGGAGCTGGCCGCACTCCGGGCGCGGCAGGAGTTGGCCGAATATGATAAGATTTTCATTCCTTTTGCCGGTTTTGCCGGATATAGTCTGGTTATGGACGATATAGACCGGAATATCCTGCTGGAACTCCAGGGCAATGGTGCGGCGGGGCTTGCGGAACTCGCCAAGGTTGCGGGGCTTTCTGTCTCAGCAACCGCGGAGCGTGTGAAACGCCTTGAAGAACGCGGCACCATTCGCGGCTGGCGGGCGGATTTGAATCCGGCAGCGGTGGGCTGCCCGCAGCTCGCCTGGGTGTTCGTCATGCTGCAATCGGGCACGGAAACGGGCTTCATTGCCGCCATGGCAGCAGATGAGGCGGTGCTGGAATGCCACGCGATTTCCGGGCGCTGGTCCTATCAGGTGAAGCTTAGGCTGCCCGACCTCGCCGCGGTGGATAGCTTCACTAATTTGCGGCTGCGTGCGCTGCCTGGCGTGATGCGCACGGAAACGCTGGTAGCGCTGGCGACGCATAAGGAAACCAGCGCGCTTCCAATCGCCCCGGCGGATGAGGAAGAATAGCGCCGTACCGTCAATACTGCGGGGACGGCGCCAATGAGCCGCCGGCCGCTCGAAATCACGCCCGAATTGATGCTGCGCGCCTATGGTGCGGGGCTTTTCCCAATGGCGGAAGGAAGGGGCAGCAAGAAGCTTCATTGGCTTGATCCGGCGCTGCGCGGCATTCTGCCTTTGGATCACGGGTTTCACCTGCCGCGCCGCCTGCGCCGCACTGTGCTTTCGGGGCGCTTCATCATCACAGCGGATGAGGATTTTGCCGGCGTGATCGCGGGCTGCGCGGAACCCGCGCCGGGGCGCGCCGATACCTGGATCAATGACGAAATCGAAACCCTGTTCAGCGCGCTGCATCGCATGGGTGCCGCCCATTCCATCGAAGTCTGGCAGGATGGCGCGCTTGTGGGGGGGCTTTATGGCGTGCGCATTGGCGGTGCGTTTTTTGGGGAGAGCATGTTCTCCCGCATTACAGATGCGTCAAAAGTGGCTTTGGTGGCGCTGGTGGCGCGGCTTCGGCTGGGTGGCTTTGCGTTGCTGGATACGCAATTCCTGACTGCCCATTTGGCGCGCTTTGGTGCGGTGGAAGTTCCCAAGGCCGAGTATAAGCGCCTGCTTGAAGCGGCAATCGCCGTGCCGGCGCGCTGGTGGGCCATTCCTGATCCCGTGCTGCTGGAAGCGGAAATCCGCGCGATGTGAAGGGCGCCAAGGCCGGATCGCCTTTTTCATTTGACCTTTCGCCAAGCCATGCCAAGCTTTCCGCATTGGCGCCGCACAGGTGCGTCGAAAAAGGGGAGAGAGAAACATGCGTCGTCGTGATTTTCTGGCGAGTACCGCCGCCATCGCTGCCGCACCTGCAGCACCCGCCCTGGCGCAAGGCGCGCGTGCGCGGACGCTGCGCTTCGTGCCGCAAGCCAATCTGACTTCGCTCGATCCCATCTGGACCACGGCGGCGGTGACCGAAAACCATGGCTGGCACATCTATGACACGCTTTATGGCATGACGGATGATTTGCGCGTCGCGCCGCAAATGGCCGAAGGGCACACGGTTTCCGATGATGGCCGGACCTGGACTATACGGCTGCGCGAAGGCTTGCGCTTTCATGATGGTGAACCGGTGCGCGCGCAGGATTGCGCGGCAAGCCTGGCGCGCTGGTCCAAGCGCGATACTTTCGGGCAATCACTCGGCGCTGTTGTGGATGAATGGGGCGCGGCAGATGATCGCACCATCCGCATCAAGTTGAAGTCACGCTTTCCATTGCTGCGTGAGGCGCTCGGCAAGCCTGCCGCTGTGGTGCCCTTCATGATGCCCGAACGCATGGCCAAGACCGATCCCTTCCAGCAGATTTCGGAACATGTGGGCTCCGGCCCCTATCGCTTTCTGGCGAGCGAATATGTCTCCGGCAGCCGCGCAGCTTATGCGAAGTTTGATGGCTATGTGCCGCGGCAGGAAGCACCATCGCGCACCGCTGGCGGCAAGGTTGCGCATATGGACCGCGTTGAATGGACAATCATGCCCGATAGCGCGACAGCAGCCGCGGCCTTGCAGGCGGGTGAGATTGATTGGTGGGAACAGATCAATGCAGATCTAGCGCCGCTGTTGCGTCGCGCCCGTGGTGTTGAGGTAAAGGTGCTGAATACGCTTGGCTATATTGGTGTGTCGCGCTTCAATGTCCTGCACCCGCCTTTTGACAAGCCGGCCATCCGCCGCGCGCTTTTGCAGGCCATCCAGCAGGAAGATTTCATGCGCGGTGTGACGGGCAATGATCCTTCGGCCTTCCGCGATTGCCATTCCATGTGGCCCTGCGGCACACCTTATGAAAGCACCACCGGCAATGCCGCACTGAAAGGCCCGCGCAATCTGGATGCCGCGCGCGCCGCCATTCGTGCGGCGGGTTATAATGGTGAGAAAGTTGTCATCATCAACCCAAGCGATTTCCCGACTATCGGTCCCTTCGGGCATGTCATGGCCGATCTGCTGCGCCGGCTTGGGATGAATGTTGATTTGGTGGAAACCGATTGGGGCACGGTGGTGCAGCGCCGCGCCAGCCGCGAACCGCCAGAACGCGGCGGCTGGAGCATTTTCCATACCTGGTGGCCCAGCGTTTCCATCATCAACCCGGCGGTCAGCGCCATTCTGCGTGGCATGGGATCACGCGGCTGGTTTGGCTGGTATGAAAACGCCCGCGTGGAAGAAGCGGCAGCGCAATGGCTTCTCGCCGAAACCGAAGCTGAGCAAAAGCGCCTGGCCGATGTGATCCAGCAGGAGAGTTTTGAAAACGTGCCCGTGCTGCCGCTTGGGCAATTCTTCATCGCCAGCGCCTATCGCTCCGGGCTTTCCGGCTTTGTGCCTGGCACCGGCGCCTATCCTTGGAATATTCGGCGGGGTTGACGGCAATGCCCAGGCTTTCAAGAGACCAGATGCGCGGCAAGGCGCAAACCGTGCAGGGCTTGGTGGATCCCGCCGTGCTTGGGTCCACGCTCATGCATGAACATTTGATTTGGGATCTGCGCCCGCCGCCATTGCGGCAGGGGGATCAGGGGGAAGAACCGGGGCTTGCCAATCATTGGGGCATGACGACTTCTGTTGCCGGTTCACCCGCCAATCTGCATCAGCCAAGCGTGGAGGTCGCGATTGAAGCGGTGGCGGAAGCCGTCGCGCATGGTTGCCAGACGATTGTGGAACTGACGATTGGCGGCATCAGCCCCAATCCGAATGGCCTGAAGCAAGTCAGCGACGCCACGGGCTGCCATATCGTGATGGGCTGCGGGCATTACGTGGAAGAATACCAGCCGCCCGAAAACCACCACCGTAGCATTGATGATTTCGCGGCCGAGATGGTTTCCCAGGTGCAGGAAGGGCTCTGGGGCACCGAAGTGCGCGCGGGTCTGCTTGGCGAGATTGGCTGCCAGAGCCCCTGGACGCCGCTTGAACGTCGCGTGCTGGAAGCCGCGCTGATTGCGCAAAAGGAAACCGGCGCGGCGCTGACCATCCATCCCGGCCGGCGGCAGGATCAACCGCAGGAAGTGATGGAATTCATCAAGACGCGCGGCGGTGATCCATCACGCACCATCATGGATCATATTGATCGCACCGTGTTTGATGACGATGCGCTGTTTCGCCTTGCCGATACGGGCGTGGTGCTGGAATGGGATTTGTTCGGCCAGGAAAGCTGCCTTTATCCGCTCAACCCGGATGTGGATATGCCCAATGATGCCGGGCGGCTACGCGCCATGCGCAAAATTCTGGATCGTGGCCATAAGGGCCAGATCGTGATTGCGCATGACATCTGCCACCGGTCACATATGACCCGCTGGGGTGGTTGGGGTTACGCGCATATCCACCGCATCATCATCCCGCTCATGCGCCGGCGCGGTTTTTCGGAAGCCGAGATCAAGGAGATTTTGGTGGATACGCCAAGGCGCCTGCTGACCTTCATCTGAAGCTAGAGCATGTTGCGTTCACGTGGGTTCACGCAACACGCTCTACGCCGTTGTTTTTCGAGCATCTTCACAAGCTAAGATGATTTCATCTGAACGTGATCTGCTGTAGCGACGGGCTGACCTATCTTTGGATCAGCCCGCTCATGGGGCTTGACGCATCCGCGCTGTAATTGCGCGGCATACGCCCCGCAAGGAAGGCATGGCGCCCGGCTTCCACCGCGGCCTTCATTGCGCGCGCCATGCGCACGGGGTGTTTTGCGTGAGCAATCGCGGAATTGAGCAGCACAGCATCGCAGCCAAGCTCCATCGCCAAAGCAGCGTCTGATGCCGTGCCAATCCCCGCATCCACCAGCACCGGCACCTTGGCTTCGCGCTTGATGGCGCTGATCATATAGGGGTTCACAACCCCCATGCCGGAGCCAATCGGCGCGCCCAAGGGCATGATGGCAACGCAGCCCATATCTTCCAGCCGCTTCGCCGCCAGCGGGTCATCCGCGCAATAGACCATGACCTGAAAGCCATCGGCGATCAGCGCCTCCGCCGCTTCAAAAGTCGCTGGCATATCGGGATAAAGGAAGGGCGCCGGGCCCAGTACTTCCAGCTTCACCAGATTCCACCCACCGGCTTCGCGGGCGAGTCGGAGCGTGCGCACCGCATCCTTGGCCGTATGGCAGCCGGCAGTATTGGGCAGATAGGTATAGCGCTTGGGGGAGACATAATCCTGCAGCATCGGCGCCTTGGGGTCCGACAGATTGACCCGGCGTACCGCCACGGTGACGATTTCCGCCCCCGAGGCTTCGATCGCGGCAGCGGTTTCCTCCAAATCCTTGTAGCGGCCAGTGCCCACGATCAGGCGGGATTGGAAGCGCTGGCCGGCGACCTGCCAGCTATCATCATCCGTATCAGACATGCTCAGCCGCCCCCGATGAAGTGAACGATTTCAAGCCTGTCGCCTTCATGTAGCGCAACATCGGCATAGGTGGAACGCGGCACGATTTCCTCATTACGTTCGACCGCCACCTTGCGGGTATCAAGGCCAATGGCGGCCAAAAGCGCCGCGACAGTGGCGCCTTGGGGCATCTGGCGGGCTTCCCCGTTGACGGAAATGGCGATGGCAGACATGGGACCAATGTGGCGGTCCAGGGGCGGAAGGGCAAGCGCCCGCCCGGCTTGCTGAGCTTGGACCCCCCGTGCTAGCGCAAACAGCAAGATTTGATCGCAAGGGAAGCGTCGTGACCCCGCCTTTGATCGCCGTTCTGAACGGCCCCAATCTGAACATGCTGGGCGTGCGAGAGCCGGAGAAATACGGCACCGCCACGCTGGATGATGTGGAAGCCCTTTGCGCCGAAGTGGCGGATGGGCTTGGGCTTGCCATTGATTTCCGCCAGACCAATAGCGAAGGCGAATTGGTGACCTGGGTTCAGGAATGCCGCGGGCGCGCGGCCGGCATCATCATGAACCCGGCGGGCTATACCACGACCTCTATCGCCGTGATGGATGCGCTGCTTGCCGTGGATGTGCCTGTGATTGAAGTGCATATCACGAATATCCACCGCCGGGAGGAATTCCGGCATCACAGTTTTATTTCCAAGGCCGCGACCGGCGTGATTTGCGGGCTTGGCGTTGAAGGCTATGCGCTGGCGATCCGCGCCATGGCGGGGCTGATCGCACAGGATGAGGAAGCATGAGCAAGGACCTGCAATTCGACCCGGCGACGATCCGGGAATTGGCGCAAATCCTGCGTGAGAGTGACCTGACCGAAATTGAGCTTGTTGATAACGACATGCGGGTCAAGCTGGTGCGGCAAGTGACGGTCGCGGCCATGGCCATGCCAGTGGCGGCTGCCCCTGCCGCTGCGGCGCCTGCCGCCGCGTCCGCAACACCGGCGGCAGCCGTCCCCGCCGCCACTGCTGGTGCCGATGATGCGGATCATCCCGGGGCGGTGACCAGCCCCATGGTGGGGGTTGCTTACCTGTCGTCAGAACCCACAGCCGCGCCTTTCGTGACGGTGGGCAGCAAGGTCACGCAGGGCCAGACGCTGCTGCTGATTGAGGCGATGAAGACCTATAACCAGATCAAGGCGCCGCGCGCCGGCACGGTGACGCGCATTCTGGTTGAAAGCGGCACGCCGGTGGAATTCGGCGAACCGCTGATGATTGTCGAATAATGGTGTGGGCAGCCCAGGGGCCACGCCATGTTCGGTAAGGTGCTGATCGCCAATCGGGGTGAGATTGCGCTGCGCGTCCATCGCGCCTGCCAGGAAATGGGCATTCGGACTGTCGCGGTGCATTCCACTGCGGATGCCACAGCGATGCATGTGCGCTTTGCCGATGAAAGCGTCTGCATCGGCCCGCCTGCCGCGCGCGATTCCTATTTGAACATGGCGGCGGTGATTTCGGCCGCCATGGTGACCGGGGCCGATGCGATCCATCCGGGCTATGGGTTCCTTTCCGAGAATGCGCGCTTTGCTGAAATGGTGGAAGCGCATGGGCTGAAATTCATTGGCCCCGCGCCCGAGCATATCCGCATGATGGGCGACAAGATCGCGGCCAAGGACGCCATGCGCAGCCTTGGCGTGCCGCTCGTGCCAGGTTCCATGGGCGCGCTGGAAACCCTGGAACAGGCGCGCGACGTGGCGGAGACAGTGAAATACCCCGTGCTGATCAAGGCAGCTGCCGGCGGCGGTGGGCGCGGCATGAAGGTAGCCCGCAGCGCCGATGAGCTTGAGGAAGCCTGGAGTGTGGCGCGCACCGAAGCCAAGGCGGCTTTCGGTGATGACAGCGTCTATCTGGAAAAATACCTCGATCGGCCGCGCCATATCGAATTGCAGGTGCTGGCGGATACTCATGGCAATGTGGTGCATTTCGGGGAGCGTGATTGTTCCCTGCAGCGGCGCCACCAGAAGCTGGTGGAAGAAGCGGGCAGCCCGGTGCTGGATGCCGAAGCGCGCGATGCTTTGGGCGCAACCGTAACCGCGGGCTTGAGCAAGCTTGGCTATCGCAATGCCGGCACCTTGGAATTCCTGTGGCAGGATGGGCAATTCGCCTTCATTGAAATGAATACGCGGCTACAGGTGGAACACCCGGTGACCGAGATGGTTTGCGGCATTGACCTGGTGAAGGAACAGATCCGCATCGCCGCTGGTGAGGCTTTGGGCTATGGCCAGAAGGATATCCGCTTCTATGGCCATGCGATTGAATGCCGCATCACGGCGGAAGACCCTGAGACCTTCGCACCCAATCCCGGCAAGGTGACGACCTATCACGCGCCGGGCGGGCTTGGGGTGCGCGTGGATAGTGCGCTTTATTCCGGCTATGTGGTGCCGCCGCATTATGACAGCCTGGTGGCGAAGCTGATTGTGCATGCGCCAAACCGGGCCGAGGCCATTGGCCGCATGCGCCGCGCCCTTTCAGAAATGGTCGTCGCCGGCATCAAGACCACGTTGCCCTTGCACCAGGCCGTCATGGAAGCCCCCGAATTCCAGGATGGCGATTACACGATCCATTGGCTCGAGAAGTTTGTCTCAGACCGGAATACCGACGCCGCCGGGTGACAAGGTTTTGGTTTCCAAAGGCCTTGGGCCTTTGGTGGGTGGGTTTCAGGGAGGGCAAAGCCCTCCCTGACCTTTCAGTTGGCCGGCTTCACCGCCATTGCTGTGGTCCGTTCATCCATCCGCGGCGTATAGGCAAAGCCGCGCCGCGCTGCCCAGACATTGACCAGTTGAAACAGCGGTATCATCACCTGTTCATCCGTGGTTACGATCTTCACAGCCTCCCGCAATAGTTTTTCGCGCTCAGCGTCATCCAGCGTGGCGGCGGCGCGTTCGGTCAGTGCGTCGAGTGCCGGGTTGGAATAGCGTGATGAATTGGCGGCACCGCGGCGTTTCTCGCGGTCAAAAGTGCCGAAGATATTGACCAGCATGTATGAAGCTTCGCCGGTCACGCTGCCCCAGCCAACCAGGCGGGCGTTAAACTCCTGCCGAGCATTGCGTGCGGCATAGGTAGTCCAGGGCAGGGTTTGCACTTCGGTGCGCAGCCCAACCCGCGTCCACATTTGTGCGACGGCTTGCGCGGTGCGGGCATCATTCGGGTAGCGGTCATTGGGTGCTGTCAGGGTCAGGCGGAAGCCCTGGGGGAAGCCGGCTTCAGCCAGCAATCGGCGCGCGCCTTCAGCGTCAAAGCGCGGCGTGGGTACATCAGGGTTGTAGGAAAAGGCGCCGGGCGGCAGCCATTGGCCGGTCGGCTTGGCGGTGCCTTCCATGACACGTTCGGCGAGCGCATTGCGGTCTATCGCCATGGAAAGCGCGCGACGCACGCGCACATCATGGAAGGGGTTGCGCGTGAAGGGCTTGCCTTCATTATCGCTGACCAGCACGGGGTTTTCCGCGCGGGAATAATCGAAGATCAGATAGATCAGGCGAAGCCCCTGGATTTCGTGAAGTGAGATCCGTTGATCGCGACGCAGGCGTTCAAGGTCGGATGACGGCACCTGGTCAATCACATCCACATCGCCGGCAAGCAGGGCTGCGGTGCGGGCGGCATCATTGGCGATGAAGCGATAGGAAACCCGCGCCCAGGGTTGCGGCCCGGCCCAGTAATTCTCGTTCCGCGTGAATTCGGTGCGGTCACCTTGGCGGTAATTCGCCAGCCGATAGGGGCCGGTGCCAATTGCGGCGCGGCCGGCGTTGTAATCTTCCGTCTCCGCCCCCCTGCCGACGTGCTGGGAAATGATCTGGACCGAGGCCAATTCCGTTGGCAGCAGCGGATGCGGGGCGGCGGTGTGGAAGCGGATGGTGAGCGGGTCAATGATCTCAGCGCGCGTGATGGCGCGGATCATGCCGGCGAAGGTGCCGGGGCTATTGCGCACATTGGGCACGCGTTCGATGGTGAAGGCGACATCATCGGCGGTAAAATCCCGCCCATCATGCCATTTGACGCCGGGGCGGAGTTTGAATTCCCAAACGGTATCGGACAACGGGCGCCAGCTTTCCGCCAGCATGGGTTGCAGCCGCGCCTCCGCATCCTGTTCCACCAGCCGGTCGAACATGTGTTGCGTCAGGCTGATATTGGGCGAGGCATTGTAGAAATGTGGGTCAAGCGCGGTGGGCGACCCGCCAATGCCGATAGTGAGGTTCTGCGCCAGCGCCGCTGACGTGCCGATGGACGCCAATAGCGCTGCGGCAAGAGACAGGGCTGGGATTCGGGACGGGGAGGGGGGCATGCCGGCATTCTCCTTGCGATTAATTGGCCGATGCTAGCCGCGCCGGGCGCTGACTGCTAGAAGGAAGAGAGGTCTGGCTCAAGAACAACAGGAGGTCTGGGATGACGGGAAAACTTCGCAAGCTGGCGCTGGCTGCCGGCACGGCTTTTATCGGCCTTTCGGCGCATGGCGCGCTGGCACAGAGTGTGACCATGGCGGTGGCGGCACCGGTCACTTCGCTTGACCCGCATTATCATCAGCTTTCACCCAATAACGCGGTGGCGGATACAATTTTCGACAAGCTGGTGAATACGGATGCGAAGTCGAACAACCTGCCTGGCTTGGCATTAAGCTGGCGCGCGGTGGAACCCAATGTCTGGGAATTCAAGCTGCGGCCCAATGTCCGCTTCCATAATGGCAATCCCTTCACGGCCGAGGATGTGGCCTTCACGTTGCAGCGCCTGCCGAATGTGCCGAATAGCCCTTCATCCTTTGCGGCCTATTCGCGGCCGATCCAAGCGATTGAGATTGTGGATCCGCTGACGATCCGCTTCCGTACCGCCGCGCCGCATCCGCTGATGCCGCTGGATATGACGAATGTCCGCATTCTGGACCGCGAGACGCATCAGAACGCGACGACCGAGGATTTCAACGCGGGCCGCGCGGCGATTGGCACCGGGCCCTATCGCGTGGTGTCGCATCGCAGCGGTGATCGGATTGAATTCGAACGCAATGACAATTATTGGGGGGACCGCGCTCCCTTCCAGCGTGTGCTGTATCGCATGATCACCAATGATGCGGCACGCACGGCGGCGCTGCTGGCCGGCGATGTCGAATTCATTGACCAGGTGCCGACATCGGATCTGGCGAAGCTCCGGCAGGATAATCGGATTGCGCTTTCTGAGACGGTTGGCCTGCGCCTGATCTTCCTGGGCTTGGATCACTTGCGCCAAGCGAATGAGAATTCGCCCTTCATCACGGATAATGATGGCAAGCCGCTGGGCAAGAACCCCTTGCAGGATGTGCGGGTGCGGCGCGCGCTTTCCATGGCCATTGACCGCAAGGCCATTGTGGACCGCGTGATGGAAGGTGCCGCGGTGCCGGCGGGGCAATTCCTGCCCGAAGGCGTCTATACCCATGTGCCCGGCGTGACCCCGCCTGCATTTGATCCGGATGCGGCGCGCCGCCTGCTGGCGGAAGCGGGTTATCCGCAGGGGTTCCGCATTCAGTTGAATGGCCCGAATGACCGCTATGTGAATGATGCACGTATCATCCAAGCGATCGGCCAGATGTGGACGCGCATTGGTGTGCGTACCGCGGTT
>JBIIGZ010000099.1:0-12808 GCA_044236185.1 Roseomonas sp. | reverse complement strand
CGAACCCGGGAGAATTACGCCATGCCAACAACGCTGATCCGTAATGCCGATCTGATTGTCGCCTGGGATGCGACCGAGAAATCACACACCTACCTGCCCGATGCGGATATGGCCTTCACCGATGGGGTACTGCGCTTTGTCGGCAGGCATTATGAAGGCCCGGCTGATGAGGTGATAGATGGCAAGGGCCTGATGATCATGCCGGGCCTCGTGAATATTCATTCCCATCCATCGAGCGAGCCCATGAACAAGGGTTTTCTGGATGAGATCGGCTCTCCGGGGCTCTATAATTCATCGCTTTACGAATACATGCCGATCTTCCGCGCGGATGCGGAAGCCGTGCCGCATTGCGTGCGCGTGGCGCTTTCCGAATTGCTGCTTTCGGGCGTGACCACGCTTGCTGATCTTTCCATGGCGCATCCGGGCTGGCTTGATCTGCTGGCCGAAGCCGGCATGCGTGTTTGCGTGGCGCCAATGTTCCGTTCCGCCCGCTGGTACACCAAGAATGGCCATGTGGTTGAATATGAATGGGATGAAAAAGCCGGCGAAAAGGCGATGGAAGAAGCGCTGCGCCTGGTCGAACGTGCCGAACAGCATGAATGTGGCCGGCTTTTCGGCATGGTGGTGCCAGCGCAGATTGATACCTGCTCGGCCGGGCTTTTGAAGGATAGCCGGGCTGAGGCGAATAGGCGCGGGCTTTCCTGGCAGGTGCATGCGGCGCAATCCGTGGTGGAATTCCACGAAATCACGCGCCGGCATGGCACAACGCCCATCGGTTGGCTTGATTCATTGGGGCTTCTGGGCGAACGCGCGATCATCGGCCATGGGATTTTCCTGGATGATCATCCCTCCACCCGCTGGCATACCGAAACTGATTTGAAGCGGCTGGCGGAAACCGGCACCACGGTTGCGCATTGCCCAACGGTTTTTGCACGTCGTGGCATCGCGCTTCGCGATCTGGGGCGGTATATGCGCAACGGGGTGAATATGGGGATCGGCACGGATACCTATCCGCACAACATGCTGGATGAAATGCGCTTGGCCGCGCATATCGCGCGCACCCAGGCGGGTTCACCCCGCACGCTCCGCACCACGGATTTGTTCAATGCCGCGACGATTGGCGGGGCAATCGCGTTGGGGCGCGATGACATTGGCCGGCTTGCGGTGGGCTGCAAGGCGGATTTCTCCTTGGTGGATATCACGCATCCGATGATCCGCCCGGCTTATGATCCCATTCGCAGCCTGATCTATGCGGCGGGTGACCGCGCCTTGAAGGCGGTATTCGTGGATGGCCGCAAGGTGGTTGAGAATGGTGAGGTGCTGACCATGGATTACCGCCAGGCGGCGGAGCATCTGCATGAGGCGCAGCAACGCGTCATTGCCAAGGTGCCGAAGCAGGATTGGGCGCATCGTCAGGCGGAGCAAATCGCACCGCCAACCTTCCATTGGTCCTGAAGGTGATGGGCAAGTTTGGTTGATATGCCTGAAGCTCGGCAATCGCCTTCCATAGCGGTTCGCCGAACCAGGGCGGACCTTTCGGCGCATATTGCACATTAAACGTCGGGCCACCGACCGCAGCGGCCTCGGCATCCAATCCCTTGGTCGCCGCGATGATGCGCATTGCTGTTCTACAGAAATCCAGCGTCATTTGGCTATCGGTGCGACAAGGCAGTTTCCACACGCCTAGAGTTTGGAAGGCTTGATTTTTCAAATACCCCCAGCCCCCTACGACATTCGGCCACATTGCGCAGAAGATGGAACCAGCCGCGCTAAAGGCAATCAGAGTTTCCGCTTGGCAGATATCACAAAGCCGAAACCGGGCTTGACCTTCCCATAATTGGAAGCGCCACATAGCGCCCATCATGCCCGATGCCGCCGCACCCCTGCCGCGCCTTTCCTTGCCGATTGAAGGCATGACCTGCGCAGCCTGCGCCGGGCGGGTGGAACGCGCCATCCGTAAGCTGCCCGGTGTGGTTGAGGTCCAGGTAAACCCCGCCACGGATCGGGCCGAAGTAGCGGGCAGCGCCGATGCGGCCACGCTGAAACAGGCTGTTGAAGCAGCCGGCTATGGCGTGACTGAAGCCCAGTTTGACCTTGCCATTGGCGGCATGAGCTGCGCCGCCTGTGCCGGCCGGGTCGAGGCAGCTTTGCGCACCGTTCCGGGGGTGTTGGCAGCGCAGGTGAACCCGGCTTCGGAACAGGCGCATGTCAGGGCCATCGCAGGGGTTTCGGAAGCCGCTTTGCGCGCCGCGGTGGAAGCCGCTGGCTATGAATTGCGCGGCAGCACAACGGAAGCCGGAGAGGAAGCGGCTGCCCGCGCGCTGGCCAATGAACGGCGCGATCTGGTGCTGGCAGGCATTTTCTCCGCCCCCTTCCTGATCGGCATGATCGGCATGGGCTTCGGCCAGGATTGGATGCCAGGCGGTTGGGCGCAATTTGGTCTGGCGAGTTTCGTGGAGTTCTGGCTCGGCGCACGGTTCTGGCGCGCGGGCTACGCGGCGGTGCGCGCCGGCACCGGCAATATGGATGTGCTTGTGGCGCTTGGCACCGGCGCGGCCTGGGCGCTTTCCACCTGGCTTTTGCTGACTACGCCCGCGCATCACGGCACACCGCATCTTTATTTCGAGGCCGCAGCGGTGGTGATTTTCTTCGTCCTGCTCGGCAAATATCTGGAAGCCCGCGCCAAGCGCGCCACCGGGGCCGCAATCCGCGCCTTGCTTGACCTCAGCCCGCGCCAGGCACGGCGGCTGGAGGCGGGCGAGGAACGCGAAGTGCCCGCCGCCTTGCTCACCATCGGTGATCTGGTCGTGGTGCGCCCTGGTGAGCGCATTCCCGTGGATGGGCTGGTGCGTGAAGGCCGTTCCGGCGTGGATGAAAGCGCACTGACCGGCGAAAGCCGCGCGGTGGAAAAGGAAGAAGGCACCAAGGTTTCAACCGGCACCATGGCTTTGGATGGCCGCTTGGTGGTCGAAGCGCGTGCGGTGGGTGGGGATACCACGCTCGCGCGCGTGGCGCAGTTGGTCGCGGCGGCGCAGGCATCGCGTGCGCCGGTCCAGAAACTGGTGGACCGTGTGAGTGCGGTCTTCGTGCCGGTGGTGTTGGGTGTGGCCTTGGCGACATTGCTGGGCTGGCTGCTGGCGGGTGTCGGTTTTGAAGCCGCGCTGATCCATGCGGTTTCCGTGCTGGTGATTGCCTGCCCCTGCGCACTCGGCCTCGCGACCCCTGCAGCCATCATGGCCGGCACAGGTGCGGCAGCGCGGGCCGGCATTTTGCTGCGCGATGCTGATGCGATTGAGCGTGCCGGGCGCATCACCCTGGTGGCGTTTGATAAGACCGGCACCTTGACGGAAGGCAAGCCACGCCTGGCCGGCTTGCATCCCGCGCCGGGCATGACGCGCGACGAAGCCTTGAGCATCGCTGCCGCTTTGCAAGCGGGCAGTGAGCATCCGCTGGCGCGGGCGGTGCTGCGCGAAGCCGGCACTGTGCCGCCCGCCTCAGATTTCCGCGCACTGCCTGGGCGCGGTGTGGAAGGCGTGGTTGATGGGCAGCGCTACGCGCTTGGCAGTTCCAGGCTGTTGCAGGAAGCAGGCGCGGCTCGCGGCGCCTTGGCCGAGGCAGCCGCAGCCGGTGAGGCTGCGGGGCAAAGCCTTTCCTGGTTGATCGAAGGCAGCGCAGCCCGTGCGCTTTTCCTGTTTGAAGATGCACCGCGCGCGGGTGCCGCCGCAGCCGTGGCGGGGCTTGCCGCGCTTGGCGTGAAGCCCGCCATGATCAGCGGGGATCAGCGCGCCGCTGCCCTTGCGGTTGCGGCGCCACTTGGCATTACCGATGTCGCCGCCGAGGTTTTGCCCGATGGCAAGGCCGCGCGCATCGCCGCCTGGCAGGAAGCGGGGGAAGCTGTCGCCATGGTTGGCGATGGCGTGAATGACGCGCCTGCACTCGCCAAGGCTGATCTTGGCATTGCGATGGGGACAGGCACGGATATCGCCATTCAATCGGCGGGCATCACCTTGTTGCGCGGCGATCCCGCTTTGGTGCCGGCGGCTTTGGAGATTACGCGGCTTACCTTGCGTAAGATCAGGCAGAATTTGTTCTGGGCCTTTGGCTATAATCTGCTCGGCGTGCCGCTGGCCGCGCTTGGCTTGCTCTCACCGCCCATCGCCGGTGCGGCCATGGCGGCTTCGAGTGTGAGTGTGCTCACCAATGCGTTATTGCTCTCGCGCTGGCGGCCCCGGTCATGAATATCGGTGACGCGGCCCGGGCATCGGGCATTTCCGCCAAGATGATCCGTCATTATGAGGCGATTGGATTGATCTCTGCAGGGCGCGGCGCCAATCAATATCGCGTGTATTCCGAAGCCGATGTCGCGGAGCTGCGCTTCATTCGCCATGCGCGTGATCTTGGCTTTCCTTTGCAGGATGTGAAGCGTCTGCTGGATTTATGGCGCAATCGCGCAAGGGCGAGTGCGGAAGTGAAGCGCCTTGCGCTGGATCATGTCGCGGCACTTGAAGCCAAGGCTAAATCGCTTAGCGCCATGGCGGAAAGCCTGCGCCATCTGGCCGCGCATTGCCATGGCGATGGGCGGCCGGATTGCCCGATTTTGGAAGAGTTGGCCGGAGCATTTTCAAGCCGAGTGGAATCACTCGGCGGCTCGGAAAATGCGACTAAAAAAGCATTTTCAAGCCGAGTGGAATCACTCGGCGGCTCGGAAAATGCGACTAAAAAAGCATTTTCAAGCCGAGTGGAATCACTCGGCGGCTCGGAAAATGCGACTAAAAAAGCATTTTCAAGCCGAGTGGAATCACTCGGCGGCTCGGAAAATGCGACCAAACAAACTGGAAAGGAGAAATGCCATGGCTGATGCCATCACGCTGCAGGTTGAAGGCATGAGCTGCGGGCATTGCATCCGCGCCGTGACCAACGCCATCACGGCGCTGGATCAGGCAGCGAAGGTTGAGGTTGATTTGGCCGCCAAGCGCGTTGTGGCGCAAACCAGCCTGCCGCGCGCGGATGTGGTGCGCGCGGTGGAAGAAGAAGGTTTTGCCGTAAAAGCCTGAAGGCTTCAGTCAGGCCGCGCGCCGGAAGCGCGCACCACGGGCGCCCAACGCGCGGTTTCCCGCCGCAGGAATTCCGCCAGCGCCTCAGGGGTGGAAGCTTCCAGCACCAGACGGCGCGCAGCCATGGCGGCGACCAATTCCGGTTCCTTCAGAACGCTTTGCATCGCGGCATTCAGCTTCGCCAGGATCGGCGCCGGCAGGCCGGGCGGGGCCATCATCGCTGCCCAATCCACACCGTCAAAACCAGGCAGGCCAGATTCCGCGATGGTTGGAATCTCCGGCAAAAGCGGCACGCGCTTGCCATTGGGCACGCCCAGAATGCGGAGCTTGCCCGCTTCCGCCTGCGGAATGCCATTCAGCGCCGTGGTGAAGGCGTAATCCACGCGCCCCGCGATCAATTCCGGCAAAAGCGCCCCGCCGCCGCGATAGGGCACATGGGTTGTGCGAATGCCGGCCATCAGATTGAGTTGTTCAGCCGCCAAATGCCCCGCTGAGCCAATGCCGGAGGAGCCGAAATTCAATGCCTCTGGCCGCGCCTTGGCGGCGGCAATGATGTCAGCCACGCTGCGATAGGGCCGATCCACCGGCACGGCGAGCACATTAGGCACTTCACCGACCAGCGAAACAGGTGTCAGATCCTTCAGCGGATCAAAGGAAAGATTGCCGTAAAGCGTCGGGTTGATCGCGAGTGGCCCGATCGTTCCCAACAGCAAGGTATAGCCATCCGGCGCGCTGCGTGCGGTTGCTTCGGTTGCGATATTGCCGCCCGCACCAGGGCGGTTTTCGATCACAACAGGCTGGCCGAGCAAGGCCTGCAAGCGTGGCGCAATGGCGCGGGCAAAGACATCGGTGGAACCGCCTGCGGCAAAGCCCACCAGCAGGCGGATCGGGCGAGAGGGATATTCCTGCGCCATGGCTGGCGCGGCCAAAGGCAGCAGCGCCAAACCGGCAAGCAATTCGCGTTTTTTCATCATGGTCCCGGCCCTTTTCTTGATCAATTCAGGCGGATGCTGATGCTCCGCCCATGCGCCTGCAGCCCTTCGGCTTCCGCCAAAGCCACCGCCGCTGGCCCGATTTGCGCGAGCGCCGCGCCATCCGCTTCCACCCAGCTTGTGCGCTTGAGGAAATCGAAACTCGAAAGCCCGGAAGCGAAGCGCGCGGTGCGCCCGGTGGGCAATACGTGATTGGGCCCGGCGATGTAATCCCCCACCGCTTCCGGGCAGAAGCGGCCGAGAAAGGCTGCGCCGGCATGGCGGATTTGGCCAAGCAAGCCTTGCGGATCATCCACCATCAATTGCAGATGCTCGGGCGCCAGACGATTTGTAAGTGCGGCCGCTTCCGCAAGGTCACGCACCACAATCACCGCGCCATGCCGCGCCCAGCTTTCCCCGGCAATGGCCGCGCGGGGCAGGGTTTTCAGCGCGTGTTCCACGGCCTGCGCCACCGCATCCGCCAGCGCTGCATCAGGCGTGATCAGGATGGACTGCGCGCTTTCATCATGTTCGGCCTGGGCCAGCAAATCCATCGCGACATGGGCGGGATCATTGGCGCCATCGGCAATCACCACGACTTCCGAGGGGCCTGCAATGGAATCAATGCCAACCCGGCCAAAGACCTGGCGCTTGGCTTCCGCGACATAGGCGTTGCCCGGCCCAACAATCCGGTCCACCGGCGCAATGCTGCCCGTGCCCCAGGCCAGCGCTGCCACGGCCTGCGCGCCACCGATGCGGTAAATCTCGGTCACGCCAGCGCGCTTGGCTGCCGCCAGGACCAAAGGATTGAGCGCGCCATCCGGCGTTGGCACCGCCATGGCAATGCGCGGCACACCAGCAGCGCGCGCCGGCAGGGCATTCATCAGTACGGAAGACGGATAGGCTGCCTTGCCGCCCGGCACATAAATGCCAACCGCATCTACCGGCCCCCAGCGGAGCCCGAGCGTAAGACCCGCATCGTCGCGCATCACCAAATCCTGCGGCAATTGTGCGCGGTGAAATGTCTCGATCCGCTCGGCTGCCAGGTTGAGCGCGGTGCGGAGTTCGGGCGCGATGGTTGCATCTGCCGCGTCAATCTCGGCCTCGGTCACGCGCAGCGCTGCCGCATTGGCTGGCTGCCAGCGATCAAACCGCGCGGTTAATTCCAACAGCGCGGCATCGCCGCGTGCACGGATATCGGCAATGATGCCGGCAACAACGCCATCCACCTTTTGCGTGGTTTCGCGCGCATCATCCAACAGCGTGGTGAAAGCGGCTTCAAAGCCAGCCTCGGACGTATCCAGCCGCTTCATGCGGTGGCTTCCAAGGCAGCGCGGAAGCGTGCGATCCAGGCGCCAATGGCCTCTGGCCGTGTTTTCAGCGCGGTGCGATTGACAATGAGTTTGGACGTGACATGGGCAATCACCTCAGTCTCCTTAAGCCCATTCGCCTTCAGCGTGGACCCGGTCTGCACAAGGTCCACGATCAGGCGCGCCAAGCCCATGGAAGGCGCCAATTCCATGGCGCCATTCAAATGCACAATCTCCGCCTGCACGCCGCGCGCGGCGTAATGGCGCTGCGCGATATTCGGGTATTTGGTGGCGACCGTCACGCGCGACCAGCGGCGCGGATCATCCGGGGTGGCATCCACGGGTTCGGCGACGGAGACGCGGCAGCGGCCAATACCCAGATCAAGCGGCGCATAGATTTCCGGGTAATCGAATTCCATCAACACATCGGCGCCGCAAACGCCAATCGCCGCCGCGCCATGCGCGACGAAAGTTGCGACATCAAAGGGGCGCACGCGAATAACATCCACTGTGGGGTCATTCGTCGGGAAGCGGAGCCGCCGGCTGTCTTCATCCGCGTAATCCTCGGCCGGGATAAGCCCGGCGCGCGCCAATACGGGGTGCAGTTCCTTCATAATGCGCCCCTTGGGAAGCGCGATAACCAAAGGCGCATCTGCCTGCGCCGGGGCGCTGTTCAGCGCATTGGGGATCGGGATATCCATGACTACCTGCCCGCCAGTCTTTCAATATCGGCGCCCACCGCCGCGAGTTTCGCTTCTACCCGTTCATAACCGCGATCCAGGTGATAGACGCGGTTCACAATCGTCTCACCTTCTGCGGCCAAACCTGCAAGAATAAGGGAGACAGAGGCGCGCAAATCAGTCGCCATCACCGGCGCACCAGACAGATGCTTCACCCCGCGCACAATGGCGGAAGCGCCATGGAAATTGATGCGCGCCCCCATGCGCGAAAGCTCAGGCACATGCATGAAGCGATTTTCAAAAATCGTCTCGGTGATCATGGAAGCGCCTTCAGCCACACACATCAGCGCCATGAATTGCGCCTGCATATCGGTGGCAAAGCCGGGGAAGGGTTCGGTCATCACATCGGCACCGCGAAGCCCATTGCTCCGCGTCACACGCAAGCCGCCTTCTTCTTCCGCCACATCAACGCCGGCTTCACGCAGCGTGCGCGTCACCGCGCCCAAATGATCCAGCCGCGCGCCTTGCAGCAGCAGCGACCCGCCAGTGATGGCAGCAGCACAGGCGAAGGTGCCGGCTTCAATACGGTCCGCGATGATGGGGTGCGTCGCGGCGCCAAGGCTTGCCACCCCTTCCACCAGCAGGCGATCCGTGCCGATGCCTTCAATCCGCGCCCCCATGCGCATCAGGCAGGCGGCGAGGTCGGTGATCTCTGGCTCCCGCGCGGCATTCATGATTTCGCTTTGTCCGTGCGCCAGGGCGGCGGCCATCAGGATGTTTTCCGTGGCACCGACCGAGACCTGCGGGAAGATGATGCGCGCACCCTTCAAGCCTTTGGGAGCGCGGGCTTCGATATAGCCAGCGGTGATCTCAATCTCCGCGCCCATCTGTTCAAGCGCTTTCAGGTGCAGATCAACCGGGCGCGTGCCGATGGCGCAGCCACCCGGTAGGCTGACGCGTGCGCGGCCATGGCGGGCCAATAATGGCCCCAGCACCAGCACGGAGGCACGCATCTTGCGCACCAGATCATAAGGCGCTTCCAGATCCGTGGCTGCGCCGCTGATGGTGATGCTGCGCGCGGCCTTATCGCGTTCCACGGCCAGGCCGTGATGCGCCAGCAACCCCGCCATGGTGGCAACATCGGCAAGGTCCGGCGCATTGGTCAGCGTCAGCGGCCCATCAGACAGCAAGCCCGCCGCCATCAGTGGCAGGGCAGCGTTCTTGGCGCCTGAGATCGGGATGCTGCCCGAAAGCACGCGCCCGCCGCGGATGAGAATACGGTCCATCAGAGTTTCGGCAGCGCAACGCCGCGCTGGCCCATATACTTGCCGCGGCGGTCGGCATAGCTGACCTCAGGCGGGGCTTCACCCTTCAGGAACAGGAATTGGCAAATGCCTTCATTGGCATAGACCTTGGCGGGGAGCGGCGTGGTATTGCTGATTTCGATGGTGACCTGGCCTTCCCATTCCGGTTCCAGCGGCGTCACATTCACAATCAGCCCGCAGCGCGCATAGGTGGATTTGCCAAGGCAGATCACCAGGATATCGCGCGGGATGCGGAAATATTCGACCGTATGGGTGAGCACGAAGGAATTGGGCGGGATGATGCAAACCGGGCCCTTGCGCGTCACGAACCCGTCTTCGGAAAACGCCTTGGGGTCCACAATGGCATTGTCCACATTGGTGAAGATCTTGAATTCATCCGCGGCCCTGGCGTCATAGCCATAGGATGACAGGCCATAGGAAATGACGCCTTCGCGCCGCTGGGCTTCGACAAAGGGTTCGATCATGCCGTGTTCCGCCGCCATTTTGCGGATCCAGCTATCGGGCATGATGGGCATGGTGTTCGGACCTGGCTCAAGAATGGGCGCAGCGCGGCGCCTGGAAGGCGTGGATTAGCCCAGCCCGGGCGGGGGGACAACCGGGCGGGTGCCCGCCTGTTCTTGCAGGCTGCCGCGCGGCGTTGGCCCACTCTCGGCTAAGCTTCGCGAAGCCTACGCCCCCAACATCGCCGCGACCAAGACGCCGGAGCTAGTCGCTAAACGTCGAAAAGGGATTGTCTGGTCTTTGCGGGCCGGGCGCGGTCATTCATTTTTCGGGCGCCACCGCTCGCCCATTCGAAGCCCGAGCGGCTTCCGCAAGCAAAGTCATGCGACGAACAAAAAAATCATCCTCTTGTTCATAAGGATGGTCAAAAACGTTGCACAAAAAAATAGATGCCCTATTCCTTCGCGAGAAATACTAGTGTGGGTTCTGTGGGGGGCTGCATGAAAAGGCTACAAGTTTTTACCCATCACAAATGTGCGAGTAAGTGGCTGGAACATTACCTGAGGGAAGTCGCGCGCTTGAATGGGTGCTCCTACAATTCAACCCATTATTCGAGCGCCGACCTGCGGGCTGGCGCGGATTTTAATGCTTATCTCAATGCATCCTATCCGGTAGCCCTACAGCTTGGTGGGGGCGGAATCCACGTGATCAGGAATCCTCTTGATATCCTGGTTTCAGCCTATCACTCGCATCTGAAGACTCACTCTCTTTCTGGCTGGCCAGAACTGGCGCGGCAACGCTCAATCTTGCAAGGAAGTGATGAGGTGAGCGGTTATTTCCTTACCTTGGCTTTTATCGAGCGGGATGATTTTTACAACGGCGCGGTTGGCCCGCTACACGCTCTCAGGCATTGGAATTTTGCCGATCCCGCGTTTCAGACACTTAAGATGGAAGATCTGGTGAAAGACCCAGACGGGGCGCTGGGCACCGCGATCCGTTCTCGCCTTCCCGATTGCCTGCTTCCTGTTGGTCACCAACACTCCTTCGAAGCCATCGCGGGCCGACCATATGGGACTATCGATGACGCGTCCCATTATCGCTCTGGCCAACCGAACCAATGGAGAAACGGACTACCTGTTCCTGTCGTCAGGTATGTACAAACGCATTATCGAGAATTGCTTGAAGCCTTCTATCCAGAGTCCTTAGCCTAGCGCCTAACCCATGTTTGGAGAGGGGGCGGGGCCACTCCTGCGGGCGCGGCTGATACTGGGGGACATAACGCCCTATTGCGGAAAATGCGTTGAGGCGGCTGCTTGGTCAATCACGCCGCCGCCAGCCTCGGCGGGCGCGTCACCCAATTGGCCAGCGCGGCAATCACGCCGACCACCAGCATCACCGGCCAGAACATCGCGTAGCTGCCCGTGGCATCCACCACCCAGGCGCCGGCACCCGCACCCAGAAACCCGCCCAATTGGTGCGAAAAGAAGCAAATCCCATAAAGCGCACCAAGGTCCGCAACCCCAAAGCGCCGCGCAATCGCGGCTGAGGTCAGCGGGATGGTACCAAGCCAGATGAAGCCCATCACGGCGGCAAAGATCAGCGTGCCCCATTCGGTCGGCGTCACACTGGCAAAAACCGCAATCGCCAGCGTGCGGACCATGTAAATCCCACCCAAGGCCACTTCCGGGCGGATGCTATTGCCAATCCGCCCGCAAACCCATGATCCCGGAATATTGAACAACCCCACCATCATCAGCGCTGTCACGCCAAGCCCGGCGGGTAGGCCACACAGTGAAAGATGCGCGGGCAGATGCGTGGTCAAAAAGGCCAATTGAAAGCCGCAGGCAAAGAAGCCCAGCGTCAGCAGCGCGAAATCCCGCTCGGCCAAGGCACGCTTCGCGAGTGCGGGCAGGCCGGCAAGCCCCGTCGGACGCCCGGTGCCGGGGCCGGGCGGTGCCCATTCCAGCCGCGGCGCCACAAAAAGCATCAGCGCCATGGTGGCCGCCAGCATCAGAAATGCGCCAGAGGTCCCGTAATCCGTAATGCCCCATTGCACAAAGGGGATCATGGCCGCCTGGCCGATGGATCCGCCGGCGGAAGCAAGCCCCAGCGCATCGCCCCGGCGGCCTTCCGGCACGGCGCGCGCCACCGCGCCAAGTACGGTACCAGACCCCGCCGCCGCCACGCCAAGTGCCGTGCAAATGCCAATACCGATGATCAGGCTTGCCGTGCTCGGCCAAAGCGCGGGCAGAATGAGGCCAATGGCGTAAATCACCGCCCCGCCCAGCGCCACCCGCCCCGCGCCAAATTTATCGGCCATGGCGCCAGCGAAGGGCTGGCCCACCCCCCAAATCAGATTGTGCAAGGCAACCGCCGCGCCATAAGCAAAGGCTGGGATGGCATGTTCCGTGCCAAGCGGGAGCAGAAACAGCCCGAAGGTCTGCCGCGCCCCAAGCGCTAAGGAGACCGAGGCAGCGGCGGCGATGACGACAATCCAGGCTTGTGCGGGCATATCCCCTTATGGCGAAGCGGCGCAGCCTTGGCCAGATGGCAGCCCGCTTGACGCGCCCGCTCACACCCCCTAAACGCCGTCTCTCGTTGTACCGCCCCGGGAGCAATCCAGGGGCTGTTTGGCGTTTTGGGGAACGCGGGAGATCCTTTCGGGTCGCATGCACCGCGGGCCTCTCGGTTTATTGAGAGAGGATCATACAGTGGCTAAAAAGATCGCAGGCTATATCAAGCTGCAGATCCCGGCCGGCAAGGCGAATCCTTCGCCGCCCGTCGGGCCCGCGCTTGGTCAGCGTGGCCTGAACATCATGCAATTCGTGAAGGAATTCAACGCGGCGACGCAGCAGATGGAACCGGGCACGCCGACGCCCGTGGTCATCACGGCCTATTCGGACCGCACTTTTTCCTTCATCACCAAGACGCCGCCCAATACCTACTTCCTGCTGAAGGCCGCGAAGCTCGATAAGGGCTCAACCGCGCCGGGCAAATCCGCGCCGATTGGTCGCGTGACCAAGTCTC
>JBIIGZ010000243.1:0-3997 GCA_044236185.1 Roseomonas sp. | reverse complement strand
GGTGCTGGTCGGGCATGTGACCAAGGAAGGCACACTCGCCGGGCCGCGCGTGCTGGAACATATGGTGGATGCGACGCTCTATTTCGAAGGCGATCGCGGGCATCAATTCCGCATCCTGCGCGCGGTCAAGAACCGCTTTGGCGCGACCGATGAGATCGGTGTTTTTGAGATGACCGATCGCGGCCTGGTGGAAGTCGCCAATCCCTCGGCGCTGTTTCTGGCCGAGCGGCGCGGCAATGTCTCTGGCTCCGCCGTATTCGCCGGGATTGAAGGCACGCGGCCGGTGCTGGTCGAAATCCAGGCGCTGCTTTCGCCATCTTCGGGCGGGTCTCCGCGCCGGCAGGTGGTGGGCTGGGATTCCGGGCGGCTTTCCATGCTGCTGGCGGTGCTGGAAGCGCGATGTGGCCTCAGCCTTGGCCAGAATGATGTCTATCTGAACATCGCCGGCGGCTTGCGCATCACCGAACCTGCGGCGGATTTGGCGGTCGCGGCAGCGCTGGTATCCGCCGCGACGGATCGGCCCACGGATTCTGGCGCGGTTTATTTTGGCGAGGTCGGGCTTTCGGGCGAGGTGCGGCAGGTTTCCCAGGCTGAGTCGCGCCTGCGCGAAGCGGCGAAGCTTGGCTTCACCGCGGCCACCCTGCCCCGGCGCATTGCGCGCGGCGGGCGCGCGGCGGCGGCGCCGGAAGGGCTCGGGCTTTCGGAAATCGGCCATTTGACCGATCTGGTGGCGCGGTTTGCGGAAAAGACTCTGCCACCAAAGGCCAAGGCGTGACGTGCCCGCCCGCCAGGGCTATAGGGTCCAGCGATGAATTGGGTTGATGTCATTCTGTTGGGGGTGATTGCCCTGTCGGCGATCCTCGCCTTTTTCCATGGCCTGGTGCGCGAAGCGCTGGGCGTGGCGGGCTGGATTGGCGCGGCGGTGGTGGCCCTGCTGGCGCGGAAGGAGGTTCAGCCCTTCCTAGACCCCTATTTCACGCCGCCCTGGCTCGCGGAAGCGATTGGCGCTGGTGTGGTGTTCCTGGTTGCGCTGATTGTCTTCAAGCTGATGATCAATGCGGTCGCGGATCGTGTGCAGGATTCCGCGCTGGGTGGCATTGACCGCGTGCTCGGGCTGCTGTTCGGTGCCGCGCGTGGCGCCTTTATGTTGGTGGTCGCCTATATCGTCGCCGGATTGCTGCTGCCAGGCGATCGCTGGCCGGAACCGGTGCTGCAAGCCCGTGCCCTGCCGCTGCTGTCGCAAGGCGCGCATATGGTGATTGAGGTCATGCCGCAGGAATATCGCCCGCGCCTGAACGAACCGCCCTTGCCGCGCTCGCCCACGGTTGAAGAATTGCTGCGCCCCCCCGCGCGTAGCCGAAATTGAGGTTACCCATGCCGTTGCCCGTGCGATTTGAGGATGACAAGCCGCATGAGGAATGCGGGGTATTTGGCGTGTGGAATGGCGGCGATGCCGCTGCCCTGACAGCGCTTGGGCTGCACGCTTTGCAGCATCGCGGCCAGGAAGCTGCGGGTATCGTGACCTTGGATGAGGCCGGGCTATTTCATGCCCATAAGGGGCTTGGCCTTGTTGGCGATAATTTCGGGGAAGCCAAGGTTATTGCGTCGCTCCGCGGCACGCATGCGGTGGGGCATAATCGCTATGCGACCACGGGGGAAACCGCGCTCCGCAATGTGCAGCCGCTTTATGCCGATTTCGAATTCGGCGGCTTTGCTGTGGCGCATAATGGCAACCTCACCAATGCCTATGCGCTGAAGCGGGCTTTGGTGCGGCGTGGTTGCCTGTTTCAGAGCACCACGGATTCGGAAGTTTTCATCCATCTGATCGCGATCAGCCTCTATTCCACCGTTATTGATCGGCTGATTGATGCGCTGAAGCAGGTGCAGGGCGCTTATTCATTGGTTGCTTTGCATAATGGCGCGCTGATTGGCGCGCGTGATCCATTGGGTGTGCGGCCTTTGGTGTTGGGGCGCCTGCCCAATGGTGGGCTGGTGCTGGCATCCGAGACCTGTGCGCTGGATATTGTGGGCGCGGAATTTGTGCGCGATATCGAAGCGGGCGAATTGGTGGTGATTGACAATACCGGCCTGCGCAGCATCAAGCCCTTTGCGCGCACCGATAGCCGCTTTTGCATTTTCGAATACATCTATTTCGCGCGGCCTGACAGCGTCATGGAAGGCACGCCGGTTTATGAAACGCGCAAGCGCATCGGTGCCGAATTGGCGCGCGAAAGCGGCGTGGCGGCGGATTTGATTGTGCCGGTGCCTGATTCCGGCGTACCGGCGGCCATGGGCTACGCGGTGGAAGCCGGTATTCCGTTTGAGCTTGGCATCATCCGCAACCATTATGTCGGGCGCACCTTCATCGAACCCACGGATCAGATCCGCAATCTGGGCGTGAAGCTAAAGCACAGCGCCAATCGCGCAATGCTGCAGGGCAAGCGCGTGGTGCTGGTGGATGATTCCATCGTGCGCGGCACCACCAGCCGCAAGATTGTTGAAATGGTGCGCCAGGCAGGCGCGACGGAAGTGCATATGCGCATTTCATCGCCGCCCACCACGCATTCCTGCTATTATGGGATTGATACGCCTGAGCGTGCGCATCTGATGGCGGCCAAGCATGATCTGGCGGAGATGGCGCGCATCATTGGGGTGGATAGCCTGGCTTTCATTTCACTCGATGGGCTTTACCGTGCGCTTGGGCAGCCCGCGCGTGATCCGAAAAAGCCGCATTTCTGTGATGCCTGCTTTACCGGGGAATATGCCATTCCGCTGACGGATTGGACGGATAATGCGGATCGGCAGCTTTCCTTGCTGCAACCGGCGGGGCAATGATGATGGCGGTATTGGAAGGTCGGGTCGCGCTGATCACCGGTGCCTCACGCGGAATCGGCGCCGCACTCGCGTTGGAATTGGCCAAGCTCGGTGCGCAATGCGTGCTGGTGGCGCGCACCCAGGGCGGGCTTGAAGAAGTGGATGACGCGATCCGCGGCGCCGGCGGCAAGCCCGCCACGCTACTGCCATTCGATCTGCAAAAGGCCGAGAAGGATATTGATATGATCGGGCCTTCCATTGTGGAACGCTTCGGTCGGCTGGATATTCTGGTGCATAATGCCGGCGCGCTGAACAAACTGACACCGGTTGCGCATATTGAACCGCGCGATTGGGCTGAGGTGATGGCGGTGAACCTGACCGCAAGCTGGCGCCTGATCCGCAGTTGCGATCCGCCGCTCCGCGCTTCCGATGCAGGGCGCGCGGTGTTTGTGACCAGCGGGCGCGTGCTGCGCCCACGCGCCTATTGGGGCATGTATGGTGCCTCCAAGGCGGGCATGGAACATCTGGTGATGACCTGGGCGCAGGAGGTTGAGGCCACGCCGCTTCGCGTGAACCTTGTGGACCCGGATATTGTCGCCACCAAAATGCGCGCTGCGGCCATGCCCGGAGAGGATCCTTCCACCATCCCGCAACCCGCCGATGTGGCACCCGGCATCGCGGCGCTTTGCCTGCCGTCTGAAACACGCCACGCCGCGCGCATAAGGCTTGGGGGATAGCGGTGTCATGAGGGTTCCGCGCCGGTTGCTTCTAAGCCTGCCGCTGCTGCTTCCCGGTACGGCTATTGCACAAACAGCCTCCTCGCGGGCCGCGCGCATCACGGCCGGTAAGGCCGCCATCGCCGCCGCCAATGGGGGGCGCTGGGCAGAAGCGGATACCTATGCTGCTGCCGCTGATCCCTTGGTAGCAAAAATCGTGCTGTGGATGCGCCTCACGCACCGCACCGCACCCGCCACTGCGGCCGAACTTGTGGGTTTTTTGCGCGACAATCCTGATTGGCCTTTGGCGGATACCATTGCGCGCCGGGCAGAAGCCGCCTTTGGCGGGCCCGCGGATGATGCGCTGGTGCTGGCGCATTTCAGCACCTTCCCGCCGCGCAGCCTTTCTGCCGCACTGCGCCATGCTGAGGCGCTGATGCGCGGCACGCGAACGCAAGCGCAGCCTG
>JBIIGZ010000098.1:0-12959 GCA_044236185.1 Roseomonas sp. | reverse complement strand
GGCCTTGCGTCACCTCCGGCGTGATGCCGTGCTGAAGCGCGTCATCCGCCAGGTGGGGCCGTTCACGCTGAAGCCCGCGCGGCGCCAACCCTATGAGGCTTTGGTGCGCGCCATTGCACACCAACAAGTGCATGGCCGCGCGGCGGAGGCGATTCTTGGCCGCTTCATGGCACTTTGCCCTGAATCAGGCTTCCCTTCGCCGGAATCGGTGCTGGCCTTATCGCCCGAGGCGATGCGCGGCGCCGGGCTTTCAGCCAACAAGGTGCTCGCCATCCGTGACATTGCTGAGAAGGCAGCGCTTGGTGTCATCCCCAATCGTGCCGCAGCGCGCAGGCTTTCCGATGAGGTGCTGATCGAAAGGCTGGTGGCGTTGCGCGGTGTCGGCCGCTGGACGGTCGAGATGCTGCTGATCTTCACACTTGGCCGCGCGGATATTTTGCCCGTGGATGATTTCGGCGTGCGCGAAGGCTACCGCATTGCCGCCGGCCTGCCCGAACAGCCAAAGCCCAAAGCCCTGGCTGAAATAGGGGAGGGCTGGGCACCTTATCGCACCACCGCGGCCTGGTATTTGTGGCGCGCGGCGGATTTAGCGAAGGAAGGCGGCTTCAAGGCGCCGGCGGCAATTTGAAGCTGCTCTCTACCCGCGCAAGCCAAGCCGGGTCACGCGCGCTTCTTCCTCATCAATCGTGCGCTTCATGAAGGCGGCGTAGTCGGCAGGGTTCAGATATTCCACCGGCATATCCAATCGATCGAGTGTGGCAAGATGCGCGGGATCATGCAGCGCGGTGCGGAAACCCTGATGCAGTTTTTCGACAATATCAGGGTCCATCCCGGCCGGCCCCACCAGCCCATAGGGTGAGGTGATCACCATATCCTGATAGCCAAGCTCAAGCAGTGTCGGTACATCGGGCAGCTTCTTGCTGCGCTGGCGTGTCCAGACATTGAGCGCGCGCAGCCGTCCTTCAAGAATCATTGGCAGCGTGCCGGAACCGGTGGAACAGGCTTCGATATGCCCACCCAGAAGGCTTGGCACGGCATCGCCCTCACCACGGAAGGGCACATGCACAATATCCAGGTTTTCGCGCGTGGCGAGATCAATATTCGCCAAATGCGGCGTGCCATTGGCCCCCGTATTGCCGACGCGCACCTCACCAGGCCGGCGGCGCGCATCCGCCACCAGTTCAGCCCAGGTCTTGTAGGGACCATCACCACGCACGCACATGATGAACAGATAACCCGTCAGATGCATGATCGGCGTGAAATCAGTCCGCGGATTGAAGGCCATGCGTTGCATGAAGGGCAGGCGCATGGCCGGCAGCGGGAATTGCGCGATGGTATAGCCATCCGGCCGCGCGCGGGCGACACCAGCGGCGGAAAGCGTCGCGCCCGCGCCGGGGCGGTTTTCTGTCAGCACCTGCACGCCAAAGGCGCGGGATGCGGCTTCGGCAAAGGCACGCATTTGTACATCGGTGGCCCCCCCTGGCGGGAAGGGCACCAGCAACGTGATAGGGCGCGATGGAAAGCTTTGCGCCGCCGCAAGCCCTGGCGCAATGGCCGGGGCGGCGAGGGCGGAGAGAAGAATGTGTCGGCGTTTCATTTTGTTTGCTCCCTGTTTTTTTAGTGGTTCTTTTGTATTGCGAAGGCTTATCTGGTCATCAGGTCATGCTGATCAAGTGACACGATGTTGGCGCAATTTTCTACGGTTTCGCTCTATCCCAAGCATCGCCGATAAAGCGCGATCAACCTTTCCCAATGGCGCTCCGCCCCTGGCTTGTCGAAGCACCAGCGGCCAGGAAAGGCGAAGCCGTGATGCACTGTTGGGTAGATTTCCAATTCTCCGCGGGCGCCTGAGGCTTCAAACAAGGCGCGCAATTCGTCCACCATGGGAAGCGGCGCCAATTCATCATGCTCGGCACAGGCGATATAAAGCTCCGCACTGCCTTGCCCCAGCGTCAGATGCGGGCTTTCCACCGCGTCACTGACAAGCCAGGTGCCATAATAGGAAGCGGCGGCGGCGATACGCCCGGGATAGCGCGCAGCGGCGGCCAAGGCGTAAGGACCACTCATGCAATAGCCATGCACGCCAACCGGGCCGGGGCGCACGTGCTTTTGTTGATCGAGGAACCCCAGCATGTCGGCGACATCTTCCATCACCGGCGGGATGGTCATTTTGGTGCGAATGGCGCGCATGCGGTCGCGTTCTGGGTCGCCCACCGTCAGCACGCCGGGGCCGAATTTGGAATCGCGGCCCGCGCGGTAATAAAGATTGGGCAGCACCACGTAATAGCCGGTGGCGGCAAGCCGCCGCGCCATATCGTAAAGTTCCTCACGAATGCCGGGTGCATCCATCAGCATCAGCACGGCGGGAAAGGGGCCATTGCGTTCGGGATGGCAAATAAAACTTTCCATGGCCCCGGCGCGGGTATGGATATCAATGATGTGTTCGATCATGGCGCGCGCCCTTCAATCCGCCTTGATGCCGGCGGCGCGGATAACCTCACCCCAGGATTTAAGATCGCTCGCTATCCGCTGATTGAAGATGGCTGTATCCTCAAAATTTGGCGTGAGGCCGGAATCAAGCAGCCTTTGCCTGAAGGTTGGGTTTTCCAAAGCCTTCTTCATGGCGTCATTCCAGGCGCGCGCGGCTTCAGCGGTGGTGGCGCGCGGGCCGCAAACGCCAAACCAGCCGGCCATTTCAAGCCCGGGCACCCAATCGGAAATCGGGCGCGCTTGCGGAAAAAGTGGCGATCCCGCCTTGTCGCCAAGCGCCAATAGCCGCAATTCGCCGCCCTGGATCTGACGCATCACATCACCAAGATTGGTAATCATGAAATCCGCGCGCCCGCCGAGAATATCCACAATCGCGGGCGTCGCCCCGCGATAGGGCACATGGACAATATCAAGCCCTGCCTTTGCTTTGAGCAATTCCACCGAAAGATGCTGCGCCGAACCAACACCGGCCGAGGCATAGGTCAGCCCACCGGGTTTTGCGCGCGCAGCAGCGAGCAAGCCCGCCACATCCTTATGCGGGCCATTCGCCGCCACCACCAAGCCATAGGTGGATAAGGCAACATTCACGATGCCGGTCATTTCCGTGCGCGGATCAACCGGCAGGCTCGCACCCGGCAGATTGGGCGTGATGGTCATGGTGCCCATCGGGCATTGCAAAACGGTCGCACCATCCGGCGCACTTCGCGCCACCACTTCCGCAGCGATCAGCCCATTGGCGCCGGTACGGTTTTCCACCACGCCACGCGCGGGCAAATGCGGTGCGGCATATTCAGCAATCAATCGCGCCATCAAATCCCCGGTGCCGCCCGCAGCGAAACCGCTAATCACCCGCACGGTACGGTCCTGCGCCAAGGCAGGCCCGGAAAGGGCCAGGGCAGCCAGCCCGGCAAGCAACAGATGACGCATGATCTTCCTCCCTATTTTGGGAGAGCCTATCAGGATGCAGCGTCTTCGCAATGCGCAGCGGCGCGCAAGGCAGAAAGCCGTGCCGCGCCATGGTCACGCGTAGAAATCACTTCAAAGCCCGGAAGCATTACCGCCTCTTCATCGCGTCCTGTCTCTGCGATGATCAAGGCGGCAGGTGCGATCCAGCCTTTGGCCTGCAATGCAACCAGGGCGCGCGGCACCAGCCCCTTGCCATAGGGCGGGTCGAGAAACACCAGGCTGCATGGCAAGGCTGCCGACGGAGGCGCGGTGACATCCCCCGCGATAACGCGGCAGCCATCACCCGCCTTGCAGGCCGCGATATTCGCCCGCAAGGCTGCCAGCGCGGCCCGATCCTGTTCCATGAAAAAAACCCGCGCTGCGCCGCGCGAAAGGGCTTCAAGCCCCATGGCGCCAGTGCCGGCAAAGGCATCCAGCACAACAGCGTTCTCCACCACGGCGCGCCCGGCCCAGGGCGCGTGCCAAAGCTGATCGAAGATTGCCTGCCGGGCACGGTCACTGGTTGGGCGGGTGGCAAGGCCGGGCGGCGCCATCAACGCGCGCCCCTTCCAGCGCCCGGCGATGATGCGCATCAGCCCTTGCCGCGGCGCGGCGTTTGCGGCCCGGCATGGCGCGCGCGGGGTGGGCGTTGCGGCCTCGCTTCGGCTGCTTCAGGCGCTGCGGGTTCGGCTGCTGCCTCACGCCCTCGCTTTGGTGCATCAAGGCCCAATTGTTCACGCAAAACCTTGGCATTCACTTCCTCGGCCGCACCACGCGGCAGGGAGCCCAATTGGAAGGGGCCATAGGCCGTGCGGATCAGGCGCGTCACCACCAGGCCAAGATGCGACATGACTTTACGCACTTCGCGGTTCTTGCCTTCGCGAAGGGCAACCGTGAGCCAGGCATTGGTGCCCATGCGCGCATCAAGCCCGGCTTCGATCGGGCCATAAGCCACGCCATCCACGCTCACGCCCCGTGCCAGCGCAGCCAAGGCGCGTTCATCCACCTTGCCATGCACGCGCACGCGATAGCGCCTGAGCCAACCATTGGCGGGCAATTCCAGCTTGCGCGCCAAAGCACCATCATTGGTCAGCAACAGCAGCCCTTCGCTGGTCAGATCAAGCCGGCCAACCGAAACGAGGCGCGGCAGTCCCTGCGGCAGATTGGCGAAAACCGTGGGCCGGCCTTCAGGATCACGATGCGTCGTCACAAAACCTGTTGGCTTATGGTAGCGAAACAGCCGCGTGCGTTCCGGCATGGCGACAGGCTTGCCATTCACAATGATCGCATCACCGGGTGAGACAAAAGTGGCAGGGCTGGTGACCAGCTTGCCGCCAAGCCGCACTAGCCCTTCGGCAATCAGCTTTTCAGCATCGCGGCGCGAAGCGACACCTGCGCGGGCGAGGAATTTCGCGATGCGCTCACCGCGCGGCGCTTCGGCTTCGGCTTCATCTTCGGCGCTCATGCGCGGCAGGCCGCGATGAAGGCGCGGAAGATCGCCGGATCATCGGGATCAACGCCATATTCCGGATGCCATTGCACGCCGAGCGCAAAGCGATAGCCAGGGTGTTCAATACCTTCGATCACGCCATCGGGGGCGAAGGCATTGACGACGCCGCCATCGCCAATGCTCGCCACCGCCTGGTGGTGCGCGGAATTCACCGCCATGCGCGGCTTGCCGATGATGCGCGACAGCAAGGTGCCATCCGCAATGGTCACCTCATGCCCCGGTTCCGTGCGCGGATTGGGTTGTTCATGGGCAAGCGCTCCTGGCACCTCATCCGGGATGTGCTGGATCAGGCGCCCGCCCAAAGCCACCGCGAGCAATTGCTGCCCGCCGCAAATCCCAAGCACGGGCTTATCACGGGCAAGGGCGGCGCGGGTTGCGGCCATTTCGAAATCCGTCCGGCCTGGCTTCAGCGTGACTTTCGGGTGCGGCGCGCCGCCGCCCCAAAGGGCCGGGTCCACATCAAAGGCGCCGCCGGTCACCACCAGCCCATCCACCTCCGCCAGATAGGCTTCCGCCATTTCGGGATGATGGGGCAGCGCCACCGGCAAGCCACCGGCGGCAACAATGGCAGAGAAGTAATTCCGCCGAAGCGCATACCAGGGCAGCTTGGACCAGCCGCCGGCCTCTTCGGAATCGAGGGTGACACCAATCAGGGGAAGGGATCGCATGTGGCAGCTTTAGGCTGGTTTGGGCGAAAAGGGAATCACGCCCCCTGGACCGGCAAGGCCCGGCAAGGCAGGAAGGCGGCATGACGCCCATGGAGATCGCGCTGGAAGAAGCCCGCGCCGCCGCTGAACGTGGCGAAGTGCCGGTGGGCGCCGTGGTAACCGACAAGGCAGGCCAGGTGCTGGCCCGCGCCGGCAATGAGGTGGAAGCCCGCCATGACCCTTCCGCCCATGCCGAAATGCTCGCCCTGCGTGAAGCCGCCCGGAAGCTGGGCCAAACTCGCCTTGGCGATTGCACCCTGACCGTAACGCTGGAACCCTGCCCGATGTGCGCCCAGGCGGCTTCCTTTTTTCGCGTGGCGCGCGTTGTGTTTGGCGCCTATGACCCGAAGGGCGGCGGGGTGGATCATGGGGCGCGGGTATTCGCCGCATCCTCCTGCCATCACCAGCCGGAAGTGGTGGGCGGTCTTAGGGAAGGCGAATGCGCCGCCCTGCTGCGCGGCTTCTTTGAAGCCCGGCGTTGACGCGGCGGAAACTTTGCCGGGATAAGGCAGCAATCCTGATCATTTCTTTCTGGGAAGGGCTTCATGCGCGTGCTCAAGGGCCAGGACCTCATGCAGGGGTCCGACCATGAATTCATCGTCAAGCTCTATCGCCGCATCCTGTTGCGCGGGCCGGATGAGGGCGGCTATCGCCATTACCGCGACAAGATCGAGGCTGATCCGGGTTGCCGCCGCCGCCTGATTGACGAAATGGCCGCCAGCAGCGAGGCACGTAACCAGCATGAGGCGCTGCGCATTATTTGGGATGATGCCGAAGCGCCCGCGGCGCTGGACATGACGCCAGAGACCCTGGTGGCCGCGCTTCGCGAAAAGCTTGGCGCGCTGGATGCGGCTGGCTTGGCTGCGCTGGAAGCGCCCTTGGCCGAATGCCTTGAAGCCCTGCGCGCGGCACGGCGCAAGGCATTGGAACAGGGCGCATAATTTCGCCTTGAAACAGGCGGAAAGGATTATTGATGGGCTTGACCTTGGCAGGCCGGCCTTTGGGGTTCAGTTTCGCCCCTGATTTTTCGAAAGGGTCATGGGCCTGATGAGCGAACCTCGCCCCATTCAATTGTTTGACGTGATGGCGCAGCAAAAGCTGATCCGGCCAGAGCTTGATCGGCGCATTGCTGCGGTGCTCGATTCGGGGCGCTTCATCATGGGCCCGGAGGTGGCGGAGCTTGAAGCGGGCCTGGCAGCCTTTGCCGGGGCAGCGCATTGCGTCGGTGTTTCATCGGGTACGGATGCGCTGCAAATCGCCATGATGGCGGAAGGGATCGGGCGCGGGGATGCGGTGTTCCTGCCTGCTTTTACCTATACCGCCACCGCCGAAGTGCCGCTGGTGCTGGGGGCCACACCGGTTTTCGTGGATGTGGATAGATACAGCTACAATATGGACATCGCCGATCTTGAGCGGCGCATTGCCGAAGTGAAGCGCCGTGGCTGGCTTCGCCCGCGCGCCGTTGTGGGCGTTGACCTGTTCGGCCTGCCCGCCGATTGGCCGGCGATTGAGACGATTTGCACGCGCGAAGACATGTTCGCCCTGGATGACGCCGCGCAGGCTTTTGGTGGCAGCATCAATGGCAAGAAGCTTGGGCGTTGGGGGCATGCTGCGGCGCTTTCCTTCTACCCCACCAAGACGCTTGGCGCTTATGGCGATGCAGGTGCCTTGATCACGGATGATCCGGCGCGGGCAGAATTATATCGAAGCCTTCGGACCCATGGCGAAGGCAAGACGCGCTATGAGGTTGAACGTACCGGCATGAATGGCCGGATTGATACCATCCAGGCCACCATCCTGGCCGCGAAGCTGCCGCTGCTGGCAGGCGAACTTGCCATGCGCGCCAAGATCGCCGCCGTCTATAACGCGGCCTTGGGCGGCAAGCTTGGCATTCAGGCCGCGCATGAGGGGGTGGTGAATGCCTGGGGGCTTTACACCATTCGCCTGCGTGACAGCGACCAGCGCAGTAGGCTCCAGGCCGGGCTGACAGCGGAACGCATCGGCAGCGGCATTTATTACCCGAAGCCCCTGCATCGCCAGCCGGCCTATGCCGCGCATCACGCGGCTGCCTTTGCCGGCGATGCACCGCCGCTGGCCATCAGTGAAAGCCTGGCGAGCCAAGTGCTGTCGCTGCCCATGCATGCTTACATGAGTGAAGAAGATGCCGCCCGCGTGGCTGAAGTGGTGCTGAAAAACTTGTAAAGCCTTAGGCTTTTCGCCAGCATACCAGCGCTCAACAATAGGGGCGCGTCATGCATCGTCGCACGTTTCTGGCCGCCACCGGCGGCGCCGTTCTGGCGGCCACATCCAAGGCGCGGGCTGAAGAACCCGTGGATCTCGCCCTTGTGCTCGCCGTTGATGTATCTCGCTCCATTGATGAGGATGAAGCAAAGCTGCAACGCCAAGGCTATCGCGATGCGGTGACCGATCCAGCGGTGCTGGCCGCCATTCGCGGCGGCATGATCGGCGCCATTGGCTTGGCCTATATCGAATGGGCGGGGATTGAGTATCAGCGCACGGTGCTGCCCTGGAGCCGTATCGCCACTGAAGCCGATGCACGAAAATGGGCGGAGGAACTGTCCAAGGCGCCACGCGCTTCACTTTCCTGGACCTCCATCTCTGGCGCCATCATCCAAGCAAGGCGGGAATTGGCCGCCTGCCCGTTTGAGGCGACACGTCGCGTCATAGACATCTCTGGCGATGGGCTGAACAATAGCGGACCGCCAGTGACCGTGCTGCGTGATGAGGCCGTGGCGGAGGGCATCGTCATCAATGGCCTGCCGATTGTGAATGACCGACCGACCTTTGGCCGGCCACCACCGGCCAATCTGGACCTCTATTTCCGTGACAATGTCATTGGGGGTCCGGGCGCTTTCTATATCGTTGCTGAGGACTTCAACAGTTTCGGCCAAGCCGTGAAGCGCAAGCTGATCCGCGAGATTGCTTGAACTTTTCACCTTCAGCCCAACTGTCGCTGGTTTTGGGATTTCACGCGGTTCCGCTAAGCTGATGCTAAGTGCAACAAACAACAACATTAGGGGGCGTCATTCACATGAAAAAAATCACTCGGCGCGGGCTTGGCGCTATGGCCGCAACCGGGCTCAGCCTACCTTACCTTGCACGCGCAGCGGATTGGCCAACACGGCCTGTGACCTTGCTCGTGCCCTATCCGCCCGGCGGGCCTTCGGATGTTTCAACGCGACCGCTGATGGAACCGCTTTCACGCATTCTGGGCCAGCCGGTGGTGATCGAAAACCGCGCCGGGGCAGGGGGCAGCATTGGCGCGCAAGCAGTCGCGCAATCGCGCGATGGCCATACGGTGCTGATTTTCCCAACCGCTGTGCTGACCATCAGCCCGCATGTCATGGCAGGCCTTCCCTATGATCCCGCCACCGCCTTCATCCCTGTGGCGCGCATCACGCTCGGCTATAGCGTTATCGCTTCCCATCCATCCTTGCCGTTCCGCGATGCGGCGGGCCTGATCGCCTATGGCAAGGCCAATCCTGGGCAATTGCGCTTTGGTTCCGCCGGGCCTGGCACCATCACGCAATTGACGGGCGAGCTTTTCGGCGACGTCACCGGCATCAAGCTGGAACACGTGCCTTATCGCGGTTCTGCGCCATCATTGACCGATGCTTTGGCCGGGCGCGTGCAATTATTGTTTGATTCGGTTGCGGTGCCGGCCGTGAATGATGGCAAGCTGATTGGCATTGCCACGATTGGCGAAAACCGCAACCCAAGCCTTCCCAATGTGCCGACCCTGGCCGAGATCGGGCTGGAACGCGCGCTGGCAATCCCCTGGTATGGCGTGGCGGCGCCCGCCACCATGCCCGCCGCTGCAGTGGCGCGGCTGACCGAGGCTCTCAGGCAGGTCACCGCCATGCCTGAAGTCGCGAGCGCCATGGCCCCGGCCGGCATCGTACCCGCCTTTGAAGGCGGCAGCGTTTTCGCCGAGCGCGTCCGCCGTGAACGGGAGATGTATGGCGCGCTCGCCAAGCGCATCGGCATCCAGCCGCAATGATCTAAGCCAAATCTTGTGCAGGATATCGCCGCGCATCTCGCGCTGATTTTTGATGGCATCAATATCTGGGCGGCGCTTGGTGTGACCTTCGTCGCGGGGCTGATGCGGGGCTTTGCCGGTTTCGGTTCGGCGATGCTGATGGCGCCCATCTTCGCCATGCTGTTCGGATCGGCGGATATGGTTGTGACGGTGGTTGCGATTGAATTGATCGTCTCCTTCCAGCTTTTTCCACAGGTGCGCCATCAGGCCGATTGGAAGCTGCTGACGCCCATGAGCATCGCGGCCTGCGCCGCCATGCCGCTTGGTGTCTGGCTGCTGGCCAATGTGGACAAGAATGCGATCATCACGGCGGTTTCAGCCGTGATCGTGTTTTTCGTGGTCATCATGTGGACCGGCTGGCGCTATAAGGGCCGCAGAAGCCAGCCGGCCACCATTCTGGTCGGTGCCGTCTCGGGTGCGATGATGGCCACCACCAGCGTCGGTGGTCCGCCGGTGCTGCTGTATCTGCTTTCAGGCAATGATCCGCCGCAGGTGAACCGGGCCAATATCGTCACCTATTATTTCCTGACGCAATTTCTGCTGATTGCGATTGTCATGGCCTCCGGTGTCGCGGGGGTCACGGCGCTCATTCGCGCGGTTATTTTGTTGCCCTTGATGGTGCTTGGCGCCTGGGTGGGGGGGCGCGCCTTTCAGGGGCTGGGCAATGAACAGCTTTACCGGCAGGTGGCTTTGACCATTCTGTTCTGCACCGGGATGTTTGGGTTGTTGCGTGGATTTCTGCTTTAAACGATGACGCAACAGCGTTTCACGGTCTGATGCCCGGCGTTTCCACCACCATCCCGCGCGCCCTTTCCATCAGATAGGCTTCGATGGCGATGAATTCTGCCGACCCATAGGCAAAGGGCTCCGCGCGCACGCCGGTCATGCAGCCGCGTAGCCGGCGTTGCAGCGACCCCATCGCCTGCCATTCCAGCCGATAGATCGGATACCCGGTCGGATGGCCTTGCGGAATGATGCTGCCCGCGAGCCTTCGCCCCGCGTGATCATCATGGCATTGTGCGCAGGAAAGATCGATCTGCCCCAAGCGAGTCATATAAAGGCGCTGGCCCGCTTCACGCGTGGCGCGCAAGCCCGCATCTTCGGGTGGCGCAATCGGCAGGCCACGCGACTGATGCGCAACAAAGCTGGTCAACGCCAATAATTCCTGACTTTCCCGCGCCAAAGGCGGGCTGGCCTGGCGTGTTTCGCGGCATTGAATGATGCGCCCGGCCAGATCAATCGCACTACCGCGCGCTGCATCAAAAGCGGGATACCGCGCCGCCACGCCGCGCATGCTGCCTGCCGCATCGCCATGGCAATCGGCGCAGGATTGTGCGGAAGCGGAGGGCTTCCGGCCCCATAGAGCCTCCCCATCCAAAACCCAGAGCATGCCAGGGTTCATGCTGTCATCACGCTGCATCGCCTGGGCTTCGGGGCGCATTTCCAAAAGACCCGATCGCCGTTCTTCAGCGCTTGCCACCGAACAGCAAGCCAGCAGCGCCAATAGGATGCGCTTCATGTCACAGTGATATGGCGCGTCTCAGTCTGCGCAAAGCCGTTATCGCCTTCCCAAGTGAAGCTGATGGGCCCCGATTGCGTCGCGATGGTGGTGAAGGCGATGAAGGGATTGGCCGCGATGGCCGGCGATAGGGTCGCGTTGAAAACAACCCCCCCATCATAGCGGCAGGTGAATTTCCAGATGATATCGCGCGCTTGCACCACACCTTCAGCATTCGGGCGATAGCCGGTTTCCATGATGTGCTGAATGAGCGCGCGCATTTCAATCACCGCGCCTTTCTCCACCGATGCCGGGACCCGCAGCAGCACACGCGCCATGGCCTAACCCTCGATGCAGGCGGCCAGGGTGACCACCACGTCAACGCGCTGCGACCAGAAACTGCCATCACTCATTTCTGCCACCGCAACCAAAGCCTGAGAAGTCGCCAGGCGAATATGCGTGGCAAGATAGGCGCGGCCTGATCGCGGGCCGAATTGCGCGGTAATGACATTGGGCTGCGGATTGCGTTCATTGAAAACGCCAATGCGGCGCACATGATCCGCCGCCGTCATGGGTGATTCCACCGCAACCGAAATCGGCACCGCATTGCCGTTTTCGACCAGTGGCGAGACATCAAGCCGCACACGCCCTTCGCGCATCGGCTGACCGCGCGTGAATTCTTGCAAGGCCGCAGTAAGGCTTTGCCGATCCGCGCGCGTTGGTGCCGGCAATAACAGCGCGCCGGGTGCCGCCAGCAAAACGCGCCGCGTAATCTTCATGGCGCCGTCTCCGCCTTCAGCCCCATCAGGAAGGCCAGCACATCCTCAATCTCCGCCGCGTTCAATATCGGCCGGTCACGCCAAGTGGCGCCTACGCGATTGAGCCCTTCGATCCGATGATAGGCAGGCATGATGCTCTCCGGATTGACGCGCTTATTGTCCATCAAACGCAGCCGCAATTGGCCTTCATTCCAGCGGCTGCCGGCACCTTCCAGGCTCGGTGCCAGATTGCCTTGCAGCGGCTCCTCAGGGAATGGCCCGCCATGGCAGAGCAGGCAGAAACCCTTTTGCCGATCAGCAATAATGGCGCGCCCACGTGCTGGATCACCCGCGCTGCCCGTGAGCGATTGCACCACCGCATCACCCGTCACCATACCTGCCTGCGCGCTGGCCATGGTTGGAACCGCCATGGCCAGCAACAGGCTTGCCAGAAACCGCGCTGCCGTCACGCCCGCCTGAGGTCAGCATGCTTGAGCGGCAATTCCCTTATGCGCTTGCCAGTGGCGGCAAAGATTGCGTTCAGCACGGCGGGGGCGGCAACGGCGATGGTGGGTTCCCCAACACCGCCCCAGAAGCCACCTGATTGCAGGATGATGGTTTCAACCTTCGGCATCTCATTCATCCGCAGCACCTGGTAGGTATCGAAATTCTCCTGCTCAATCCTGCCATTTTTCACCGTGCATTCGCTATGCAGCGCGGCGGAAAGCCCATAGACGAAGGATCCTTCCACCTGCATTTCGATCTGCTGCGGATTGACCGCATGGCCGCAATCGGTCGCCGCCACAATACGATGGATTTTAAGCTCGCCCTTGTCGCTGACCGAAACCTCCGCGCAAGCCGCGACATAGCTGCCAAAGCCATGCGTCTGCGCCAAGCCACGGAAAACCGCCTGACCATTCACCGGCGCAGCAGCGCTGCCCCAGCCGACGCGTTCCGCCACCGCATTCAGCACAGCCAAATGGCGCGGATG
>JBIIGZ010000097.1:0-12997 GCA_044236185.1 Roseomonas sp. | reverse complement strand
CGAAGGCCAGCCATTGGCATTGGCAACACCGCCCAGCGCCAAGACGCCCGCCGAAGCCAAAAGAAGTTTTTTCATGATGTTCACCTCTGTCCTCATGTTGTTGTCCGGCAGCGCCGGCGCGATTGGACTAACACAGGCTTTCGTAACCGCGCCGTGTTTCAAGCCGAGTTGATGGGAAAGGCAGCTCACGGAAATGCAAGGCGGCGAAGACTGGACGCACTTCAGAAAACTCGCGTTTCTGTCATCGCTGATCACAGATTTCCTATTTGCGATGTTTCGTTTTGCCAAACATCTTCATGCATGAGCGTATCGTCCTTGGCATCCATGCATAAAAGGGCAGAGGCGCTTGGGTTTTCCTCCAGCCGCGAAGGGCGCAAGCATGCCGAACAAACATAGAGAATTCCCACCAGGTAAAGTCAGCAGATATTTGCGGCCGGAGGACACGCGTCAGATCCTGCTATCCTTGCTTCCTGCTGCGTCAACCCTGTTCCTGGCTGTCAGCGCAGCACAAGCGCAAGGCAATACGGCAAGCCAGGCGCCTGCCACGCAAACCGCGTCCACTGCCGCGGAAGCGGCCTCCGCGCAACAGCAGGAACAACAACGCGTGATTTCAACCGACCCCACGCTCGCGCGCGTGGGTGGTGTGCTGACACCACGCGGCATGTTCGCGCTTGAACCTTCCTATGAATACTTCTATGCGCAGAATACGCAAACCATCGTCAATGGCTTTACCATCATCCCGGGTATCACCTTCGGTACGATCGATATCCGCCAATCCACACAGCGCGGTAACCTCGGCGCGCTCACGGCCCGCTACGGTGTGACAGATCGGATGGAGGTCAACATCCGTGTGCCTTGGCTTAGTCAGAAGGATACGATTCAAACCGCGCCGGCGGATACCAATGCGCAGCCCATCACCATTGGCCCATCCGGCAGCGGGTTTGGCGATATTGAATTCGGCACCAGCTATCAGATCAATGACGGCTTGAATGATTGGCCAGTCTTCATCGCCAATCTGCGCGTCAAAAGTGATTCCGGCCGCAGCCCCTTTGATGTGCCGATCTATACCATCAACGATCCGCAAGGTGGCTTCAGCCGCGGCCTACCAAAAGAATTGCCGACCGGGACAGGGTTTTGGGCGATTGATCCCGGTGTTACCGTTGCTTGGGCATCTGACCCGGCAGTTTTCTTCGGCAGCCTTCGCTACATTTGGAACATCGGGCGCGATGTGGATTTGCAGGATAGCGCGGGCGGCCCGCCGGCACGCACCAACCTCGATCCCGGTGATGGGGTTGGCATTAATTTCGGTGTTGGCTTTTCATTGAATGAGAAAAGCTCACTCAGCATCAGCTATGAACATGTGCGGATTTCCGCTTCCCGGTCGGAAGGGCGCAAGATTGTGGGTTCAGATTACGATACGGGCACCTTCAATTTTGGCCTTTCCTATCGCGTATCCGACCGCATGAGCATTAATCTGGGGGTGGGTATTGGCGTGACAGACCAAACCCCGGATACGCGCATCATCCTGCGTGTGCCGATCCGGTTTTCACTGTGATGAAATAGCGGGGGTGCAATGCCGCGCCCCCGCCCATTCATGTGCCGCAAAATGTGGCCAGCACGCGTTCTTCTGGCCTGGGTGGGCTGGCGAATGCCGCGCTTTCCGGCTGATCCTCATAGGGCCGCGCCAATACCGCCATCAGCGCCTCAAAGGGGCGGAAATCATCACGGTCTTCGGCGGCGCGGATTGCGGCCTCCACCAAATGATTGCGTGGGATGAAGGCCGGGTTGGTCGTGCGCATCAACTGTGCGGGTGTGGCTTCGCGCATAATCCTGGCGAGCCAACCCTCCGCCCAGGTATCAAACACTGCCGGATCAGTGAATTGCGCCCGCGCCGGCGCTGTATTCCCCTCAGCCGCATCAGCCAAGGCGCGAAAGGTCAAGGTAAAATCGGCGCTCTGTTCCGCCATTCGGCGCAGCAAATCCTCAATCAGCGCGGTATCTTCTGGCGCGCGCGCCGTGATGCCGATCTTGCGTGCGAAGCCGTCGAAATAGGCGGCTTCAAAGGCAGGGGCGAAGGCGCTAAGGGCCGCTTGGGCAAGTTCCAGCGCCGCTTCTTCCTGTTCTGCCAAAAGCGGCAGCAGTGCCTCCGCCAGCCGCGCCAAATTCCACTGCGCCATGCGCGGCTGATTGGCATAGGCATAGCGCCCGCCATGATCAATGGAACTCAATACAGTCGCGGGGTCATAAGCATCCATGAAGGCACAGGGGCCGTAATCAATCGTCTCACCACTGATGGTCATATTGTCGGTATTCATCACGCCATGGATGAAGCCGATATGAAGCCATTGCGCGATCAGCTTCGCCTGCCGCGCAATCACGCCGGAAAGTAGCGTCAGATAGGGATTTGCCGCCTCGGCCGCTGCGGGATCGTGCCGCGCAATGGCGAAATCTGCGAGTAGCTTCAGCGCTTCCTGATCTTCCTGGGCAGCAAAATACTGAAAGCTGCCAACCCGAATATGGCTGGCCGCGACGCGCGTCAGCACCGCGCCGGGTTGTAGTTTTTCGCGCAGCACCGCTTCGCCTGTCATCGCCACCGCCAGCGCGCGCGTAGTCGGCACGCCAAGCGCTGCCATGGCTTCGCTGATAATGGCTTCGCGCAGCATGGGCCCCAGCACGGCGCGGCCATCGCCGCCGCGCGAAAACAGCGTGCGCCCGCTGCCCTTCAGATGAATATCGCGGCGCTCTCCGTCACGACCAATCACCTCGCCCAATAATAGCGCCCGACCATCGCCCAAGCGTGGACTAAAGCCGCCGAATTGATGGCCGGCATAGGCCATGGCGAGGGGCTCGGCACCCTCCGGCACCCGATTGCCGGCGAAAATCGCCGCACCCTCGGCACCAGAAAGCGCTGCCGCATCAAGCCCCAATGCTTCCGCTAAAGGCGCATTGAAAAACACCAGCCGGGGGGCGGCCACCGCAATGGGTGCCTGCCGGATATAAAAACGCTCCGGCAGGCGGGCATAGCTATTGTCGAAGGAAAACCGCGCGCTCATCCCAAACGCGGCATGGGGTTGGCGATGGGCATGGCCATTTTCGTCTTGCCCAGCGCATTCCAGCCCCGATCATATTGCGGCGGCGTGGGCACCGCTTCCGTGCGGCCAAGCTCGGCCGCTGCATGCAAGGGCCAATAAGGGTCGCGCAGCAGCACGCGGGCCAGATAGATCCAATCCGCATGGCCTTCATCCAGAATGGCCTGCGCCTGCTTCGCTTCCGTGATCAGGCCAACCGCGGCGGTGACGATGCCGGCACCTTGTTTCACCGCCGCCGCACCCGGCACCTGATAGCCAGGCCCAAGCGGGATTTGCTGGCGCGGGTCATTGCCGCCGGAAGACACATCCATGAAATCCACGCCAAGCGCCTTGAAGCGGCGCGACAGCTCCACGGTTTCTTCCGTTGTCCAGCCGCCATCCACCCAATCCGTATGCGAAACCCGCACGCCCAGCACCGCATCATCGGGCATGGCAGCGCGCATGGCGGCGGCGATTTCAAGCGGCAGGCGTGCGCGGCCTTCAAAATCCCCGCCCCAACGGTCATTCCGTTTATTGGAAAGCGGGCTCAGGAATTGATGCAGCAAATACCCATGCGCGGCATGCAATTCGATCAGCCGGTAACCCGCCTTGATGGAACGCTTGGTGGCTGCGACGAAGGCTTCGATGGATGCAGCAATATCCGATTCCGTCATGGCGCGCGGCGGGATGAAATCGCCAAAGGCATCCCCGGAAGGGCCAAGGGTTTCCCAAGAAGGCTCGGCCGCCCCAGGCAACCAAGCCTGCTTGCGCGATGCCTTGCGCCCGGCATGGGCCAATTGAATAGCCGGCACGGTGCCAAGTGCAGAAAGCGCGGATGCCAATTGCGTGTGGCTCGCCAGATGTGCGTCAGACCAAATGCCGACATCGCCCGGGCTGATGCGGCCTTCCGGCACAACGGCGGTGGCTTCCACCATCACCATGCCAGCGCCACCGGAAGCGCGCGCGCCCAGATGCACCAAATGCCATTCGGTTGGAATGCCATCATCATGGCAGGAATACTGGCACATGGGTGCGACGCCGATGCGATTGGAAAAGGTAACGCCGCGCAGCGTCAGGGGGGAAAACAGATCAGTCACGGGCGGGAAGCCTCCGGGTTGGGCAAAGCGGTCCAGGGCGGCAGCCGCCCAAGTCGGTTTTCGAATATGGCGAACCATTGCGGCGCGCCAGGGGGGGCGGGCAGCAAAAAGCCGCGCCGGTCGGTTGGGAAGCGCGCCATGGTCACCGCATCGCGGATATTCCCGCCAATGGCTTCCACCATGCCGTGGTGATTGCGGATGACAATATCGCAATGCATGGGCCGAAACCGCCCCTGATCCCCGGCGCGGTCCTGCCAATGGGCCAAGGGCCGGCTGGACCGATCGGCGCAGAGCAAATCGCCAGGTGCGGCCACACGATCCCTCACCCGATGCGGGATGAAGGGCGCCTGCTGCGGAAATTCCCGTGCATCTGCGACCAAGCCATCAATGCTGGTGCCATGCGCGGCAGAGGGCCGGAATTCCCGCGCATCAATACCAGCTGTTTGCATCACGAAAGAAATGAAAGCAGCGGACCAGGCATCCTGCTGCCATTGCCCTTCATACCCCGCGCGAAAAAGCGCGCGATTGCGCGTGATGATGTCGCGCCCTTCCGGCACCGCCCGCCAATAGGCTTGCAGGCGCGGAAAGCCGGTGGGGTCCGATTCCTGCGCCGGCCCTGGCCGCCGGTCTGATACCTGCCGCCCCCATTCTTCCCATTCTGCGATGGCGATGCGGAGCATTCTTTCGCGCGCGAGCGGCGGGTAGGAAAGCGGCGCTTCCCTCGGTGCGGGCGGTGCTACGGCGCAGGCCGTAAGCAGCACAGTCAGCAGCAACGCCAGATAAAGCCGAGCCCTCAGCATACTTCTATTCAAGCCTTATCCAGCGTGGCGAAGGCTTCCTGCGCGTGATTCAGCGCCTTCAGCATGAAGGCGAAGCCATTATAGGGCCCGCCCTGAATCAGTGCTTCAATAATGTCATTGCGGCTTGCACCGATATTGAGCGCGGAGAGGATGAATTTGCGCAACAAGATATCGTGATCCAAGGCTGCGAAGGACGCCACGGCACAAAGCGCGCGGAGCCGCTGATCAAGCCCTGGCCGATCCCAGATCTCACCATAGCAATACTGCACCACCAGCGGATAAATGCTGCCCGTGGCGGGATTATCAGGCGCAGCATGGCCTTCATGCCGGCGTTCGGCATGAAGCGCGCCTTGCAGGTCTCGCCCGCGTTCCATCAGCGCTTCCAGCGAATCGGTGCGCGGCGCATCGGGTTGAAGCGTGATGCCGTGCTCAGCAAAGACCGCCAACGCCGTTTCCAGCGCGGATTCCGATGCGGCGAAGCCGCGATAAATGCCGATCTGGATCAGGATTTCCACAATGGCGCGGGGCGTGAGGTCCAGTTTCAAGGCAGCCGCGACATGGCGGCGCAACTGCGCCTTATTTTGTACGGAACAGAGCACCGCAAGCGTCACCGCCATGCGGTCCTGGCGCGAAAGGCCGGGGCGGTTCCAGATATTGCCATAGACCAGCTCGGCCATCAGATCGCCAAAGCCAAGGGCGCCATTGGCCAAGGCAGCATCACCCGCGCCGAAAATCTCAGCGCGCAGTGCCGTGCCGCTGCGGTTCAAATCATCGCGTTGTGTCATGGCCTACCCCTTCTGGCGCGGGGGCAAGCTAACGCCCCCCATGGATCAGGCAAGCGCTGGGGGCCTTCCCCTTCACGCCCAGACGGTCCACATGAAGGCCATGTTCCGCCGCGCCTTGCTTGCCGCCCCGCTTTTGCTGCCAATCCCCGCCCTGGCCCAACCCCAGGGAGTGGCGCTGTCCGAACGCGACCGGCGCGATATCGCCGCCGTTGAGGCCTATTTGAACCGCATGACCACGCTGCGCGCCCGGTTTCTACAAATTGCTTATAATGGCGCGTCCGCGCAGGGCTGGGCCTATATCTCCCGCCCTGGGCGCATGCGCTTTGATTATGACCCACCGGAACCGCTGTTGTTGGTGGCGGATGGCAACCAGTTCCTGCTCTATGACCGGGAATTGAAGGCGCCGACCACTTTGCCCACCAACGCAACACCGCTCGGCCTGCTGCTGCGCCCGGAAATCCGGCTTTCGGGCGATGTCACCATCAGCCGCGTCCAGCGCGATGGCGGGTTTCTGCGCATCACCCTGTTCCGCACCAATGACCCGCGCGAGGGGTCCTTGACCCTGGTGTTCCAGCCGGAACCCCTGGAATTGCGCCAATGGGCGGTTGTGGACGCCCAGGGGCGCGAAACCCGCGTGACCCTGACGCAGATTGAAACCGGGCTGGCGCTGAATGCGCGCATGTTCCAGTTCAACCACCCGCAGTTTTTTGAACCCGGCGGGGCGGGGGGAAGGTGAGCAGGGCTGGTTTGCCGCTCCGCCCCCCGCGTGCTACCGCCCGGCGCAATTAGGCGGCTCTGCCCGCCCCCCCGCATCGAAAGGCTTTGTGATGTCCGAACAAACCGCCGCTCCGCGGCCCGCCAATGGCCCCGGGCAGATGGCGCCCAGCCCCATCACGCTCAATCTGCAATACACCAAGGATCTGTCCTTCGAAGTGCCGGGCGCGCCGCAGATTTTCATCAATCTGCGCGAAGCGCCGAAGGTTGATATCGCGCTGGATGTCCAGGCCCGACGCCTGCAGGAAGGCCAGGAGAATTTTGAGGTCACGCTGCAAATTCGTTGTGAGGCGAAGCTGGGCGGTGAGACAGCCGCCTTCATCGCTGAATTGGTCTATTGCGGCATTTTCACCGTGAATGGCATCGCGCCCGAGATGCTGGAACCCGTGCTGCTGGTGGAATGCCCGCGCCTGTTGTTCCCGTTCGCGCGCAATATCCTGGCCGATGTGACACGTGATGGCGGCTTCCCGCCCGTGCTGCTGGCGCCGATTGATTTCGTCGCCCTGTGGCAGAATCGCCGTGCGCAGCAGCAGGCCGCCGCCGCCCCTGTCCAAGGAAATGCCTGAATCTGGCGCCTGGGGGCGAAAAAACGCCCTTTTGGTCGCTTTGAACCCTTGACCCCCGGCCCGCGCATGTCATGTGCGGGCGCATGGATCAGATAATGCCCGCACCGCAGCGCCGCCAGCGCCTGGCTATTGTGCTGTTCAACCTCGGCGGACCCGATGCGCCAGAAAGCGTGCGGCCATTCCTGGTCAATCTGTTCACGGACCCCGCCATTCTGCGCGTGCCGGGCTTCATCCGCCCCTGGCTTGGCCGGCTGATCGCCTGGCGCCGCACCAAGCCGGCGCAGGAAAACTACGCGGTGCTGGGTGGGCGTTCGCCGCTCCGGGAACTGACGGAAGAACAGGCGAGCAGCCTGGAAGTGGCCTTGGCGGATGAGGCCGGGACAGAGACGCGCTGCTTTGTCGCCATGCGCTATTGGCACCCCATGAGCGATGAATGCGCCCGCGCCGTGAAGGATTGGGCGCCGGATCGCATTTTGCTGGTGCCGCTCTATCCGCAATTTTCCACCACCACCACGGGTTCAAGCCTGGTGGCTTGGCAGGATGCCACGCGCAAGATCGGGCTTGATGTGCCGACCACGGCGCTGTGTTGCTGGCATTCGGATCAGGGTTTTGCGGCAGCGACCGCGCGGCTTGTGCGTGAAGCCTATGCCAAGGCGCGCGCGGAATTGCCGGCTGAAGTGCCGCTCCGCGTATTATTCTCCGCCCATGGCCTACCGGAATCAATTGTGAAGGCCGGCGATCCTTATCAATGGCAGGTGGAACAGACGGTCGCCGCGGTGGTCGCTGAATTGGCGATGCCGGAGCTTGACCACATTGTCTGCTATCAATCGCGCGTCACACCCCAGGTCTGGATCGGGCCTTCTACGGAAGGCGAGATTGAACGCGCTGCGGAAGAAAAAACCGCCATCCTGATCTGCCCGATCGCCTTTGTGTCGGAGCATTCCGAAACTCTGGTGGAATTGGATGTGGAATATCGGGAAGAGGCCGAGCATCTCGGCATTCCGGGCTATTTCCGCGTGCCGGCGCAGAATAGTGATCCGGCCTTCATCGCCTCACTCGCGCATCTGGTGCGGGGAGCCTTGCAATCCGGGCGGAGCCTTTGTTCCTTCGCCGGCGGGCGGCAATGCCCAAAGCAGCATCGCGATTGCCCGCATGAAAAGCTGCGCGTCGAGACCCACGCGCGCGCCAAAGCCGAGGCATGAAGCGCCCCGCCGCCATTCTGTTTGATTGCGATGGCGTACTCGCTGATACCGAATTGGTGGTGAATAGCATTGTCGCGGAGGAAATGACCTTGCGCGGCTGGCCCATGACGGCCGCCGAAGCGCGGGAGACATTTCTGGGGCTCGCGCTGCCCGATATGCTGCCGCGGATTGAAGCGCGTGTCGGGCTGCTGCCGCCCGAATGGGGGCAGGAAATCTCGACGCTGATTGCGCGGCGCATGGCGGAAGAAACGCTGGCCATTCCAGGTGCTGTGGAAGCGGTGCACGCCTTGGCTGCGGCGGGTGTGCCGGTGGCGGTTGCTTCCAATTCCGCGCGCTTTGAATTAGCCGCGAAGATGCGGAGCCTGGGCTTGGCGCAGGTTTTCGCCGGGCGGGTGTTTTCCTATGAGGATGTGCCGCGCCCCAAACCTTGGCCGGATATCTATCTGGCAGCGGCGGCGGCCTGCGGCGCGGCACCCGAGGATTGCGTGGTGATTGAAGATAGCGTGCCCGGCGTGCGCGCGGGGCGTGCGGCCGGCTGCCGCGTGATGGGCTTCTGCCATGAAAGCCCGGCCGGGGTTTTGGCCGCGCATGGGGCGGAACCATTTGCGGATATGGCGGCGCTGCCGGGGTTGTTGTTGGGGGAGTGAGATTTCCTTCGAGCCCCAGACGCGATAGTCTTCCAGCTTAAGACTGGAGAAGAAGGCCCATGACCCTGGCACAATGGTTCAGTTTCAATGGCCGCATCAGCCGCAAGACCTGGTGGATTTTTTATTTTCTGATCCCGATTGGCATCAATTTTGCTGCCGGCGTGCTGGATACCCAATTCGGTACCCCGCGAAATGCCCTGCCCGATAAATCCGGCATGGGCGATGTTGGCATGGGTCCGTTTTCCATCATCGCTGGGCTGGTTGGGCTTTGGGTTGCCCTGGCCGGACAGGCCAAGCGTTGGCATGACCGCGACAAATCCGGCTGGTGGGTTTTGGTCTCCTTCATCCCCCTGATCGGCTGGCTTTGGGCCTTCATCGTTGCGGGCTTTCTGCGCGGCACCTCTGGCTATAATCGCTTCGGCCCTGACCCGCTGGCGCCGGAGCTTCCTCCCGGAGGTTATGGCGGCGGCTATCAGCCGCCCTATCCGCCGCAGGCGCCGGGGGGATGGCAGCCGCAAGGCCCTCCGCCGCCACCGCCTTCTGGGGGTTGGGGCGCACCGCCGCCGCCTCAAGGTGGGGGCAGCGTGCCGCCCATTCGTCGGGGCTGAACCGCGCGGCGCGATTTCCTTAGCGCGCTTTCCGCGTTAAGGAGCCCGCGTGCCCGATACCTCCCCGCCGCTCGATCGCCTTTCCGAAGCTGAGGCTCAGCCGGAACAGGCAAAGCGCGGCTTCTCCCCGCTGCTCAGGCGCATTCTGCTGCTGAATGCGCTGCCGCCGGCCTTGCTTGCGGCCTCCCTGCTCTACCTTGACCAATATCAGAACGCGCTTTTGGGTGCGGAGGTTGAGGCCATGCGCACCCAGGCGCGCATCTATGCCGGCGCCATTGCCGAAGCCGCGGTGCGGCCGGAAGGCGAACGCTATGTGCTGCAATTGGAAGCGGCGCGGCCCTTGCTGCGGCGCCTGGTGGACCCTTCGCCCAATACCCAGGCGCGGCTTTTGGACACGGCCGGCCTGTTGGTCGCTGATAGCCGCATTCGTGATGGCGTGGGCGGCGCGGTGATTGCCGAACCGCTCCCGTCGCCAGAACCGCGCGGCGCGCTGACTTCCACCGTGGCCGGCATCTATGAAAGGCTGGTCGGCATGTTTCCCGCCCTGCTGCGCGGACGCGGGGGCCCGGGCATGGTGGTGGATAGTGCCCCCGATGCACCGGATTTCGATTGGCAGCCCGATCTTGGCCCTGATCGGCGCGAAGAATTGCGCATGGCGCTTGAAGGCGGCGTGACACCTTATATCCGCCGCAGCGCCGATGGCCGCTTGCTGGTGAGTGTGGCGGAACCCGCGCGGCGCGGCACGCAAAGCGTCGGCATTGTGCTGCTGACACGTGAAGCGCGCGAAGTGGATCGGCGGCTATTTGAAATCCGTGCCTCTGTCTTGCTGCTTTTTGCAACGGCGTTGATCCTGACCGTGGCCCTGTCGCTCTATCTGGCACGTACCATCGCGACACCCATGCTTGATCTGGCGCAGGCGACGCAACGCATCCGCGAAGGTGAAGGCCGCGCGCAATCCGTGCCCAATGCGCTGCTGAGGCGCAATGACGAAATCGGCGTACTGGCAAGGGATTTGCAAAATTCCGCCCGCGCGCTTTGGTCGCGCATTGACGCCAATGAACGCTTCGCCGCCGATGTCGCGCATGAATTGCGCAACCCGCTGACGAGTGTGCGCAGCGCCATTGAAACGCTGCGCCGCGTGGAAGACCCCGCCAGCCGCAGCCGCTTGCTCGCGATTATTGCCGATGATGCCGTGCGCATGGATCGGCTGATTGGCGATATCAGCGATTCATCGCGCGTGGATGCGGAACTATCGCGCACCATCTCAACACCCGTAGATATCGCGCCGATCCTCTCCGCGCTTTCCGATCTGCATGCCGCGACCCGCGATGATGATGACCCTGTGGTGCTGCTGGAAGCGGAATCGGGGCCGCTGGTTGTGCGCGGTGTAGAAGGGCGCATCGTCCAGGTTTTCCGTAACCTGCTCGGTAATGCGCTTTCTTTTAGCCCGCCGCATGGCGCGGTGAAGGTCAGCGCACGCCATGCCGGTGCGATGGTGGAAGTGGTGGTGGAAGACCAAGGCCCCGGCATTCCCGAACAGAAGCTTGAAAGCATTTTTGAGCGTTTCTATTCCGAACGCCCGAGTGGGGAGCGCTTCGGCCAGCATTCCGGCCTTGGGCTTTCCATCAGCCGGCAGATTGTGGAAGGCCTGCGCGGGCGCATATCGGCGGAGAATATCCGGGACGCCAGCGGTGCGGTGACCGGCGCGCGCTTCATGGTGCTGCTGCCGGCGGCGTGATTTCCCTTCCCAGCCGGGGCTTTCATGTTAGGCTTGGGCTAAACCAAGCGTAACAAGGGGGGATAAATCATGATCGCACGCAGAAGCCTTATTGCTGCCAGCGCCACGCTTTTGGCCGCGCCTGCCGTCAGGGCGCAAGGAAGCTGGCCGGATAAGCCGTTGCGCTTCGTGATTGGCGGCGCCGCGGGCGGCGTTTCCGATATTTTCCTCCGGATGATGGAAAATCGGCTGCGCGAAAGGCTTGGCCAGCCAATGATCATAGACCCGCGCCCAGGTGCGGGCGGCATGGTGGGGGCGGAAGTAACGGCGCGTGCCGCACCCGATGGCTATACCTACTACGTCAATCACATCGCGTCCCACGGGATTGGGCCCACGCTGTATCGGCGGCTTTCCTTTGATCCACTCAGGGATTTGCCGGGGGTGGCGCGCATTGCCGCCATGCCGAATGTGCTGATTATCAAGGGCGATAGCCCGATCAAATCCGTCGCGGAATTGGTGGCTTTCTGTAAGGCCAATCCGGCGCGGGCGAATTTTTCCTCGGCCGGGTCGGGCACGTCTTCGCATCTTTCCGGACTGCTATTTGGCATGCGTATGGGGATTGAGGTGACGCATGTGCCCTATCGCGGCACGGCGCCTTCCATGGCGGCGGTGATGAATGGCGAAACCTTGTTCGCGATTGATAACGCACCGGCATCACGACAGCAGGTTTTGGGCGGCTTGTTGAAGGCGCTTGGCGTTTCCACGGCGAAGCGTTCCAGCACCATGCCGGAAGTGCCAAGCCTGGAAGAACAGGGCGTGCCGAATTTCGATGTCGCTTCCTGGTATGGCATCACAGCCCCGGCCGGCGTGCCGGCGGCCATTCGCGAAAGGCTGGGGGCAGAGATTGTCGCGGCACTGAATGATCCTGCCATCGCTCAACGCGTGCGTGATTACGGGGCGGAGCCCTGGCCGCTTGGCCCTGCGGAATACGATGCCTTCATGCGACGAGAGGTGGAAACCTGGGCGCCGGTGGTGCGCGCTTCGGGGGCGCAGATAGACTGACAAGGCGGGCATATCGCCAAGCGGCTTTGGTCACGGCATAAGCGGGCGCCGTGACCCAAGCGCCCATCCTGCCGCGACGTATCGCCTTTCTTGCCCTGGCCTTGGCCATCATGGCGGGCTTGTTCTGGCTTGCCTGGGCCACGCTTGCGCCGGGCGGTTGGACAGTTCCGGAAATACTGATTCTGGTCTGCATAGCAGGCACCCTGCCCTGGGCTGCGCTTTCGGCAGGCAATGCGCTAATTGGGCTTGGCCTATTGCTGTTCACGCGCAATCCGGTCGCCGCTGTCTTGCCCGCACTCGCCGCCGCGCGCCCTGGCTTGCCGCAAGCCCGCACCGCCATTGCCATCTGCATCCGCCGCGAAGACATGGCGCTGGTGCTGTCGCCGCTCGCGCGCTTGCTGTCGGGCCTTGCGGCTGCGGGCGCGGCGGATCGCTTTTCGCTCTGGTTCCTGTCTGACACGCCCGAAGGCGCTGATGCGGTGGCCGAAGAAGCCGCCTGCCGCGCCTTTGCTGCCGCGCAGCCCATCGCGACCCATTACCGGCGTCGCACGCAAAACACCGGCTTCAAATCCGGCAATGTGATGGAGTTTCTGGACCATCACGCGGATGGGCATGATTTCATGCTGTGCCTGGATGCGGATTCGGAAATGACGGCGGATGCCGTGCTTCGG
>JBIIGZ010000242.1:0-4052 GCA_044236185.1 Roseomonas sp. | reverse complement strand
TATCGCACCGCCGCCAATGCGGTACAGGATTTGCTCGCGGGGCGGATGAACCTGACCATTGATAGCCCAACCATGCTGGCACCCCTGATGCGCGATGGCCGCGTGCGTGGGCTGGCCGTGAGTTCTGCCACACCATCCGATCTTGTGCCTGGGCTGCCGGCGCTCGCGCAGGTTGGTGTGCCTGGCTATGAAGTCACGGCCTGGCAGGTGCTGTTCGCCAAGCCCGGCACGCCGGAAGAAGCGCTGGCCCCCATTCGTGACGCAGCACTACGCGCGGTGGCGGACCCCGCTGTGAAGCAGCGTTTGGCCGCGGCAGGCGTAGAAACCTGGCCCGATCCATCACCGGCCGCCGCAGCCGCGCATGTGCGGGCGGAAGTCACACGCTGGGCGCCGATAGTCTCACGCATGAATCTCGGGGGCTGAACCATGGCGTATGAAGGCATTCGCGCGCGCCGCCCCTTGATTATGGGCAGGCGCGGGGCAGTGGCCACGAATCATCCGGTAGCAACCGCAGCGGGGATGGAGATTCTCCGCGCCGGCGGTAATGCCGCTGATGCGGCAGTGGCGATTGCCCTCACGCTTGGTGTGGTGGAACCGCATATGTCGGGGCTGGGTGGAGATGGTTTTTACCATGCCTGGAATGCGAAAACCGGCGCCAGCACCACCTATAATGGCACGGCCGCGGCGCCGGCAGCGGCCACCATTGCGCATTACCGCGCAGCCGGCGGCATTCCGGTGCATGGCGCGCTTTCCATCCAAACACCCGGCATGGTGGCAGGCATTGCCGCGCTGCATGGCGCGGAAGGCAGCAAACCCTGGGGCGCGCTATTTGGCCCCGCCATTGAAGCGGCACGCGATGGTTTCGCCGCGACCCATGCGCTCCGTCATTTCGCCGGCGAAAACCGCGCGCGGCTGGCGCCCGATGCGCTGAGTGCCGCGTTGTTCCTGCCGGAAGGCAAGCCGCCCAGTTTGGGGAATTTGCTGGTGCAGCCCGCCTTGGCGGCAACCTTGCAACGCTTGGCCTCGGCCGGACCCGCAGATTTCTACCAGGGCAGGCTTGCCGCGATGGTGGCGGCTGATCTGGAAAAGGCGGGCGCCCTGGTGCGTGCGGCTGATCTGGCGGCGGTGACAGCCGTGATCGCGCCGCCCATCGCTGTGCCCTATCGCGGTTTTGAGCTGCGGCAGACACCGCCCAATTCCATGGGCTTCGCCATGGCGCAAATGGCGCGCATCCTGGATCGCTTTGACCTTGCCGCGCTTGGCTGGGGTAGCGCCGCCTTGATTCACCTGATGGTGGAAGCGAAAAAGCGCGCCTTCCTGGACCGCGAGGCCCATGCCGGCGCGGTGAACCCGCCGCTTGATAAACTTCTGTCAGCAGAACGCGCTGCGGAACACGCCGCCGCCATCACGGATCGCGCGGCACATTTGCCGGTGCGTGGCGCGCAGGAAACGGACACCACCTATTTCTGCGTGGTGGATCGCGACGGCAACGCCGTTTCCGCCATCCAATCCATCAATTCCAGCTTCGGTTCCGGCGTGACCGGTGCGGAGACCGGCATCCTGTTCAATAACCGGATGAGCTATTGGCATTTGGATGAAGGCCACGCCAATGCCCTGGCGCCCGGCAAGCGCGTGCGCCACACCATGAACGCGCCCATGCTGATGAAGGCGGGCAAGCCCTGGCTGATCTTCGGCACGCCGGGCGCGGATAATCAGGTGCAGGTAAATACCCAGGTGCTGGTCGCCTGCGCCGATTTCGGCATGGACCCGCAACAGGCGCTGGAGGCGCCACGCTGGACATCCTCCCAACCCGGCCAGGAGAGCAATTACCCCCATGGCGGGGAGGATTTGCTGACCATCGAACGCGGCATGGGCGCCGAGGTGATCAGCGCCCTTGAAGCGCGCGGCCACCGCGTGAAGATTGTGCCTGATCTGGAGGGCCCTTGCAGCTTGGAAGCCATTCGCGTCCTGGATAATGGCGTGCGCATGGCGGCATCCGATCCGCGCCGGGATGGCTGGGCGGGGGCTTGGTGATGGCCCCCTTGTCGCCCCCCGCCGATCAAGCCTAGGCTGAGATCGGGATGCTTCATTTTCTAAGACGCCGCTTGACGGTTGCGATTCTGGTCGCGCTGACAGTGCTGACGTTGAGCTTCTTGCTCACGCGGCTGTCGGGTGATCTTGCCATTTCCATTGCCGGCCCGAATGCGACGCAGGAGGATGTTGAACTCATCCGCCGCGCCTATGGGCTCGACCGGCCGCTTTGGGTGCAGTATTTCGATTGGTTGTGGCGCGCGCTTCAGGGCGATTTTGGCGATAGCTATTTCTTCAAGACGCGCGTGGCGCGCCTGATCATGGAACGCATGCCCATCACTATGACGCTTGGGCTTTGCGGCCTGTTCATCGCGCTTTGTGTCGCACTTCCCTTGGGCATTCTGGCTGCGGTCCGCGAAAATACCTGGGTGGATCGCAGCGTGCTTATGGTGGCGCTGATTGGCCAGGCCATGCCTTCCTTCTGGCTTGGGCTGATCCTGATGGTGGTGCTGGGTCTCAATCTGGGCTGGCTGCCGATCTCGGGCACCGGGTCTTGGGAGCATTACGTGATGCCTTCCATCGTGCTGTCCTTTTCCGCCATTCCATCACTCATGCGCCTGACACGAAGCGGCATGATCGAAGCGCTCGCTTCCGATTACATCCGCACTGCCCGCGCCAAGGGGCTTTCGCGCCTTTCCATTCTGGTGAAGCACGGGTTTCGCAATGCGGCCATTCCGGTTGTCGCCATTGCGGCCGTGCAACTTGGCTTCATGCTGGGTGGTTCGATTGTTATTGAAACCGTCTTTGCGCTGCATGGTGTTGGCTATCTGGCGTGGGAGAGCATTAGCAAGAACGATTTCCCCGTGGTGCAGGCGGTCGTGCTGGTGCTGGCGCTGATCTATATCGGCCTCACGCTTTTGTCTGATCTGCTGAATGCTGTGCTTGACCCGCGTTTGAGGTCAGCATGAGCACGGTCTTGCAGCCGGCCGGCGCCGGTAATCGGCGACGCATCTGGCGCAATGCGGGCACGATTTTGGGCGCGGGCATTGTCGGCTTCATCACCTTTGTAGCGATTTTCGCGCCCTGGCTTGCGCCCTATGATCCCTTCACCATTGATCTCGGCCGGCGCGTGGTCCCGCCCATGTGGATGGAAGGCGGCACGCCCGCCAATATCCTTGGCACGGATCAATTGGGGCGGGATTACTTGTCGCGCCTGATCTATGGCGCGCGGGTTTCGATGATCATCGGGGTCGCGACCATCATCACCTCTGGTATTATTGGCACGTTTCTGGGCGTCATGGGCGGTTTCTATGGCGGGCGGATTGATGATGCAGTCATGTTTGCCATTACCGCGCGGCTTTCCATTCCCGTGGTGTTGGTGGCCCTGGCTGTTGCGGGGCTTTTGGGCACCAGCTTCACCCTGGTGATCCTGGTGCTGGGGCTGTTGCTCTGGGACCGCTTTGCGGTGGTGGCGCGGTCCACCACCATGCAAATCCGCAATCTCGATTATGTGGCCGCCGCCCGTTGCGCGGGCTGTTCGCCGATGATTGTGCTGCTGAAGGAAGTGCTGCCCAATATCGCGACCCATCTGGCGGTGGTCGCCACGCTTGAAATGGCGCTCGCCATTCTGCTGGAAGCAGCGCTTTCCTTCCTGGGTCTTGGCGTGCCACCGCCCTTGCCATCCTGGGGGCTGATGATTTCGGAAGCAAAGGAATACATGTTCTTCAGCCCCTGGATCATCATGATCCCCGGTATTGCGCTGTTCATCCTGGTGCTTGGCGTCAATCTTCTGGGTGATGCTTTGCGCGACATGCTGGGCACGGATTTGTCCCGATGAGCGCGCTATTAGACATCCAAGATTTGCGCGTGACCTTCGGCGGCACGGCGGCGGTGCGCGGCATTTCGCTGACGGTGCAGAAGGGCGAAACCCATTGCCTGGTCGGTGAAAGCGGCTGCGGCAAATCAGTGACGTCGCTTGCGGTCATGGGGCTGCTCGCCAAGGGCGGCAAGCGCGAAGCGGC
>JBIIGZ010000096.1:0-13176 GCA_044236185.1 Roseomonas sp. | reverse complement strand
CACCGCGAGTGTGGTTGAACGCGCCCGTAGGCGCTTCCTGGAACTGACGGCGCGCGGTGTCGCCGCTGACCCCGCCCAAGTGGAAGCCGAAATCCGCGACCGCGACGCGCAAGACGCCAATCGCCCCATCGCACCCCTGAAGCCCGCCCCGGACGCCATCGAAATAGACACAACCACGCTGAATGCTGACCAAGCCTTCAACGCTGCCCTCACCTTGATCCGCAAAAGGCTTGAAGCCGCTTGACGCCGCAAGCTGTCAGGCTCTAAGCACCCGCATCCTGCACCAGCGAAAACTGGCGTAGCGCCCGTTTTTGGGCCGGCAAGGGATGGTCCGTTATTCCACCCGCCCCCATCTGGGCCCGCCTGCGCAATGCGCCGGGGCCAAGCCGTGCTTCCCCCAATGGTGGAAGGGCGCAGACCCAATGGCCGCGTCAGCGGTCCCTACAGGACACACAAGATTCATGGCTACTGCCACCAACCTCGCCAATGCCGGCGTGGAGGATTTTGCCGCACTTCTCGATGCCACGCTTGGCCCGGATACGGGTTTTGCCGGCTCGGTCGTGACCGGTCGCGTTATTCGCGTTGACGGTGATTTCGCCGTTGTTGATGTCGGCCTGAAAAGCGAAGGCCGCGTTCCGCTCAAGGAATTCGCTGCCCCGGGCCAGAAGCCCGAAGTGAAGCCCGGCGACGTCATCGAACTGTTCGTTGAGCGTTATGAAGATCGCGATGGCTCCATCGTGCTGTCGCGCGAAAAGGCGCGGCGTGAGGAAGCCTGGACCACGCTCGAAAAATCCCACCAGGCCGGTGTGCGCGTGAATGGCGTGATTTTTGGCCGTGTGAAGGGTGGCTTCACCGTTGATCTTGGCGGGGCGGTTGCCTTCCTGCCCGGCTCTCAGGTGGATATCCGCCCGGTGCGTGATGTGATGCCGCTGATGGGCAATGCGCAGCCCTTCCAGATCCTGAAAATGGATCGCGCGCGGGGCAATATCGTTGTCTCCCGCCGCGCCGTGCTGGAAGAGACCCGCGCGGAGCAGCGGAGCGAACTTATCCAGGGCCTCAAGGAAGGCATGATCCTGGATGGTGTGGTTAAGAACATCACCGATTACGGCGCCTTCGTGGATTTGGGCGGCGTGGATGGCCTGCTGCATGTGACCGATATCGCCTGGCGGCGCATCAACCACCCGTCAGAAGCACTCACCATCGGCATGCCCGTCAAGGTGCAGGTGATCCGCTTCAACCAGGATACGCAGCGCATCAGCCTTGGCATGAAGCAGCTGATGTCCGATCCGTGGGATGGTGTGGCGCTGAAATATCCGGTTGGTGCGAAATTCTCTGGCCGTGTCACCAACATCACCGATTACGGCGCCTTTGTGGAGCTTGAAGCCGGTGTTGAAGGTCTGGTCCATGTCTCTGAAATGTCCTGGACCAAGAAGAACGCGCATCCTGGCAAGATCGTCTCCACCTCTGAACAGGTTGATGTGATCATCCTGGATGTGGATGAACCGAAGCGCCGCATTTCCTTGGGCCTCAAGCAGGCGCAGGGCAATCCGTGGGAGCTGTTCGTGGAAGCGCATCCGGTGGGTTCCACCATCGAAGGCGAAATTCGCAACATCACCGAATTCGGCCTGTTCATTGGTGTTGGCGCGGAAATCGACGGCATGGTGCACATGTCCGACATTTCCTGGGACGAAGCCGGCGAAGCGGCAATGCAGGCCTACAGCAAGGGCCAGATGGTCCAGGCGAAGGTGCTGGATGTGGATGTCGAGAAGGAACGCATCTCGCTCGGCATCAAGCAGCTTCAGGCCGACCCGGCCGCCGAAGTGCTGGACCGCGTGCGCAAGGGTGATGTTGTCACCTGCGTCGTCACCAAGGTTGAGCAGAACGGCATTGAAGTGAAGGTTGATGAAGTGCTGACAGGCTTCATCCGCCGCGCTGAACTGGCCCGCGACCGTGGCGACCAGCGCCCCGACAAATTCGCCATTGGCGAAAAGGTCGATGCGAAGGTCACTGCCGTGGACCGCGCTGCGCGCCGCCTGACGCTAACGATCAAAGGCAAGGAAGTGGAAGAGGAACGCGAAGCCATGCGCGAATATGGCTCGGCCGATTCCGGCGCCTCGCTCGGCGATATCCTGGGTGCGGCCATCCGCCGCCGTCGGGAAATGACCGGGGAAGAATAATTCCCGGTTCACGGTGCGAACCGTTTCAGCCCCGGGGCAGCAATGCCCCGGGGTTTCTTATTGATACCCCTTGCCCCAGGGCGCGCCGCGCGCCACAAACAATCCATGTCCCTCGAAGCCGATCTCATCGCCGAACGGCGCCGCCTGTCCAGACGCGTCACCTTTTGGCGTGCGCTTGCTGTGATTGGCGTGATCGCGGCGCTTGCGGTGATGTTCGGCAAAGGCAGCCTGGGCGGCCTCACCTCCAATGATCACGTGCTCCGGTTACGCATTGAAGGCACCATCCTGGAAGATCGCCGCCTGCTTGACGTGATCGAAGAAGCCAGCCGCGATGCCTCCGCCCGCGCCATGCTGCTGGTGATCGATAGCCCCGGCGGCAGCATGTCGGGTGGCGAGGCTTTGCATGGCGCGCTCAAGCGCTTTGCTGAGAAAAAGCCCATTGTCGCGCTGATGGGCGGCACCGCCGCCTCAGCCGGCTATATGATCGCCATGCCCGCGCAGCATGTACTGGCGCGGGAGGCGACGATCACGGGCTCCATCGGCGTACTGCTGCAAAGCTTCGATGTCTCGGAACTGATGACCCGGCTTGGCGTACGCCCCGATATCCTGGCAACCGGCCCCTTCAAGGCGCAGCCCAACCCCTTCCAGCCCCTGACGGACCAGGGCCGGGCGGAGATGATGCGCGTTCTGGAAGATTTGCACGGCCAATTCATCGCGATCGTGGCCGCCGGCCGCCGCATGGATGAAGCGCGCGTCCGCCCACTGGCGGATGGGCGGGTCTTTACCGGGCGCGAGGCGCTGCCCCTTGGCCTGATTGACGCCATTGGCGGAGAGGCCGAGGCCCGCGCCTGGCTTGCTGCCCAAAAGGGAGTGCCTAAGACGCTGTCCGTGCGCGACCTTGAACCGCGCGACCGGGTGGAGAAATTTCTCAATCGCTTTGCGGGAAGCCTTATCCGCACGCTGATGACAGAATGGCTGGGCGTTGACGCCCCTCGGGCGGTCTGGCAGCGTTAAATGGGGTAGGTTCCGTTCGGTCCGGTTATTGGCATGCGGCTTTGCGGGCTTGGCTCCTACTGGGAGAGGCTTATTGGTGTCCCCCTAATTCGGGCGCCGGACAAAAATGCGCTTTGGGAGAAAACCCAGCATGACGAGATCGGAACTGATCGCGCTACTCGCATCAAGCAATCCGCATTTGCGCCAGGGCGATGTGGAAGCGATTGTGGCGACGATTTTTGGTGAAATCACCGCCGCCCTTGCGCGTGGCGATCGCGTGGAATTGCGCGGCTTTGGCGCCTTTTCCACCAAATCGCGCGAAGGCCGCACAGGGCGCAATCCGCGCACCGGGGAATCCGTCCCAGTTGAGGCGAAATCCGTGCCCTATTTCAAGCCCGGCAAGGAATTGCGCGAACGCATCAATACGAAGAAGGCGCCCGCGCCGGCCAAGCGGGCGGCAGCGCGCAAGGCGTGATGCGCTGAATTAGCCACCAGTTTTTCCGTCAATTGCATCAATAGTGGCGCGCCATGCTCAGCACGCATGGCCATATCGGCGCGATTATGCCTTGACGCGAAGGCATCACCGGGGATTGTGTGCTCAAGCTTACCCCCAAAGGCCCCGCAATGCGTTGGTTCATCTTTCTGCCCCTCGCCATTCTGGTGGTGCTCTTCATGCTCTCGAACCCGCAGAGCATCGAATTGCGTCTCTGGCCCTTTGATGTCGCCTGGACAGCTTCGGCCTCCATCGCCGTGCTCTCCATCGCGGCTGTCGCCTTTCTGCTGGGCGCGCTGATCGCCTGGGCAGCGGCGGTGCCAGCGCGGCGGCGTGGTCGCGCGGCGGAACGCCGCGTGGCGGTGCTTGAAGCTGAGGTGAAGGCGCTCAGCGCCACCAAACAAGCCTCCGACGAAAAGGCCCTGACGAAAGCATGATCGCCCGTCCCCAAAGCGGCGCCGCCCGCATCATCCCAGCGCTTGATTCGGGCGATGCGGCGCGCGCTCAAAGCCTGGGCGAAACCCTCGCCCCGCATTGCGGCGTGCTGAAGGTGGGGCTGGAACTTTTCACCGCAGCCGGGCCTGCCATTGTCAGCGCCATGGCGCGGCATCGCCCGGTTTTCCTCGATTTGAAGCTGCACGATATCCCGAATACGGTGGCGGGCGCCGTGCGGTCCCTGCTGCCGCTACGCCCCGCGATGATGACGCTGCATGCCGCCGGCGGTGCCGCCATGATCGCCGCCGCGCGGGCCGAGGCTGAGAAAGCCGGCGCTGATCGCCCCATGCTGCTGGCCGTCACGGTGCTGACCAGCATTGACGCCGAAACCCTGGCCAGCACGGGGGTGGCCGCCAGCCCCGCCGATCAGGTGCTACGCCTTGCGCGCCTTGCCCTCAATGCCGGGGCAGATGGGCTGGTATGCAGCCCGCAGGAGGCCGGGGTGCTCCGCGCCGCGCTTGGCCCTGCCCCCTTCCTGGTCGTGCCGGGCGTGCGCCCTGCTGGCAGCGCTGCGGGCGATCAGGCCCGCACTGCGACGCCGGCTGAGGCCGTGGCAGCGGGCGCGGATTGGATCGTGGTGGGCCGGCCGATCACCGGCGCTTCGGACCCAGCCGCCGCCGCCGCAGCTATCGCGGCAGGGCTTTAGCCGGTGCTGGTCAAGATTTGCGGCATCAAGGACACCGCCGCACTGGAAGCCGCGCGCCAAGCTGGCGCGGATATGGTGGGGTTTGTTTTCTTCCCGCCCTCCCCGCGCGCCGTGACGGCCAATCAGGCGGGTGAGCTTGCGCGGTCCTACCGCAATGGACCAAAGCGCGTCGGGCTGTTTGTAGACCCGGATGATGCCATGCTGGCCGCGACACTCGCCGAAGTGCCGCTCGATATCCTGCAATTGCATGGGGATGAAACCCCGGCGCGGGCGGGCGAGATCCGCGCGCGTTTCGGCAAGCCGGTGATGAAGGCGCTTGGCATTGGCAGCAAGGCCGATCTGGCGCGCTTGGCCGATTACGCCGATCAGGTGGATTACTTCCTGCTTGATGCCCGCCCACCGCCCGGCAGCGCTTTGCCTGGCGGCAATGCGCTGGCTTTTGATTGGGGGCTGATGAAAGGCGAACACCCGCCGCGCCCCTGGCTGCTCGCGGGCGGGCTGACACCGGCCAATGTGGCCGAGGCCATCGCGGGCTCTGGCGCGCAGGGCGTGGATGTATCCTCGGGCGTTGAACGCGCGCGGGGCGTAAAGGACCCCGCCGCCATCGCTGCCTTTATCGCCGCCGCCAAATCCGTGCGCGCGTGACGGCGCCAGGGGAAGACGAGGCCGTCGAAAAGGCCAAGATGCGCCGTGTGCTGGCAATCTTCGGCCCGGCGGTCTTTGCCGGCGCCTTTGCCACGCGCGTGACGGACCCCACAGTTGCCGAAATCGCTGGCGAGTTCAGCGTCACCGCCGCCGAGGCCGCCTTGCTCGGTACCGCCTATACCCTGCCCTTCGCCCTGGTGCAGCCAATCCTGGGGCCGGTTGCGGATTCCATCGGCAAGCGGCGGATTGTCATGATCTGCGTGGCTATGCTGGGCGTGATGCTGCTGGCCGCTGCGGTTTCGGCGAGCTTCGGCTGGCTGATGGCCTTCCGCGCCGCTTCCGGCATGGCGGCGGGGGGCATGATGCCACTGACACTTGCCATCATGGGCGATGCGGTATCGTTGAAGTACCGCCAGGTGGCGCTTTCGCGCATTCTGGTCTTCGGCATTAGCGGGCAGATCGCGGGCGGCGTGGTGGCCGGCCCCATCGCCGCCATTGCCGGATGGCGCGGCGTGCTGGTGGTTTGCGCCGTCGCTGCCTTCGTCGGGCTAGTCGCCCTGATCCTTGCCGCCCGCGGCGCCGCGCGCGAGGTTATGACGCGCTATGACCCAATGGTCGCGCTGCAACGCTATCGCGGCATTATCGCCAACCCTGCCGCGCTGCCCTTATTCGCCGCTGTTGCAGTGGAAGGCGGGCTGGTTTTTGGCGTCTTTCCCTTCATTGCGCCGCTGCTGATCGAACGCGCCATTGGCAGCACCATGGAAGCCGGCTTCGCTATTGGCGCCTTTGGCCTGGGCGGGCTGTTATTCGCTGCCCTGGTCGCGCCGCTATTGGCCCGCTTCGGCCAGGGCGGCGTGATCCGCATTGGCGGCGCCACCGCAGCGCTCGCGCTGATTGGCTTTGCGCTGGCGCCTTCCCTGGTGGTGGCGACGCTGGCGGGTTTGGGGCTCGGGCTTGGCTTTTATATGATCCACAACGCCATACAGACGCGCGCGACCGAGCTTGCCCCCCAGGCGCGCGGTAGCGCCATGTCCTTGCATGCCTTTGCCTTTTTCGGTGGCCAATCGCTTGGCCCCATCGCCTATGGGCTGGGGGCGATGGTCTTTGGCCTGCCCATCACGCTGGCGCTGGCGGGCGCCGCGATCATGGTGCTGGCGCTGCTTTTGGCGCGGCGCTGAGGCAGCGAATCGGGGGACAAAAATCGCCCCCGGCAAGGGCCAGCGAACAAAACAAAAATGTTAATGCGCGGCGTCTTTAATTTTGTTCAATTTTTTCAGTACTTTATCACGATCAAAAAGAACAAACAAAAAACGCGCGACTCGGACGAGAATTTGACGATCAGTCCCCAATATATGGTGGGCGCAACCAGCCAAACGCCACAAGCGCGTTCGCTTCCCGTCCCGGGTCTCGGCCTCAGAAATCGCTGGCGCGACCCTTCTGTTCCCAATCGCCAAAGCGGGTCGGTTCCGGGCCCTTCGGGCCACCAATCTCCTTCGGTTTGGCGGGCGGCGCCTTCGCGGGGGTCGGCGCTGGGGTTACCGGGGTTTCGGCTGCGGGTTTCTCGGTCATGACAAAATCGCCTAGCGGTTTTAACGTGATTGATCGAGTGAAAAGAAGGGGCGCTTCATGGCTGGCTATACCCGCACCGTCATCCTGCTTGCCGCGCTGACCGCGCTATTCGGCGTGATCGGCCAAATGATCGGCGGCCAACAGGGCATGATCATGGCGTTGCTTTTCGCCGGGGGCATGAACCTCTTTGCCTGGTGGAACAGTGATAAGATGGTGCTGCGGATGCATAACGCCCAGCCCATCAGCCCGCAGGACGCCCCCCGGCTTTATGAGATGACGGCGCAACTCGCCGCCAATGCGGGCCTGCCCATGCCGGCGCTTTATGTGATTCACGAAGCCCAGCCCAATGCCTTCGCCACGGGCCGCGACCCGCAGCATGCTGCAGTCGCGGTCAATACCGGCCTGCTTGAGATGCTTTCAGAAGAAGAAGCCGCTGGCGTGATCGCCCATGAATTGGCCCATATCAAGAATCGCGACACGCTGGTGATGACGGTCACGGCCAGCATCGCCGGCGCCATTTCGGCACTTGCACAATTCGGCATGATGTTCAGCCGCAGCCGCAATCAGCAAGGCCAAAACCCCTTTGGCCCCATAGGCATGCTGCTGATGGTGATCCTGGCGCCTATTGCAGCCGCCATTGTGCAAATGGCGATCAGCCGGTCGCGGGAATATGAGGCCGACAAGATGGGTGCCGAGATTTGCGGCCAACCCATGGCCCTGGCCGGAGCACTTCAGAAGCTTGAACATTACGCCCATCAGCGCGTGAACCAGCGGGCGGAAGCCAATCCCGCGACCGCGCATATGTTCATCATCAACCCGCTTTCGGGCGCGCGGATGGATAATTTGTTCTCGACCCATCCTCGCACGGCAAACCGCGTGGCGGCGCTGGAAAAGCTGGCCGCCAGCATGGGCGCGCAGCCAAGCGGCAGCCCTTGGGGGCAGGCACTGCCGAGCGAAAAGCCACAAGCCCGGCGCGGTCCCTGGGGGTAATGCTGGCGGTGGAAGCGCGGCGCGGCTAATATCGCCGCATGAACGCCCTGCCGCGCCTCTTCCCCTTGGCCGTGATCGCCCTGCTGATCACCGATATCCAGCCCGCCGCCGCTCAATTCGCGGCACCGCCGGGCCAGCCCGGCGCGCGGCCACCTCGGCCACCGGCGCTGCCAGGCCTAGCCGCGCGTCGGGCGCCAGAGCCCATTCCAGCCGATGAGAGCGCCAATCTTTCGCCAACACCCGCCTTGTTTGACGCCATTACGCGCGGCGATCTTGCGGCGGCGCGTGATGCCGTCAATCGCGGCGCGGATTTGAATGGCCGCAACGCCCTTGGCCTGACGCCCACGGATTGGGCGGTGGATCAGGGGCGCAATGACATCCTGTTCTACCTGCTCTCAGCACGCGGCATGGCGGGCAGTTCCGGGCCCGGCAATGCGCGCAGCGCCGCTGCTGCCCGCGCCGAACAGGAACGCGCCGAACGCGCGGCGCAGCAGGAAGCGCTGCGCCTTTCACGCCAGGCTGCGGCGCAGGGCGCGCGCGCGCCGAGCGTTTCAATCAAGCCCCGGCTTTTCGCCAATGATGGCGGCGCGGCGCGGCTTGAAGCGGGCTTCCTGGGTTTTGATGCCGGGCGCCCTGGCGCTGCCCGCCGCGGCGGCTGAAATGGCGTTTTTCGAAGGCTTCACGTTGGAAACACGTGACGCCAATGGTCAGCGCATCAGGCTGCGGCGTGCGGGTTCCGGCCCGCCGCTGTTGCTGCTGCATGGCAATCCACAGACGCATGCCATGTGGCATCGCGTGGCACCAATCCTGGCGCGCGATTTCACCGTGATTGCACCCGATCTGCGCGGTTACGGGTTTTCATCGAAGCCTGCTGTCAGCGCCGATCACGCGCCCTATGCCAAGCGCGAAATGGCCGCCGATATGGTGGCGCTGATGGCGGGGCTCGGTTTTCCGCGCTTTCAAATTGTCGCGCATGATCGCGGCGCGCGGGTGGCGCATCGATTGGTACTTGATTCACCGGAAGCGGTGGAACGGCTTTGTGTGCTGGATATCATCCCAACGCTTGAACATTTCGAACGCGCCGATATGGCCTTTGGCCTTGGCTATTATCACTGGTTCTGGCTGGCGCAGCCGCATGATCGGCCGGAACGCATGATCCTGCGCGATATCGAAGATTGGTTTGACCTGCACACATCGCGCGAACCCAAGGACAAATCCTTCTTTCATCCCGAAGCGCGTGCGGATTATCTGGCCGCCTTGCATCTGCCCGGGACGGTCGCCGCGATTTGTGAGGATTACCGCGCCGCCACCACGATTGATCTTGACCATGACCGCGCCTCCCGCACGGCGGGGCAGAAAATTACCTGCCCGCTTCTGGCGCTTTGGGGCGCCAAGGGCAGCATCCCCAAATGGTACGATGCGCTGGCGATTTGGCACGATTATGCTGCCGGCCCCGTGACCGGCGGCGCAGTGGCATCAGGACATTATCTGGCCGAGGAAGCGCCGGAAGAAGTCCTCGGCTGGCTTCGGGATTTTCTCCGGCGTCAGTGAGTGCTGCGCGGATATTGCAGCACCAAAACCTCACCACCTTCAGCACCTGCGGTGATATCCAGCGGAGCCTCATCTGCACTCACGAAAAGCGCGGCCAAACGGTCAAGCGTCTTGCCCTCATGCACAATACTGCCGGCTGCGACAATCATGGATTGCCCCGCACCGGTGGCGGGATCGGGCGCCGTGATGCGGCCATTGGGCGGAATGCGCAGCATGAAAATGCCAAGCCCATCATCTTCGGCCAGCACGGTTTCCAAGGCAGCATCACGCCGCGCAGCGAGTGCTTCGGCATTGCTCGGCAGAATGGGATCGGCGAGCACATAGCGCTTCGGGCCCTTCACCATGCGTTCCCGCGCTGCCGGCAGGAAATGCGCGCCGGTGCTATCCGCACTGGCGCGGAGCGTGAAGTATTTCAGCCCGCCATCACCAGGCGTGATCGGCCCGTATCCTGTGCAGGCGCCAGCAAAATGCGCCATGATCGGCCCGACATCATGCCGGCCAATGCGCCCACCTCCATCCACCACCACCTGAAACTGATCCACGAAATGGAAATGCGGATGCACGATGGCATTCGGTTCCTGTTCCACCAGAAAGGCTTGCGGCGGTCTGATCTCACCGGGTGCGGGCGGGGTGAAGACCTCGGCATTCATCGCATTCGGGTCAACGGAATTCGAGGATTTCGGCGATGGCGGGGGGCCGAAATAATCCGTCCGCCAGATACGCCCACCGCCCGGCGCATTGCGCGCGAAACGTGTGGGCGCCGCCAGGCCCAAGGCATTTGCGTAAATCATCCGCCGATACTCCCGCTTTCTGCCAATCCTGCCCGGCCTGTTGCGGAGGCCGACGGAATGCCGCCATAGTCTAACATCTGAAAGGTGCCGCAAAGCAAGGCGCCATCATGGGAGGGTAAGAAAATGCGGGCATTCCGGGGCCATCGCCGTGTCTTTTTCGCGCTGTCGGCATTGTTGTTGGGGTTGGCAGCACCGCTGCCCGCAGCCCAGGCGCAGGAATGGCCCAATCGGCCGATCCGCATTCTGGTGGGCTTCCCGCCCGGCCAGGCGACGGATGTGATTGCCCGCCTGCTCGCCGAACGGCTCACGGAAAATCCAGGCTGGTCCATGTTGATTGACAATCGCCCGGGCCAGGGCGGAAGCCTTGCCGCCGCGCAGGCCGCGCAATCAGCACCCGATGGCCATACGCTGCTGTTGAGCGCGACTGCGCCGCTCGCGACCAACCCCAATCTTTACGCCAATGTGGGCTATGACCCGCGGCGGGATTTCGCGCCGATCAGTCTGGTGGCGAATCTTCCCTTTGTGGTCTTCGTCAATCCCAATATCGCGGCGCGCAATGTGGCGGAGCTGATCGCGCTGGCCAAGGCGCGCCCGGGGCAGCTTACCTATGCGACATCGGGCAATGGCACGACATCGCATCTGATCACCATGATGTTCGGGCGGGCCGCGGGCGGGCTTGAATTGACGCATGTGCCCTATCGCGGCGGCGCGCCAGCGCTGACCGATCTGCTGGCCGGGCGCATTGACATGATGATTGATACCGAAGTTTTCGCCCTGCCCCATATTCGCGAAGGCCGCGTGCGGGCGCTTGCGGTAACCACTGCGCAGCGCACCGCCTTGCAGCCTGAATTGCCAAGCCTTGCTGAATCGGGCCTGACGGGATTTGACGCTGCCGCCTGGCTTGGCTTGGTGGCGCCAGCCGGCACGCCACGGCCGATTATTGAAAGGCTCAATCGCGAATTGCACCGCATCCTGGCGGAACCCGCGACGCGGCAGAGGCTTTCTGGCCTTGGCGCGCAAGTCATGACCAGCACGCCGGATGACTTTCTGGCTTTCATGCGCAGCGAATATGTCAAATGGGGCAATGCGGTACGCGAAAACAATGTGAAGCTGGATTGAGCCCGCGATGAACGAGGCCCAGTTTCAGATATGGGAATGCGCGTTGTGCGGCTTCATTTATGATGAGGCGAAGGGCGCGCCGGAAGAAGGCATCGCACCCGGCACGCGCTGGGCAGATGTGCCGGAAGACTGGACCTGCCCAGATTGCACCGCGAGCAAGGCAGATTTTGAGATGCGGTTGAAGGCATGAAACGGATCAGGCGTTCAGCCCAAGTGCGGTAAGGTCCAAGACCCAAGGCAAATCCGTATCACCCGTCGCCGCGCCGGCGCGCGTCAGCAGCGCATGCGCCTGGCCGCGATGATGAGTCTGATGATTGAAGAAATGCCCAACCGCAATCCAAAGCGGCATGCTCACTTCACGCCCAACTATGCCTGAATACCAGGTAAGCGGCGCGGCCAGAGTTTCGGGCGTCAGGCGCGCTGCCCAGGCTTCAATCTTCGCATCCGCCGCCACGCGCTGTGTTTTCAACTCAGCCCAATCCATGATCATCACAGGGCTTTGCTTCATGCCAACACTCGGTTTTTCCCAAGCGTCAAAGCGACTCATCCAGGTGGTATCGCCCCAGAGCAGATGGCATAGCGTGCCCTGAATGCTGCCCCAAAAAGCGCCGCCATCGGCTTGCCGTGCGCTGTCATCCAGCCCATCCGCCGCGCCGTAAAGCCGGCGGTTCATTTCGCTATTATAGGCCGCCATCATGCGGCACCAATCGGGTGAGATCATGCGCCACCTACCTGCTTGTAAAAGAATACGGTCGCCGCGGCGCTGCCATCCGCATTCAGCGCAAATCCCGGAATGCGCCCGGCTTCCTGCCAGCCAAGGCGGCGATAAAGTGCCTCACCAGCATCATCCGCGCGCGTATCGAGTGTGAGCAACCGCCGCCCGCGCTGCACCGCTTCCGCTTCCAAAGCCGCCATCAGCGCCTGCCCCACGCCGCGCCGCCGCGCTGCCGGATGCACCAATAGCTTTGCCACTTCCGCGCGGTGCGGCTGATTGGGTGGCATGGCCAGATCAAGCGTGACAGTGCCAACCAAGACACCATCTGCCCAGGCGACCCAAATGGCTTTCTTGCCAAGCGCGATATCGGCAAGGCTGCGGCGCCAGAAGCCCTGCGCTGCCTCGGTGCTTAACGGTGGCAGGAAGGACACCGAAGCGCCGGCGGCAACACAGGCAATTAGAATATCCGCCAGGGGCCTTTCGGCATGTTCGGCGGCCGAGGCATCCAGCAGATGAACCGCCACACCGCGCGCCGGCTTGATAAAGGGAAATTCGAGCGAATTGGAAAGGTCGTTCAAAACGCGGATCGGTCCCTGCCGGACATAGCCAAGCTTTGCGTAGAATGTATGCGCACGGGTGAAGCGTGTGTCGGACCAAAGCCGGATCACTTCCGCCCCCGCTGCGCGCGCCTGGGCTTCCGCCGTTGCCATCAGCGTCGCCGCAATGCCCGTTCCGCGCTGGCTGGCCGCGACATAGACGCGGCAAATCTCCCAATCCGGCGTATCAGGCAGAGGATGCACGGCGGCCATGCCGACCACCGCGCCGGCATCTTCCGCGACCCACAACGCGCCATCCTGTTCGGCGAAATGGCTGGCCAGCGCACGAAGTTCCGGCAGCTCCCCATCCAGATCAAAGACGCAGCCGGGATATTCCGCCCAGCAATCGCGGATCAGCGTAATGAAGCCCGCCGCATCCGTATCGCGCCCGGCGCG
>JBIIGZ010000095.1:0-13185 GCA_044236185.1 Roseomonas sp. | reverse complement strand
TCCGCGATACCGTGGCCGCAGCGCTTTCCGGCAGCCCGCCCGTACCCTTCCGGCGCCCATCCGGCATTACGCTGATGCGCGTCGCCGCGGGCAATGGCAGCATCATCGAACCCTTCCGCCCGGGGACCGAAAACAGCGCGCAACGCTGGCGCGATTCCTTGATCAGCGACCGCGATGATGGTGCTGGCTCTCGCGGTGGTTCGGGCGCGAACCGCCTCGACAGGGACCTCGGCGGGCTCTATTAGCCCCCCCATGCGCGCTGACGCCCTTTCCCTGCACGAGCAGATCACCGCTTCGGTGTCCCTGCTGAGGAGGCATCTTTGACTGGGATGCCTCTGTCCGTCGTCTCGAAGAACTGAACGCGCGGGTCGAAGACCCGACGCTCTGGAATAATGCCGATGAGGCGGGGCGCGTCATGCGCGAACGCGGGCGGCTTTCCGAACAGATTGATGGCGTGAAGCGCCTGGAACGCGATGTGGAAGATGCGCTCGGCCTGATTGAATTGGCCGAGGCTGAGGGCGATGCCGATACCGCGAATGCTGCGGCGGCAGATTTGCAGCGCCTGGCGGCGGAAGCGAAGAAGCGTGAGATTGAAAGCCTGCTATCCGGTGAAGCTGACCCCAATGACGCCTTTGTGGAAGTGAATTCCGGCAGCGGCGGCACGGAAGCCCAAGATTGGGCGGAAATGCTGATGCGCATGTATTCGCGCTGGGCGGAACAGCATGGCTATAAGGTGGTACTGACGGAAGAAAGCCCGGGCGAACAGGCAGGGCTGAAATCCGCGACGATCCAGGTCAGCGGTCCCAATGCCTATGGCTGGCTCAAGACCGAAAGCGGCGTGCATCGGCTGGTACGCATCAGCCCCTTTGATTCGGCGGCGCGCCGGCACACCAGCTTTGCCTCGGTCTATGTTTATCCGGTGGTGGATGATAAGATCGAGATTGAGGTCAACCCGGCCGATTTGAAGACCGACACCTTTCGTGCTTCCGGCGCCGGCGGGCAGCATGTGAACAAGACCGAATCCGGCGTGCGCTTCACGCATATCCCGACCGGGATTGTGGTGGCCTCCACCCAGGATCGCAGCCAGCATCGCAACCGCGCCATTGCCATGGGCATGCTGAAAGCGCGTTTGTATGAATTGGAATTGAAAAAGCGCGAAGCCGTGACGGCCGCGACCGAGGCCGGCAAGACCGATATCGGCTGGGGGCACCAGATCCGCAGTTATGTCTTGCAGCCCTATCAGATGGTGAAGGATCTGCGCACCGGCGTGGAGAAGGGCAATCCGGCGGCGGTGCTGGATGGGGAATTGGATGATTTCCTGGCCGCCTCACTAGCTTCCCGTGTCGGCGCAACGCGGAGTGAGGCGAGCGCCAACGCGCTATAGGGCCTGAGCTTTCACGGCCGGCCCATTCTGGCTTAGAGCGTGTTGCGTTCACATGGGTTCACGCAACCCGCTCTACATCGTTGTTTTCCGAGCATCTTCACACGTTCAGATGATTCCATCTGAACGTGATCTGCTCTAAAACCGTTCCGTGCTTGCCTTCCTTGCCCTTTGCCTGCCGATTTTCGCGGTGGTGGCTTTTGGTTTCGCTGCGGCGAAGCGCAAATGGATGCCGCCCACGGCCATGGAAGCGATTGGGCTTTTCAGCTTCAACGTTGCTTTGCCAGCGATGTTGTTCAAACTGATGGCAGCACAGCCTTTGCGCGAAAGTTTTGATGCTATCTATTTCAGCGGCTACCTTGGCGCCTGCCTTGCCATCTTCGCCGGTGCGATGCTGATCGGGCGTATGGCGCGCGGCAATATCCGCATCGGTGCCGCCTTTGGCGCCGCCGCCGCCATGGGCAATGTCGGCTATCTGGCGCCGCCGCTGATGCTGCCCATGCTGGGGCCGCGCATTGCGGGGCCGGTTGCCATGGCGATTGTCGCTGAAGTGGCGGTGATTATTGCGCTTGGGTCCATGCTGATGGCGCCCTCAGCAAAGGGCGAGGGGCTGAAGGCCGTGATGGCCGGCTTGCGTGGCTTGCTGAAAAACCCGGTGATCCTTTCCATCGCGCTGGGCGCGGCCTCCGCCGGGCTTGAACTGCCCATCCCCGCGCCGATCGAACGCTTCCTGTCCTTCCTGGGCAACGCCGCCGGGCCAACGGCACTATTCGCCTTAGGCGGCACCCTCGCGCGGCTGAAGATTGGCGGACAGCTTTTCGCGGTGGCTTTCGGCATCACCGCGGCGAAGCTGTTCATATACCCCGCGCTGGTTTGGTTTGTGCTGGGAAGCTGGTTGGCGATTGATCCGTTTTGGGTGATTTGCGGCGTACTACTGGCCGCCATGCCAACCGCGACCAATGCCTATCTGCTCGCGCAACGTCAGGGCGTGGGGGCGGAGGAAGCCTCGGCGGCCGTGCTGTTCACCACCATTATCGCGTCCATCGCCTTCCCCGCCACGGCGTGGCTTTTGGATGTGCCGGTACCTTAACCCCTCGCACGCTTGGCGGGCGCGCGGCTTGCTCATAGACTCACGTCTTCTCACTGCAACGGAGACTTCCCCATTATGTCGAGTGCCGCTGAAAGCGCGCCAAGCTGGCATGGCATCGTCCGCCAGGCCCTGAAGGACAACAACGTCCGGCTGGTCACCTATGTGCCGGATAATGTCCTGCGTCCCCTGATTGATGGCTGCCATGCCGATCCCTTCTTCACCACCTTCGCCGCCGCGCGGGAAGAAGAAGCCATCGGTATTGTCGCCGGCGCCACCATGGCCGGCATGCGCGGCATTGTGCTGATGCAGACATCGGGCTTCGCGACGCTGCCCAATGTCCTCGCTTCCCTTGTTGTGGCCAGCCAAATTCCGGTGCTGATGATGGTGAGCGAACGCGGCACGCTCGGCGAATTCAATCCCGGCCAGGCGATTGTCTGCCGCACCATGCGCCCGATTCTGGACAGCATGGGCATTGAACACCACACGCTATCGCGCCTGGATGAAGCCGCTTTCATCGCGGATCGCACCATGCGCCAGGCCTTCGCCACGCGCTGGCCGGCTTGCCTTATTGTCTCGCCATTGATCGCAGGGGGGCGCAAGTGATGGAAGACCGTCGCAATACGCAGGTGATGAACCGCGCGGCGCTGACCAGGCGCGTGGTGGGCAAGCTGACGAAGCAGGAAGCCGTGATTGGCGGCATCGGTAATTCCAACTGGGATCTTTGGGGTTCCGGCCATCGTGCCGAGAATTTCTACATGCTGGGCAGCATGGGATTGGCAGCGCCGATTGCCATGGGGGTCGCGATTGCCCAGCCGGAACGGCGCGTTTTTGCGCTGGAAGGCGATGGGTCGCTGCTGATGCAGCTTGGCTGCCTTTCCACCATTGCCGCGCAGGCGCCGAAGAATCTGATTGTGATCATCTGGGACAATGGCATTTACCAGATCACCGGCGGCCAAGGCACGCCGGCGGCGAAAGCGGGCACTGATCTGGTGGCGATTGCGCGCGCTTCCGGCATTGCTTCCGCCCATTGGGCGGCGGATGAGGCGGAGTTCGATGCGCTGATTGATCGCGCCCTTGCCACCGATGGCCCGCATGTGATCGGCGCGCGGATTGATAATGAACCCGGCAAAACGCAAACGGACCGCGACCCGATCCGCTTCCGTGAGACCTTTATGCGCGGGATGGCGGCGCGCGTCTGATCGGCGTAGGCTGAAAGCCGAAGCCGTGAATCAGCCGCGCAAAACACCAAGCGTCTGATCGGCGGAGGCTGAAGGCCAAAGCCGTGAATCAGCCGCGCAAAAAATGAGTCATGTTGTGGTCCGTTTGGCAGACCACATCATGAATGGGTTAGGACCAAGCGCGGGCGGGGACATACACCTCGCCCGCCATCAACCGCCGCGCGGTTCGCAGCGTACCGCCCGAAATCACCTCGCGCGATCCATCCGCCGCACGCCGCGTGGTGATCACCGCTTCCATGCTGCCGGTTGGGTGTTCCAGCACAATCGTCTCCCGATCTGCGCCGGTGATTTGCGCCACACCTTCCGCCACCGTGCCTGGCAGCACGCACGCACTTGCGATGCAAATCCCGCCCGTCACTGCCATCGCCTCATGGCAGGCAAGTGGCGTGAAATAGCGCGCCGCGACACCGCCCTGGCCGCCAGCCGGTTCAGCAATAATCGCAAATTTCGGAATGACACGGCCTTCCGCATCGCCCATGCCCATGGCCAGGCTCGCCTTGCGGCGAATGGCCTCAATCCGCGCCATGAAGTCCTTATCGGCGTCCAATTCCTTCGCGGTCTCACGCGCGGTTTTGCCGAAATCCCGCGCGCGCGCGATCACCACCGGCATACAGATATCAAGGCAGGTCACTTCCACACCATCAATGACATCAATGGCGTTGCCGGTCGGCATCAGCTTGCCGGTCGCCCCACCCACCGCATCGGCGAAATTCAGCACAATGGGGGCAGCCGTGCCGGGCACGCCGGCAATCGCGGTATCGCCCTCATAATTCACGCGCTTGCCTGGTGTTTGTACCACGGCTTCGATCATCGCACCCGTATTCACTGCGCGGATCATCACGCGGGTTTCGCCTTCTTCGGCTGTAACCAAACCGCTTTCAATCGCAAAAGGCCCAACGCCCGCCAGCATATTCCCGCAAGTCGGCCCCCAATCCACAAAGGCGCGATCCACGGAAACCTGCGCGAAAAGATAATCCACCTGCTGCGCCTCACCCGCCGCCGCGCGGGACACGATGCAAACCTTGCTGGTCAGCGTCGTCGCCCCGCCCAGCCCATCAATCTGGCGCGCATCCGGTGAACCCATGGCAGCGAGCAGCACGCGCCCCATGGCTTCCCGATCTTCGGGCAGATCATGGCGCAGGAAATAGGGGCCGCGGCTGGTGCCGCCGCGCATCAGCGTGCAGGGAATGGCTTTCTGCATAGTCTTATCCGTCAGCGTAAGGGCCAGGGGAGGTCGAAGAAATGCTGCAATAGCCCTTGCGGGAAATCCAGCGTCAGCATTTGCGCGACGAAGATCAACCCTATGGTCGCGATGGAGGTCAGCAGCAGCGTCAAGCGCCAGGTACAGCGCGCCGCATAGCGCAGGAAAGACAGGAAGAAGATCGTGTTGGCCAACAGGAATCCAACCAAAGCAGAAAGCCCGACCAACCCGATCACCCAACCGAGATGCGCCCAGAAGCTGCCATCCTCGGGCTTCGCCTTGGCTTCCGCATCATGGAATAGCGAACCGCCAACGCGCCCGAAATTCAGCCGCAAGAATACCGGCACGCTTATCAGCAGCATGGCGCCGGCAATCATCATGGGGAAGACCGCGCCCAGGAAGCTGTGGCGCATCGCATCAATGAAGACGGCGGCGAAAAGTGCCACCGGGATCACGGCAAAAATCGCCTGAGGCTGGCGCCGGCCCGTATCGGTGCTGCCGCCATCTTCTTCCGTATCGGCCAGCCGGCGCTTGCGGATACCAAGCCAGGCAAACACCACGATCAGGGCTGCGATGATCATCACGCCAGGCCTGGTCAGGAAACCCCAGCCATAGAATTGCACTGCCTGATACAAATAGGTTTCCATCGGCAAAGCCAGCACGAAGCCCACCACGAAGGGCGGGCGCGGCCAACCGAAGCGGCGCATCAGCAGGCCGAGCAAACCAACACTCAGCAGCAGCAGCAAATCCGCCAATTCGCGGTTATTGTTGAAGGCGCCGAAACACACCACCATCATCATGAAGGGTGCCAGCAGCCCAAAGCGCACCGTGGTCAGCCGCGCAATCAGGGGCGATGTCGCGAAGCACAGCAACGTCCCCATGACATTGGCAATCGCGAGCGACCAGATGATCGCATAGGTCAGATCAAGCCTGGAACCCACCAGCGCCGGCCCGGCTTCAATGCCAAGCAGCGTCATGCCGCCCAAAAACACTGCCATGGACCCGGAAGAAGGAATGCCGAAGAACAGGGTCGGCACCAGCGCACCACCTTCGCGCGCATTATTCGATGCCTCCACGGCAATCACACCGCGCACATCACCCTTGCCGAATTGGCCGTTCTTTTCGGTTTGAATCGCGTGGCCATAGACAATCCAATCGGTCACGCTGCCGCCAAGGCCAGGGATCGCGCCCAGCACGGACCCGATGGAAGATGTACGCAGCAGCAGCCACCAATGGCGCATGATATCGCGCACACCATCAAACCAGCCGCGGCCCAGCTCCGCCGTGCGCGAAATCGTCCCACCGCCACGTGCAAGGTCAATGATTTCCGGCAACGCGAAAATCGCCAGCACCAAAACGGGCAGATGCAAGCCATCGGAAAGATAGATCAATCCGAAATCCAAGCGATATTCGGCCGTGGCCGGCGCTGTCCCCACCATGCCAAGTGCGAGGCCCATGCCGCAGGCAATCAGCCCCTTGGCAAAGCTTTTGCCGGCCAGAACGCCCACCATGGAAAGCCCCAGCAGCGCCAGCATGAATAATTCCGCTGTGCCCAGCGCCAGAATCAAAGGCCGCGCAATCAGCACCGCGCCGGTCAAAATCACCGCGCCAATCAGGCCGCCAATCATGGAAGCAAGGAAGGATGCCGATAGTGCGCGCGCGGCTTCTCCTCGTCGGGCCATGGGGAAGCCATCCAGGATCGTCGCCTGACTGGCCGATGATCCTGGTATGCCCATCAGAATGGAGCTGAAAGTATCCGCTGTCGCCGCCACCGCGACCAGACCGACCAGCATCGCAAGCGCCGAGACCTGATCCAACCCGTAAATAAAGGGCATCACCAGCGAAAGCCCGGCAAGGCCGCCAAGCGCAGGCAGCACGCCAATGGCGTACCCAATCAAAACCCCAAGCGCCATATAGCCAAGGCGCTCAGGACTCGCGAGCGCGGTCAGCGCCATCAGCAGCGCGTCAAGCATGCAACCTTACTCCTGACGGCGCCTTGATATAGCGCGGTTAACCTCTCAACCCAGCCGATGGTTGAAGCGGCGCAGCAACCATTCCTTGATCCATTCGCGCGTAGCGTCATTCATGACTGTGCCCGCCGCATAGGCCTTCTCGGCAGCGTCGCCAGTCACCTCATCATATTCGCCAATCACCGTGCCGCGCTTTTCCTTGTATTCCGGATCGGCGAAGATGCGGGTGAAGGCAGTGCGATAAAGGTCTTGCAATGGCTTTGGCGTTTCCTTGGGCACGACCACGAATTTCTGCGCCGCAAAACCCGCAACGAACAGGGTGCGATAGGCTTCCCAAGCCGGGCCGGAGGGGTCCTTGCCAGTGGCTGCCTTGAGAAACTCAGGGAAGGTCGGCAAATCCGGGAAATTCGGATCGCGCACAATCTCACCGGCCGCATTCAGCACACCATAGGAAAACAGCGGCACGGCCTTGCCTTCACGGACCAGCGGCAGAACCTGGCTCGTATAGGCAGAAGATGTCTGGTAATCGATCGGCGTTTCACCACGTTCAAAGGCAAGCCGCCCCTGGCCGCGGCCCTGCATGCCAAAGACGATCTGCACATTCAGGTTCATCAGCTCAAAGGCAAGCGCCGGCACGATATCAAGCGAGGTCGGACCCTGGCTGCCGAATTTCAGCCCCTGCGCCGCCTGCAGCTTCGCCAGATCAGCGGGGCCACGCACGCCCAGTTCCGGGCGCACATACAAAACACCACCCGTCGGGCTGGCCATCAGCACGCTCCAGGCGCGGTAGTCATAGCGCACGCGCGGATCACCCATCAGATAGGGGAATTGCGTAGAACCGCTCGTGCCCATGATGGTCAGCCCATCAGGCCGTGTGCGTTGGGCGAATTGATTGGCGCCATTGATGCTGCCACCGCCGGTGACATTGCGGATCACCACGGTCGGGTTGCCGGGCATGTGCTTTTGCAGCAACGGCAGATGAAACCGCGCCCAAACATCCGAACCGCCACCCACAGCGAAGGGGATGATCCATTCAATGGTCTTGCCTGCCATATCCTGCGCGCGCGCAGTGCCTGTCGCGGCCAAGCCAAGGCCAAGCCCACCAAGGGCGCGACGCGTGATTGGGAAATGTGAAGCTTTGGTCATGAATCCCTCCCCGAATTGGTTTTCGTTTCTCATAAAGCAGAACCGAGGGCGATGGAACCAGCGAAATCGCGCCCTGCATTTGCCGCTTTCGGATCGGCGCGCCCCCTGTTACGGAATGCCATGCCCGTTTCCCTTCGCACCATCGCCCCGGCCGAGGCCGATATCCGGCTCGATCGCTGGTTTCATCGGCACTACCCGAACCTGACCCAAGGGGCGCTGCAGAAAATGCTGCGCACCGGGCAAATCCGGCTGGATGGGGCGCGCGTCGAAGCCAATGCGCGGCTCAAGCCCGGCCAGCAATTGCGCATCCCGCCCTTGCCGGAAGCCGCCGCCAAGCCGCTCAGCGCCCGCCCGGTGTCAGACCGGGACGCGGCTGCGCTTGAACGCATGGTGATTTACCGTGATGCCTCCGTGATCGCGATTGATAAGCCCCAGGGCCTGCCGGTGCAGGGGGGGCCAGGCATTACGCGGCATGTGGACGGCATGCTGGATGCGCTCCGCTTTGGTTATGAAGAACGCCCGCGCCTGGTGCATCGGCTGGACAAGGACACCTCCGGCGTTCTGATCCTAGGCCGCACCGCGGCCGCCGCTTCCCGCTTGGCCGCGGCCTTTCGTGGCCGCGATGCCGAGAAAACCTATTGGGCCGTGGTGATTGGCCGCCCCCATCCGCTGGAAGGACGGATTGATCTGCCGCTTGCGAAGCTTGGCGGGCAGCGCGGCGAACGCGTAGCCGGGGTCGCGGATGGTGAAGGCACGCGCGCCGTCACGCTTTATCGCGTGGTGGATTCAGCGCAGCGCCAGGCGGCGATGCTGGAATTGCGCCCGCTGACGGGCCGCACCCATCAACTACGTGTGCATTGCGCCGAGGCTTTGCGCTGCCCGATTATGGGTGATGGCAAATATGGCGGCCAGGCGGCGCATCTGGAGGGCTTCGGCAATACGCTCCATCTGCATGCGCGGGCCCTGCGGCTGCCGCATCCGGAAGGTGGTATGCTGGAACTCGCCGCGCCCTTGCCGGCGCATATGAAGGAAACCTTTGGCTTGCTCGGCTTTGATCGCCCAAAGACGCCGCCATGTCGGCATCTGCGCTGAAGCCCGCCCGGCTCTGGCGGCGCTATGTCGCGGGCGGGTTGGCGCTGGTTTTCCTGCTGCTGATCGGCGGCGTTTTCGCACTGCGCGCCGCTTTGGAATCCGGCCGCTTCACACCGCGCATCCAGGCCGAAATTGAAAACGCCACCGGCTACCGCGCCAGCATTGGCGGGATTGGTTTGGCGCTTGGGCTGATCCCTAAACTTGAATTGCGCGATGTCACGCTGAGCACACCGGGTGGTACTGCGCCAGGGCTGGTAGCGCCCCGGCTGGCGGCGACCGTTTCGCTTTTCTCCCTGATCTCCGACGGCATGGAAATTCCGCATATCGAAGCGGATGGGCTGAAGCTCAATCTCGATCCCGCGCTTTGGGCCTTGCCGGTGGCCGAAAGACCAGCGCGCGAGGCAAGCACTGCCCCCGCGCCACCACGCCAGCCCGCCAGCATGCCGCATATCGGCCTTATCAGCCTGCGCGATGCCCATTTTATGCTGGCCAGCGGGCGGGATATCGAAATCCCGGCACTTTCCATCCGCAATATCAGCGCTGTCAGCGCCAGTGATCTGGCCGCCGAATGGCGCTACCAGAGCATCACCTTCACCCTGGCCGGGACGGCCGGGCCGCTACTCGGCGCCGCCCCCGGCACGCTGCCGCCGCTCGGCGCCCTCACGCTCAGGGCCAGCGCGGGTGATCTTGGCTGGCTGCTGCCAGGCCTCAGGCTTGAGGGGCTGGAATTGATCGCGCCACCAGACGGCGAGGCCAGGCTGACAGGCGCGCTGACCCGCGCCGGCAATACTGCGCGGCTTGAGGCAAATCTGGGCGCAGTGGGTAAGCTGCCTTATGGCTTCACTGGGCCATTGCCGATGGAAGCCCGGCTTACTTCCGCCGATGCCAGCATCACGCTGAAGGGCGCGGTAGCGCGCCCGCTGGAATTGGCGGATGGCCAATTTGACCTGACCGTGGATGTGCCGGATGCGGGGGGGCTTTCCGGCTTTCCGGCCTTGCCTCCTGGGCTGCGCGGCTCGGCGCGGGTTGAATGGCGCGATCCGCAGAATATCAGCCTGCCTCGCCTGCAACTCACCAGCCCCGCTTTGGCCGGAACCGCTGCACTGACGCTCGGCCTGGGTGATCGGCCGAACCTCACCGGGCGGATTGATGTCACGCGGCTTGATCTGGATGCGCTGTCGGCAGCGCCGCCACCAAGCGGGGGGCGCCCGGCACCAGCGGCCCCGGCGTCGGCAGCGGGGGATGGGCGCGTCATTCCGGATATTGCTTTGCCGGTGGCCTCCCTCAGGGCGTTGGATGCGGAACTGGCGGCCAACTTGCGCGGCGTTACCTCCGGCAGCATGCCCCAAGCGGCAGTGCAAACCAATCTTCGCCTCAGGAACGGCGCGCTGACACTCGCCCCCTTCGCCCTGACCATCCCGGCAGGCCGGCTTTCCGGGCAGGTCACGTTGAATGCGGCCGCAAACCCCGCGCAATTCGGCCTCAGGCTGCGTTCGGATGGGGCTGGGCTTGACCTTGCGGCACTCAGTGGCGCGCTGGACGGGCTGGGGCTGCGCGGGCGGGGAGAGATCGCCGCTGATCTGCGCGGCGCCGGCGCCACCACCCGCGCCATTGCCGCGAGCTTGAATGGCGATATGGGCCTGGCCTTGGTCAATGGCCGGCTGGAACAGGGCAGCGCGATGGATGCGCTTGGCGCCATGCTTGCGCTGCTATCGCCCGCGTCGCAAAGGCTTGGCGCGGTGGAGCTGCGCTGCCTGGCGCTGGGCTTTGGCGCGGAACAAGGCATCGCGCAAAGCCGCGCGCTTTTCATGGATAGCGCCATTGGCCAGATCAATGGTCAGGCAGGCATCAATCTGCGCGATGAAAGCCTGAATGGGCGGCTGAATACCAATTTGCGGGTTCTGGGTCTTGGGCTGCGCGCGCCGGTCAATCTTGGCGGCACGCTGGCGGCGCCGCGCCTTGGCGTGCCGCCTGGTGCGGCGCTTGGCCAAAACGCCGCCGGCTTGTTGGCCGATACGCTTACCGGGCGCGTTGTGACCGACCCCATCGGCAATCTTCTCGGCGGTTCAGGCCGCAATGCGGAAGCGGATTGCGCCGAGCCCTTGCGAATCGCGCGCCTTGGCGCGGAGGGTGCGGCACCCGCACCGCGCGCCGCGCCGGAAGCGGCGCAGGAAGCGCCACGGCCTTCTGTGCCTTCCCTGCCATCACCGGTACAGGATGTGCTGCGTGGCCTTGGGGGTATTTTGGGTGGCGGGCGGCGGTGATCCTAGAGCGTGTTGCATTCACTTGGGTTCACGCAACCCGCTCTACATTGTTGTTTTTCGAGCATCTTCACACGTTCAGATGATTCCATCTGAACGTGATCTGACCTAGCGCTTCACGCTTCCACATCATCGAGCGAAAGCCCCAGCGCTTCCAACCCTTCTTCCAGCATATCGCCGAGCATTTCGATGCCGAGCAAATAGGTTGCCGGATCGCGCATATTGCGTTCCCGCGCCAGGTTGCGCGCTTCTTCCCAATCATCCGCCTCATAATCGCCGCGGCCAATCCAGGCCAGCGCGATCAGGGAAGCCTGTTCATCCTCATTCAATTCACTGATGAAGGCGCGCAAAGCATCCTCATCCATGTTTTCATCATCTTCGGCGTCGAGGCCTTCTTCATCCTCATCCGCACGAGAAATGGCGCCGCTTTCTTCACCTTCCTGCACGGCGCGCGCCGCATCCACAATGGCGGCCACCGATTCAAGGCTGATGCCCAGATCGAATTCTTCATCCTCATTATCGTGTGCGGCCATGGCGCTTCTCCGGTTTTGCCGGCGGCACTCAAGCACAGGGGCGCGGGGCATTTCCAGCCCTGAGCAGATGGCAAATGCGTGTCAGCAAAACGCGCGGTTTCAGCGCCGCGAAAGGTCAACCAGCCCCGCGAAGCCCGTTTCCGTCCCGAACGCCAAATGCGTACCAGTATCGCTCCAGGCCAGTGCCGAAACTGCGCCACGCCCCGGCGCAGCCACAGGGACCACGCGCCCGCTGGCAACTTCCGCAATCAGCACCAACCCATCATCAAAGCCGGCCGCCACAACTTCCTGCTGCGGATGGCAGGCGACAGCCGAACATAGCGCCTGATCGCCGCCCGCAAGTTCCGTTGGCGCCTTGCCCATCGGTCCGCCACCAAAGAACGGCCATAGCACGATGCAATCCGCGCCAGAGGTCGCAAGCCAGCGGCCCTTGGCCGTAAAGGCAATGGATTTCGTCTTGGCCGGATAGCCCGCCATGCGCATATGCTGCCCATCCGCCAGCCGCCAGCCATGCAGGGTGTTTTCCTGCATGGCGGTCACCACATGCGTGCCATCTGGGCTGATCTCAACGCCGATATGGCTGCCCTTCCATTCGAGTGATCGCGGCTTGTCTTCCTTCGCCGCGACAAACCAAAGCGACGCGCCATTGTAATGGCTGGCCGCGATGCGCTTGCCCTTTGAATCGAAAGCGATGCCCGTGACCGATGTTGGATGCGCGAGTGATTTCAGCGCGGCCCCCGCGCCATCCAGCACATGCACTGCCTTGCCCACCACGGCCGCGCGCAGCCCGCTTTCATGCGCGGCGACATGTTCGACCCAGCGGCTACCATAGCGCGCCAATTCAGTGAGCGTGCCATCCGCGCCAAGGCGCATCAGCCGCCCATCATCGCCGCCGGAAATCACGCCATCCTTGGCATCGGCGCAAAGCGACAACACTGCACCCTGATGGGCTTCATGCCGCGCCCAAGTATCTTGCGGGGCTGCAAGCTTCGCCTGATGCAAGACGCCATCGCTGGTGCCAAAGCTGCAAGTGCGGCCTTCATGGCCAAAGCCAATGCCAGCAACCCAGGCGCCGAGGTTTTGCGAAACGCCCCGGCTATCCAGCAGATAATCCGCGCTGCTCATGCTTCGGGTGGGCTCCAGCGGGCGATTTCGGCATTGATCTTCGCCTCATCCTCACCAGCCTGGCAGGCTTCAAAACCGCGGCGCAGCCAGGGGCGATTCAAATCACGCCCGATGAAAACGAGTTTTGAGCGCCGCGGGTCGCCTTCCT
>JBIIGZ010000094.1:0-13190 GCA_044236185.1 Roseomonas sp. | reverse complement strand
TGTTGGGGGGCGTGCTTGGCGGTATTGCCCTGGCCGCCATTGCCGCGATCATCATCGCGCAGGTTTTAGGGCGGCAATTCGGCATCACCGTTCTGGGTGCCGATGACCTGACCGCCTTTTCGGTTGCAGCGTCAGCAACCTTGCCGCTGGCCTATGCCTTCCGCCATGGCGCGCATATTCGCGTGGATTTGATCATTGGCCGCCTTCAGGGTTCCGGCCGTTTCATCATGGAAAGCGTGGCGCTGATCCTGACCACAGGGCTTACGCTGTTCTTCGCCTATTCCATGCTGGACCTTGCGCTGGATAGTTTTGAATTTGAGGATGTGGCGCAAGGTTCCGTCGCCTGGAAGCTTTGGGTGCCCCAGGCGCTTTGTGCCTTTGGTGCCGCGCTTTTCGCGGTTTGTCTTTTGGATGATCTGGCCGCGCATTTGACCGGCGGCACGCCTTCCTATCGCAAGGCCGCGGAATTGAGTGCGCTAGACCGCGCGGGGGAGGAACTCTGATGGCACTCGCGCAAACCGAAGCCGGGATTTTGCTGCTTGGCCTACTTTTTCTGTTTCTTGGCCTTGGCGTCTGGATCGGGCTAGGCCTGATGCTGGTTGGGCTGTGTGGCGTGATCCTGCTGCCCATGCTGATGCCTTCCATGCCGACCTTCCCGGCGGAGAAGGTGATGGGCACGGCGATATGGCAATCGCTTGCATCCTGGACCTTGGCCGCGCTGCCACTATTCATCTGGATGGGCGAAATCCTTTTCCGCACCAAGCTGTCTGAGGATATGTTCCGCGGCCTTGCCCCCTGGGTACAGCGCCTGCCGGGACGCCTGATGCATGTGAATGTCATTGGCTGCGGGATTTTCGCGGCTGTTTCGGGTTCCTCGGCGGCAACCGCGGCGACCATCGGCAAGATGTCGCTGCCCGCACTCACGCAACGCGGCTATCATTTGCCGATGGCGGTGGGCAGCCTGGCCGGGGCCGGCACGCTTGGGCTTTTGATCCCGCCTTCCATTGTCATGATCGTCTATGGGGTGGCGGCGGAAGTTTCCATTGTGCGGCTATTTATCGCGGGCGTCATTCCGGGCATCATGCTGATGTTGCTGTTCAGCGGCTACATCATGGTCTGGTCCATGCTCAACCCAAGCCTGACGCCGCCGCGCGATCCTTCCATTCCACTGTCGCGCAAATTGAAGGAAAGCGGCCAGCTTATTCCGGTGGTGCTGCTGATCATGTTCGTCATGGGCAGCATTTATTTCGGTTGGGCGACGGCGACGGAAGCCGCGGTTTTTGGCGTGGTGGGCGCGCTGGCGCTTTCCGCCTGGGGGCGGACACTAACCTGGAAAAGCTTCATTGACAGCCTGATGGGCGCGGTGCGGCTTTCCTGCATGATCAATCTGATCCTGGCGGGGGCTGCGTTTTTGACGCAGGCCATGGCCTATTCCGGTATTCCCGCCGCCATGGCGGCCTGGGTCGGCGCGCAGGGTTTCAGCCCCTATATGATCATCGCGTGCCTGACCATCATCTATCTGGTACTCGGTTGCTTCATTGATGGCATCAGCATGATCGTGCTGACAGTATCGGTCGTGCTGCCGATCATCCAAGGCGCCGGGTTTGACCTGGTGTGGTTTGGGATCTTCATCGTGCTGGTCGTGGAAATGGCGCAGATTACACCGCCGGTCGGCTTCAACCTTTTCGTGCTTCAGGGCCTGACCAATATGGGCATATTCCAGGTGGCGCGTTACACCCTGCCCTTCTTCTTCATGATGGTGGTTGCGGTGGCGATGGTCACCCTGTTTCCCGCAATCGTCACTTGGCTGCCGACCACAATGTTATCAGGCTGATCAGGATTCAGGGTTCGGCCAATCCGGCCGCTCAAACCGCTGAACCTCCAGCAGATAGCCGGCGGGGTCGTGGAAAAAGAAATGCGTGACGCGATAGGCTTCGGAATATTCCACCTGTTCCGGAACCTTCACCCCGCACGCCTTCAGTCTTTCGTGCCAGCCTTCCACATCCGGATCAACAAAGGTGAAGACAACGCCACCCTGCACGCGGGGGTTGTCTGAAGCGCGCGGCGCTCGCGCACGGCATATCCCCAGGAAGCCGCGCTCACCCGGTGCGGTGGCGTAGATGCGGCAGGTGCCCTGATCCTGCACGAGCGTCAGACCCAACTTGTTTTCATAAAAATCCCACGAAGCGGCGGGATCTTCCGCGTATAAAAAAGTGATTTGCTGGGCGAAGGTCGTGGCTTTCATGGCGGAAGCTTAAACGCAGGCGCCCCAAGGCGCCACCTGATTCGCCAAGGGTTTGGTCATACCCTGTTACACTTTACAAAAGGCAATCAATCCGCTTGCATCTGACGTCATCGCGAGTCCAAATCCAAGGACTCCTTTTTCGGGGAAGAGCTATGAGCGATCTGGCGAATAAGATTGCCGGTCAGATACCGGTAAAAGAACCGCAATGGCTGAAGGAATTCAAGGCCTTCATCATGCGCGGCAATGTCATTGACCTGGCCGTCGGCGTCGTCATCGGCGCGGCATTCACCGCCATTGTGAGTTCCATGGTGGAGGATATCTTCAATCCCATCATCGGCTTGCTGATGGGCGGGATGGATTTCTCTAACCTGTTCGTTGTGATCAGCGGTGAACGCCAGGCAACACTGACGGCAACGCGCGAAGGTGGCGCTGCCGTGCTGGCAATCGGCAAATTCATCAACGCCATCATCAAGTTTGTGATTGTTGGTTTTGCGGTTTTCTGGATGGTCAAGATGTTGAGCAAGCTGCAGGCATCCAAGGCCGTGGAAGAAGCCGCCGCCCCGCCGCCGCCCACGCCCACGGAAACGCTGCTGGCGGAAATCCGCGACGAACTGAAGGCGCGCAAGGTCTAAGCAGGCTAACCGGCAGCGTGACCATTGATGATGGTCACGCCGTGAAACGAAAAGAATGGCGCGACGCAGCAAGGCGCAGCGCCATTCAGGGTCTATTCCGGCTGTGCGCCGGAAATCTTGACCATCTCCGCCCAGATCGGCTGTTCGCGCTTCAGCCTTGCGGCCAATTCTTCCGGCGTTGAACCCGTCAGCCGCGCGCCCATGGAAATGGCACGTTGCTGCAATTCAGGATCGGCAAAGGCCGCGCGGATTTCAGACGAAATCCTGTCCACAATCTCGCGCGGCATGGCGCGCGGGCCGCCCCACATATGCCAGGGGCTGACGTTGAAATTATCCATCCCCGCTTCCGCCATGGTCGGCACATTGGGCAGGGTGGGCCAGCGTTCCGGCATGGTGACAGCCAAGGGGCGGATTCGCCCTTCCTGGATGACGCCGGTGTAGCTGGCAAGGTTATCAACGGCGACCTGAATGTCGCCCGAAAGCATGGCGGGAATCGTCTGCGCTGCGCCCCGGAAGGCCACATGTGTCGCCTCAATCCCCGCACGCCCCAGCAGATAGGCGCCTGAAAGATGAATGGTGGTGCCTACGCCCGAAGACCCGTAGCTGATGCCACCCCGCCGCGCCTTGGCCCAGGTGATGAATTCCTGGAGCGTTTGCGCCGCCACATGCTGCGCCGGCACCGCCACCACATTGGGCAAATCCCACATGGCGCTGATCCAGGCGAAATCCCGCTCCGGATCATAGGGCAGGGTTTTGAATAGCATGGGGTTGATCACCACATTATGCATGCTGATCGTGCCGATGGTGTAACCATCCGGCGTGGCCCGCGCGATGGCTTCCGTACCAATATTGCCAGAAGCGCCTGAGCGCGTTTCGACAATGAAATTCTGCCCGAAGCGGCGCGACAAGACTTCGCAGGCAAGCCTTGTCATGACATCAAGCGACCCGCCCGGCGGGAAGCCCACAATCACGCGCACTGGCCGATTGGGCCAGGCGGCTTGCGCAATGGCGGGGCTTGCCAGGCCAAGAGCGAGTGGTGTGGCGAGAAGGCTGCGACGTTGGATCATGGTTTGCTCCCGTTATTTGTTATATTTCAGCGCGCGTAATCAGGTTCTTCCCGGTCCAAGACGCGGCGCCAGGCATTCAGATGAAGCCGCGCATCCAGCCTTTCACCCCATGGCCCCGTGTGATTACGGCGCAGATTATCGGGCAGCTTGTGCAAGGGCAGCCCGGTTTGCATCGCCGTCAATTGGTACATGCAGGTCCGTTCCGCCATGTAGCATTCATCAAAAGCGTCATGTACGGACGGGCCCACCACGGTCACGCCATGGCCGCGCATGAGCATAATGGTCTTATCGCCCATCAGCCGCGCAATGCGGTCCCCTTCTTCATTGCTGTGCACCGGCTGATCGCCTTCATCATCATAAACCGTGCGGTCATTCAGCAGCAGGTTGTTGTGGTGTGACAGTGCAAATTCTGCGCCTTGCACCATGGAAAGCGCGGTCAAGTGCCGCGGATGGACATGGATCACGCAGGTCGCTGCCGGATTGGCCAGATGGATCCGGGTATGGATGTGAAATGCAACCTTGCGCAGTTCCCCGCTGCCGCGCAGCACGCGCCCTTCAAGGTCACAAATAATCAGATCAGATGCTTTCAGTTCCTGAAACAAATAGCCACGCGGGTTGATCAGGAAGCGCGGCTCAGCCTCATCGGGCAGCATCAGGCTATTGTGGTTGCCGATATGCTCATTCCAACCGAGTCTCGCACCAATGCGAAACACCGCCGCCATATCGCAGCGCAGTTCCCATTCGCGCGCCTCTGCCCGGCTATCGCTGAGTTTTTCGATGATCGCGGCCATTTCCACCCCCTTGAACCAATCCCACAGCCAAGCCTTGCACAGTTCGGCCGCGCCTGACCACCAGGGCGGGAGTTGACGGCGGCAGGCCGGGCGCGGAGCATCCGGCGAAAGGGGAAGGAAACCACCATGGCCGAAGCCAAGCCCGCCGAATTGCCCATCACCGGCTATCTTGACCGTTTTTCCGCGCGCCCCGGCGAAAGCCTGGCCGTCAAGATCAGCGTGCCGAGCGGCGGGCGCTACCGTGCCAGGCTGCGCCGCGTGATTTCGGGCGACCCCAACCCGGCCGGGCCAGGGCTGCGGTTTGAGGACCTTTCAGCGCGTTTCGATGCCGAATTTCAGGGCCGCCATCAGCCGATTCGGCTTGGGTCCTATGCGCTGATCCCAAAGGCGCCTAAGCGCGCGGCGGGGCCAATCACCTGGACCGCGCTGGTATGGTTCCAGGCACAGCCGGCCAATGACGCAGCGGTAATTAGCGAAGAAAAGGCGGGGCACAGCGTCACCCTGGCGGTCGGCCCGCATGGGCCGATGGCGCGCATCATTTGGCCGGGCGGGGAGCGGCAGCTTGGCCTGGGCGCGCCCTTGGCGCTGCGCCGCTGGCATCGGCTGTGGCTGAGTGCCGATCCCGCCACGGGGCGCATCTTGCTTGGTGCGCAATGTATCGAAGATGCCGCCCCGGCCAGCACGCGAGAAATCTCGGCGGCTGGCCTCACGCTGCCCGATGGCGCGGGCGTCGTGATGATTGCCGCCGAAGGCGCCGCCGCACCATGCGCGCATCTGACCGGCAAGATCGAAGACCCCGCCATACTGGCCGGCTTTCGCGCCGAATGGCCGCGTCCAGATGCGCCGCTTTCCACTGCCTCGCCAGGATTGATCGCTGGCTGGGATTTCGCGCGTGGGATCGCGACGCAACGCGTGGAGGATATCGGCCCAGAAGCCTGCCATGGCGATCTGGTGAATGTACCAACCCGCGCGGTGGTCGGGGCGCGTTGGTCGGGTGCGGAGATGTGCTGGCGCCATGCGCCCGCCGATTACGCCGCCATTCATTTCCACGCCGATGATTTGAGCGATTGCGGCTGGGCGGATGATTTCAACTTCAAAGTGCCGGCGGATTTGCGTTCCGGCGCCTATGCCTTCCACATTTCTTGTGCAGAAGGCGAGGATCACATCCCCTTCTATGTGCTGCCCCCGCGCGGCACGGTCACAGCGCCCATCGCGTTTCTGGCTTCCACCTTCACCTATCAGGCCTATGCGAATCATTCCCGTGGCAATGCGGATGCAGCCTATCGCGCGCGCGTCGCTGCCTGGGGCGCTTATCCGCATAATCCGGATGATTTCCCGATCTATGGGCGGTCCACCTATAACCGCCATCCAGACAATAGCGGTATCGCCTTTACATCCCGGCTCCGCCCGATTCTGACCATGCGGCCGGGGTTTCTCACCTTCAATGATGCGAAGGGTTCGGGGCTTCGGCACTACCCCGCCGATACGCATATCCTGGCCTGGTTGGAAGCGCGCGGCCTGCCATTTGATGTGATCACGGATCACGATCTACATGCGGAAGGTGCGGCGCTGCTGGCGAATTACAAGGTGGTGATGACGGGATCTCACCCGGAATATCACACACCGCAAACGCTCGATGCGCTTTACACTTATACGCGCAGCGGCGGGCGCATGATGTATCTTGGCGGCAATGGCTTTTATTGGCGCATTGCGCAGCCTGCCGATATGCCGGGTGTGTTTGAATTGCGCCGCGCCGAGGGCGGCATTCGTGCCTGGGCTGCCGAGCCCGGTGAATATTATCACCAGACCGATGGGGCCTATGGCGGGCTGTGGCGGCGCAATCGCCGGCCACCGCAGCAATTGGCGGGTGTGGGCTTTTCCGGCCAGGGCTTGTTTGAAGGCACTTATTACCGCCTGCTGCCGCCGGCGCGCGACCAACGCTACGCCTGGATGTTTGAAGGCGTGGATGGTGAGACCATTGGCGATTACGGGCTTTCCGGCGGCGGCGCGGCCGGCTTTGAATTGGACCGCGCGGACCCTGCCCTTGGCACGCCGGATGGCACGGCGATTTTGGCCGTTTCGGAAGACCCGCCCGCTTCCTTTGTCGCCGTGCCGGAAGAATTGCTCTCCCACGTCAATACCGTGAATGGCGAAAAGGCGCAGGCTTTGAAGCGTGGTGAGATCATTTATTTCGACACGCCGGGCGGTGGTGGCGTGTTCGCCGTTGGCTCCATCACCTATTGCGGCAGCCTGTGGCGCCAGGGTTTTGAGGGGCCGATCAGCCGCCTCACGGAAAATGTTGTGCGCCGCTTCGCCGGGCTTGCCGATAATGGTTGACGGCGCGGGGCGCACGCATGAAGCTACCTCACCACAAATAACGGGAGAGCATGGATGAAACGCCTGAGTTTGAGCACGGGTCTTGTTGCCGCTGCCATGGCCTTGTCAGCAGCGCCGCTGCTGGCCGCCCCTTTCACCTGCCCCACACGCGGCGGCGATCTGGTCTTTGGCCAGGAAGCCAATGTCAATTCGCTGGATCAGATGACCTCCAGCACCATTTCCACACGCAATATCGCGATGAATATCTATGAAACGCTGGTCACGCGCGATGAAAACAATAAGCCCATCCCGGAATTGGCAGAATCCATGCAGGAAGCCCCGGATGGCATGAGCTATACCTTCAAGCTTCGCCAGGGCATTACCTTCCATAATGGCAAGGCGTTGACCTCCGCCGATGTCGCGGCTTCCTTCGATCGCTACAATCGGATTGGTCTGCAACGCAGCACGCTGGATAATGTGGCCGGCTGGGAAACGCCGGATGCGCAAACCTTCATCATCCGCATGAAGCGGGTGCAGCCTACTTTCATTGAGGCGTTGTCCTCCTTTTCGGTTCCCATTGTCATCATCCCCTCCGAGCACAAGGATGATCAACGCCAGCAGCTTCGCCCTGTTGGTACCGGCCCCTTCCGTTTATTGGAATTCGTGCCCGGCAGCCACGCAAAGCTCGGCAGGTTTGATGGCTACAAGCCCAATACGGCTTACGAACAGCGCACCGGCTTTGGTGGCTATCGTGTGGCCTGCCTTGATACCGTGACCTTCCGCATCGTGACCGAAGCCAGCGCCCGCGTGGCGGGTTTGGAAACCGGCGCGCTGCATGCTGTGGAAGATGTCCCCACGCGGTCCTTAGAAGGTCTGCGGCGCAATAGCGCCATCACCATCCTGCCCTTGCAGAATTGGTGGATCCAAATCGCGCTTCCCAATACCGCGCTTGCGCCTACTGATAACCTTGCCTTCCGCCGCGCGGTGCAAGCCGCGTTGAATGTGGAAGACATCATGGATGCGGCGACAGACAATAACTATCGGCTGAATGTTGGTTTCCAGTATCCGAACCAGCCCAGCTACACGGATGCCGGCAAGGAAACCTACAATATCAACAATCAGCAACGCGCCCGGGCCTTGCTGCGCGAATCAGGCTATCGCAACGAACCGATCATCATTCTGACCAATCGAGATTATCCGCCAATGTATAATGCGGCCTTGGTCATGGAACAGCAGCTGAAGGCCGTTGGTATCAACGCATCGCTGCGCGTGGTGGATTGGCCGACTTCGGTGCAAATGTCGCAAAGGGTCAATTCGACCGAATGGCATTTTTTCCATTCCGGTTGGGGCACACAACCTGCCCTTGGCGCACTTGCGACTATGCAGTTTCTGGTCTCGCCTGGCGCCAATTACCGCCCGAAGGACGACAAGGACGACCCGGATGTCAAAGCCGCCTGGGATGACATGAATAATCTGCGCGACCCAGCGGCCCGGCAAGCTGCCTTCGCGCGCATGCAGCGTTTGGTGCTGGAACGCGCCTATGCCTATCCCTTCGGCGCTCTCACCAAAGTGCAGGCATCCCGCGCCAATGTGAAAGGCTTCGTACCCTTCCGCATTCCGCGCTTTTCCAACGTCTGGATGGAACGTTGAGCGTGACATTTAAGGAGCTTGCTCAGCCTTGATTCTGCTCACGCTCCGCCGGCTGCTCAGCGCCATTCCGGTATTGTTCATTGTCAGCCTCATCAGCTTCGGGCTGATGCGGCTGATCCCTGGTGATCCGGCAGCAGCCATTGCCGGTATCGCGGCAACACCGGCGCAAATTGAACAATTGCGCCGTGATCTTGGGCTTGATGAGCCCTTGCTGATGCAGCTGCTGCATTACTATCAGGGACTGCTTCAGGGTGATTTCGGCAAGTCACTGCTGCTTGGCAAGGGCGTATTGGCCGCCACCATGGAACGCCTGCCGGTCACCATTGGGCTATCACTTTACGCCCTTGTGCTCACGCTACTGATTGGGGTGGCGAGTGGTATCATCGCCGCCTTGCGCCAGAATACCTGGGTGGATCAGGTGGCGATGATGATTGCCATGCTTGGTATTTCCATCCCCGGTTTCTTTCTTGGCCTATTGATGATCATTTTCTTCGCCGTGCAGCTTGGGTGGCTGCCCAGCGGTGGTTATGTGCCTTTCTCACAGGACCCGATCGGCTGGCTTCGCAGCACCACCATGCCGGCGATATCGCTCGCCTTGCTGCAAGCGGGTTTGCTCGCGCGCATCACGCGCTCAGGCATGCTGGAAGTGCTGCGGCAGGATTATGTGCGCACGGCCCGCGCCAAGGGGCTGCCGGAACGGCAAGTGATCCTCAAGCATGCCTTGGCCAATGCGCTGATCCCCATAGTGACCGTGGTGGGCATCATCATCTCGCTTCTGCTGTCGGGCGCGGTGGTGACAGAGGCGCTGTTTTCGCTCCCCGGCATGGGGCAATTGCTGACGCAAGCGGTGCTGAGCCGCGATTACCCCATGGTGCAGGGCGGGCTTTTGCTGGTGACAACATTCCTCGTGCTGGTGAATATCCTGGTCGATGTCCTTTATGCCCTAATTGATCCCAGGGTGCGCTATGAGTGACGCTGCCCTCATAGACGCCGAAGGCATTGCGCAGAAGCGCGAACACCCGGCGCGCGCCACCATCAAACGCCTGTTGCGCCATCGGCTCTTCATGACCGGGCTCGTGCTTTTCCTGATCATTGCCATCACCGCCATCCTGGCGCCTTGGATTACCGATGTTGACCCAAACCGGCTTTCCATGCGCAACAAGTTCAAGCCACCTGGCGAGGGTTGGGTTTTCGGCACGGATAGTTTTGGGCGCAGCCTGTGGTCCCGTGTGGTGTGGGGCGCGCAGCTTTCCATGCTGATTGGCGCTTCCGTGGTGGCGCTGAATGCAGTGTTCGGTATTCTGATTGGCGCCGCTGCCGGTTACTTCCGCCGCATTGATAACCTGCTGATGCGCATCAATGATGCGTTGATGGCCTTCCCGGCCATTCTGCTTGCCATCGCGGTCACTTCCGTGCTCGGGCCTTCGACCTTCAATGTCATTCTGGCGCTTGGCATTGTCTATATCCCGCGCACAGCGCGCATTGTGCGGTCTTCTGTGATTGTCTTGCGGGAAATGGAATTCGTCCAAGCGGCCGTTGCCGCTGGTGCGGGGCATTGGCGTATCCTGACGCGGCATATCCTGCCCAATGCCATGGCGCCGGTGATTGTGCAGCTTTCCTTCCTGTTTGCATTCGCGGTGCTGTCTGAAGCGACCCTTTCCTTCCTTGGTGTTGGCGCCGTGCCGCCCACGCCAACCTGGGGCAATATCATGGCCGAAGGACGCGACTTTATGCGCGAAGCGCCCTGGATCATCACCATCCCCGGCATTGCGCTGATGATCACGGTAATGGGCCTGAATTTCCTCGGCGACGGCTTGCGCGATGTCCTAGACCCCCGGCTCAGGATTCAACAGTGACTTTGCTTGATGTGCAGGGGCTGACCACGGCCTTCATGACCGGGCGCGGAGAAATCACCGCCATTGAGGATGTTTCCTTCTCACTCAAGGAAGGCGAGATCCTCGGCATTGTCGGTGAAAGCGGCAGCGGCAAAAGCGTGACCGCACTCACCATCATGGGGCTGCTGCCGACTCCGCCGGCACGCATCGCTGCCGGTAAGGTGTTGTTCCAGGGGCAGGAGCTGACGAAGCTATCGTCGCGGGAAATGCAACGCATTCGCGGCCCCGGCATTGCGATGATTTTCCAGGAACCCATGACATCGCTGAACCCGGTGTTTTCCATTGGCGATCAGATCATGGAAACCATCAAGGCGCATGAGAACTTGCCCGCCGCCGCGCTCCGCAAGCGTGCGATTGATATGCTGGATAAGGTGGGCATTCCATCAGCGGCGCGGCGGCTGGATGATTACCCGCACCAGATGTCGGGCGGGCAGCGCCAGCGCGTGATGATTGCCATCGCACTTGCCTGCAACCCAAAGCTGCTGATTGCCGATGAACCAACCACAGCGCTGGATGTGACCATCCAGGCTCAAATCCTCGATCTATTGATGGATCTGCGCGATGAATTCCGCATGGCGATTATGATCATCACGCATAATATGGGCGTGATTGCGGAAACGGCTGACCGCGTGCTGGTGATGTATGCGGGACGCGTGATTGAAGAAGCGCCGGTAGCGCAGATTTTTGACCATCCCGTACATCCCTATACGCGCGGCTTGCTCGAATGCGTGCCATCCATCACCGAAGATCGGGCGCGGCTGATTGCCATTCCCGGCACCTTGCCCGATCCTGCGCGTCGCCCGCCTGGCTGCCGTTACAGTGTGCGCTGCCGGCATGCGCAGCCATCTTGCAGTGAGAGCCTGCCACCGCTGATCCTGGAGGAAGCGGATCATTGGGCCGCCTGTCTCCGCGCCAAGGAACTGGCCACGCCATGACCGAACCGCTGATCAGCGCCGAGAACCTTGCCAAGCACTTTGATGTGGGCGGTGGCGGTCTTTTTCTTCGTGGCAGGAGCAGTAAGCTGCGCGCCGTGGATGATGTCGCACTCAGCATCATGCCAGGCGAAACACTGGGGCTGGTCGGTGAATCCGGCTGCGGCAAATCCACCCTCGGGCGCCTGCTGATCAGGCTGCTGGAACCGACCGGGGGCAATATCCGCTTTCAGGGCCAGGAAATCACCGGGCTTGGTCGTGCGGCGATGCGCGAATTTCGCCGGTCCATGCAGATCATTTTCCAGGACCCTTACGGTGCGCTCAATCCACGCATGGCGGTTGAAGATATTATAGCCGAACCACTAGTAATCCATGGCGCAAAGCATGGCACTGAAACGCGCCAGCAGGTCACAGAAATGCTGGATCGCGTTGGCCTGCCGCGCCGGGCGCTGGATCGCTTTCCGCATGAATTTTCCGGCGGCCAGCGCCAGCGCATCGGGATCGCGCGCGCGCTGATCCTGCGCCCGCGCTTTGTTGTGTGTGATGAGGCTGTCTCGGCGCTTGATGTTTCGGTCCAGGCGCAGATCGTCAATCTGCTCCAGGATTTGCAGCGCGATATGGGGCTTACCTATCTGTTCATCGCGCATGATCTTTCCGTGGTGCGGCATATCTCCGACCGCGTTGCGGTCATGTATCTTGGCAAGATCGTTGAAGTGGCTGAGAAGCGCGTGATCTATAATGACCCACAGCACCCCTATACGCGCGCTTTGATTGCTGCCGTGCCGGCGCCGCACCCATCGCGCCGCTCACGCGGCAAACGCGAAAACATCGTCGGCGATATTCCAAGCGCGCTCAATCCGCCTTCCGGCTGCCGCTTTCACACGCGCTGCCCGCATGTGATGCCCATTTGCAAGGAAGTGGCGCCACCACTCACGCACACTCAGGCAGGCCACCAGGTGGCCTGCCATTTGATGACCCAAGCCTGAATAGGGAAAACGCCATGGCTGACGCGCCACGCAAATCGCGCCTTGTCTCTGAAGTTGATTTCAACAAGGACGGCAAGCAGACAGGCTTCATCCGCCTGTTCCATTCCACCCATGACAGCGCCTATGGCTTCCTGCCCATCCCAATTGTGGTGGTGAAGAATGGGGAGGGCCCGACCGCACTTTTTACCTCCGGCAATCATGGCGATGAATATGAAGGCCAGGTGGCGCTGACCAATTTGGCAAAATCACTTGATCCTGCGCGCATCAAGGGTCGCGTTATCCTGCTCACCATGGCGAATTACCCGGCGGCCCTTGCGGGGCGGCGTGTGTCACCAATTGATGATTTGAACCTAAATCGGATTTTCCCGGGTGATCCGGATGGTACGGTCACGCGGCAAATCGCTCATTACATTGACAGCGAATTGATCCCACTTGCGGATTTTGTGATGGATTTGCATTCGGGGGGATCATCACTGAATTACGTGCCCTGCGCGCTGGCGACACAATCGAACGACCCGGCCCTGTTCCAGAAGCAATTGGCGGCACTCCGCGCCTTTGGTGCCCCCTTCACCTATATCCAGGGTGGCGCGCAGGGCCAGGGCGGCAATCAAACGCTCGGCAGCGGCGCGGAACGGCGCGGCAAGATTGCGCTCGGCAGCGAATTGGGCGGCAGTGG
>JBIIGZ010000241.1:0-4121 GCA_044236185.1 Roseomonas sp. | reverse complement strand
GATGATCATGATCATGATCATGATCATCATCATGATCATCATCATGGTCGTGGTCGTCATCTTCCGACATACGCCTGGCCCCGCAGTTCTTTGAATGATGTGCATTAGAAATGGAAAGAAAATTGCTGGCAAGATGTTTTTGCTGTCATGGTGGCCGATGTAGCTAAGTTATGCCTCGGCGGCAGCGCGCAGACGAAGTTAAATGACGAAACGGTAATTCAAACGTCTGACCTCAGCCAAACCATGGCGGGTTGCGGGGGTTTCGGGGGCAGCGCCCCCAGCGGCCAGCCCTTACCGATACAGCCCCGCCGCCCGCGCGGCTTGCGTCGCCAGCGCCACCATCAGCGCGAAATGCGGCATGGGCAAGCCCAAATCCTGCCCAAGCTGCAAGGGCGCGGTGAACAGCGCGTCAATTTCCATCGGTCGGCCCAATTCCAGGTCCTGCAGGATGGAAGGCTTATGCGCGGTCTCCCCAAAGCGGCGCATCCGCACCTCTCCCGGTACCTTTAGATCATGGCCAAGGGCGCGGGCCAGCGCCGTGCCTTCATCAGAAATGCGCACACCCGCTTCGAAGATTGCCGGATCAGCAAGCGTTGCCTTCATATCCTGGCGCGAAAGCAAACAAAGTGGCCCCACCACCATATTACCGAGCAGCTTGCCCCAGATGCGGTGGCGGATATTCGCAACTGCTTCCGTCGGCATGCCGCCGGTGCTCAGCAGCGCCGCCAAGGCTTGGGCGCGTGGCGAAACAGCGCCATCGGGCTCCCCCAGGAAAAGCTTCAAGTCAGCGTGTTCGGAGGTAACGATACCGGGCGCCACCACCGCGCTTGCCGCATAGATCACGCCCCCAATGGCACGCTCCACACGCACGGCGCGGCGCAGCGTATCATCGGGGTCCAGCACTGGTAGGCGCTTGCCTTCCAGGGCACCGCCAATGCCATCGAAATACCACCAGGGAATGCCATTCATGATGAAGGCAACAGGCGTATCGGGCCCGAGCAAAGGCGCGATCCCTGCCGCCACCGCAGGCAGGGCAGGCGCCTTGACCGTGACCAGCACGGCATCCACCGGGCCGATTTCCGCCGCGCTTTCCGCCGCCTGCACCGGGTAGGTCTGATCGCCTTCTGCCGTGCGCAGCGTGATGCCGCGTGCGCGCATCGCGGCCAGATGGGCGCCGCGCGCAATCACGCTTACCTCAGCGCCGGCGGCAGCCAAGCGCACCGCCAGATGCGCGCCAATCGCACCCGCGCCATAGACGCAAATGCGCTTCACGGCGCGTGATCACGTAGCTGCGCGCAGATGGAAGCGCCGGCGGCGACAAGCTGTTCCACAATCCGCGCGCCATGGGCGGCATTGGCCCCGCGCGGATCGGGCGCGGCAACGCCGCCAGGCGCCACTTCCTCCACCCACATCGGCACGGCGAATTCCACGCCATGGGCGCGGATGGCACCAAAGCCCGTTGGCGGCACGCCAAGATAAGGCCCTGTCGCTTCACGCGCCCGCGCTGCTTCCGGCCGGCAGAGTTCCGGCTTTAGCGCCATAGTCACAGAAGCGACAGGATCACCACCATGGCCAAAGGTGATGGGCTGACCGCCCAATTCGCCATGCAGCTTGCCGGCTTCCCGCCAGAGATGCAGCGCCGGAATGATCACGCCATGGCGATGGCGCATGCTTCGCGCGGCCGCATCGGCGGGTGCGATGGTGCCGGCATGGCCATTCACGATCATGATCCGCCGCGCGCCGGTTTTGATGAAGGCTTCGGCCATTTCCTCAATCACGGCGGTGAGTGTCGCGACCGTCAGCGTGATGCCGCCCGCGACACCGGCGAAGAAATCCTCCCCACCAAAGGGAATGGCGGGGGCAACCAAAGCATCCGCACCCTTCAGCAGGGCGGCGGCAGCAATGCGGCTGGCGATTTCCTCGGCCACCAGATAATCGCCCATCGGCAAGGCGGGGCCATGGGTTTCCAGGCTGCCCATGGGCAGGATGGCGACAGCGCCCGCCGCCAAGCGGGATGCGACCTCAGGCGCGGTCAATTCTGCGATGCGATGCGCGCTCATGCCAGCAAATCCAGCGCGGCGCGCGAAAGGGCTTGGACGCCAAGGCCGATGCTGCGCTCATCGGGCTGGTAGAAGGCATTATGCAGCCGGTCATCGCGTCCTGGCTGGCCAGAGCCGATGCGCAATTGGAAGGAAGGCGCCACGGCGGCGAATTCCGCGAAATCCTCGGCACCCATGGAAGGCTCGCCTTCGCTGATGACATCGCCCATCTGACGGCGTACCGCGGCAAGCACGGGGTCAAGCACGCGATCATCATTCACCAAGGGCGGCACCTTGCGGACATAGTTCATCTCGGTCTTCACGCGCATGGAAACACCGATCCCTTCCGCGAGCCGTCGCAGCGCCGCTTCGGCGATATTGCGCGATTCATGATGCAGCGTGCGCACCGTACCCTTCAGATGCACGCGTTCGGGGATGATGTTGTAGGTGGTGCCCCCCACAAATTGCCCAATGGTCACCACTGCCGGATGGATCGGCTTGATTTCCCGGCTGACCACGGTTTGCGCTTCCTGCACGAAGGCCGCTGCCGCCACAATCGGGTCTATCGCCGCGTAAGGATGTGCAGCATGGCCGGATTTACCCTGGATGATCAGGTCAAACCGGTCAGACGCCGCCAGGCAGGCGCCGCGCACATAACCAAAGCTGCCCACCGGCATATCCGGGTGGTTGTGAAAGCCAATCGCCATATCCACGCCATCAGCGGCGCCATCGGCGATCATGGCGGCAGCGCCTTCCAGCACTTCTTCCGCCGGTTGGAAGATCAGCCGCACGGTGCCGGCAAGCTGCGGCGCCAAATCCTTCAGCACTGCCGCCACCCCCAATAGGGTGGAGGTATGGATATCATGCCCGCAGGCATGCATTTGGCCGCCGATTTCACTCGCGAAGGGCAGCGCCGTTTCCTCATGGATCGGCAGCGCATCCATATCGGCGCGGATCGCGAGTGTGGGACCGGGGCGCCCACCCTTGATCTCGGCGACCACACCCGTGCGCCCCACGCCGGTGCGGGGCGTGAGGCCCAGGCGGGAAAGCTCGGCGGCCACAATCCCAGCGGTGCGCGTTTCCTGAAAGGCAAGTTCTGGATGGGTATGAATATCGCGCCGGATTTCGATAAGTCGCGGGGCTAGTGCCTCGGCCGCTTCGCGGATGCGGGTTTCGGGGTCATTGGGCAGGCGGTCACCTTGCGGCATGGGGGTTTTCCTGTTGCGGGCTTGGGTTTCCAGGCGATGATTGGCCCTGGCATCGCCTAAGGCAAGGCTTGCGCACCCCTCGCTTGCCGAGGCGTCGCTGCCATGCAATAAAAACCCTATAAAAATGGGGGCCAACGGATGAGGAGCGTTGCACGCCGCAGCGTTGTATTGGGTATTGGCGCGTCGCCGCTTTTGGCGATGGGTGCGCGCGCACAAGGTGCTTGGCCATCTCAGTCTATTCGCCTGGTGGTGCCATTTGCCCCTGGCGGGACAACAGATCTGGTCGCGCGGCTGATTGCCGCCGGCCTTCAGGACAAGCTTGGCGTTTCGATAGTGGTCGACAATCGTGCGGGTGCCGGAGCCACTCTTGGCACCGAAACTGTCGCCCGCGCCGCGCCCGATGGCTATACGCTGGTCATGTCCAATATCGCGAGCCATGCGATCAGCCCTGCCGTTTATGGCAGCAAGGTGCGCTATGACCCGGTGAAGGATTTCGCCCATATCGCCCTGGTGGTGAGCAACCCGACCGTTTGGGTCGCCAATCCGCGCGCGGGCATTCGTTCCATGGCCGATGTGGTGGCGCGGGCCAAAAGCGCGGGTGGTTTGCAAGTGGCGACTTCGGGCGCTGGGTCATCCAATCATTTGCTGGTCGTACAAATGAGCCGCCAGATCGGCACAGAAATCACCCATGTGCCCTTCCGGGGTGCGGGGCCGGCCATGCAGGCCGTGATTGCAGGTCAGGTGCCAATGATGTCGGACAGCCTGCCCTCCGCGTCCGCCCATATCAAGCAAGGGTCAGTGGTGGCGGTAGGCATGTGTTCGGCAGAGCGGCACCCATCCTTCCCGGATGTACCGACCTTCCGCGAACAGGGCT
>JBIIGZ010000240.1:0-4122 GCA_044236185.1 Roseomonas sp. | reverse complement strand
CATGACCGGGCTTGACCTGCTCAAGGAAGTGCGGGCGGATCAGCGTCTCAAGAACATGCCGTTCATCATGATTACCGCCGAAAGCAAGACCGAAAACGTGGTGGCCGCCAAGCAGGCTGGCGTTTCCAATTACATCGTGAAGCCCTTCAACGCGGAGACGCTACGCGAAAAAATCGAAAAGGTGCTGGTCCATGCCTGACGGAACCCCCCAAGGGCCGGAAGGCGACCGGATCGAGGCCACGGTGCGCGCCGTGCTGACCACCATGGCGGGCGATCTGACCGCCAAGGAATCCGCGCTTTTGGCCGAACTCGAAGGTCTTGGGCGCACCATTGCGCGCGCCAAGGCCGAAATCGCTGCCCTCAAGGTCGAAGATATCCGCGACGCGCATATTCCTTCGGCCACCGATGAGCTTGACGCGATTGTTGATCATACCGCGCATGCCACCAACGAAATCCTGGATTGCTGCGAAACGCTTGAGCAGATGCAGGCCGAGCTTTCCGGTGAGGCTGCGGATAAGTTGCAAAACGCGGTCACTCGGATATACGAAGCCTGTTCCTTTCAGGACATTACAGGGCAGCGGATCGGCAAGGTTGTGACAGCGCTTAAGGCGATTGAAGGCAGGATTGCCTCGGTGGTTTCTGCCGCCAGCGGCATGCCTGGTCCGGAAGCCGCGCCTGTGGCGGCACCCGTTGCCGCGCCAGGCAGCGACAAGCGCACCGAAGGCCAAAAGCTGGCCAATGGCCCGCAGCTTCCAGGTGCTGGCGTCTCGCAAAGTGAGATTGACCGGCTTTTGGCGAGCTTTGATTGATGCGGCTTGTGGGGGCCTTGCTGCTGATCTGGATCGCTTTTGGCGTTCCGGCTATGGCACAGCAGGCACCCACGGTCGGGCTTCGGGTTGGCAGCCACCCTACTTACGGCCGGGTAGTGATGGATTGGCCGGCACCTGTGACTTATCGGGCGGAGGAAGCCGGTAATCGCCTTATCCTCCGCTTTGATGCGCCAGCGCGCTATGACCTGACTGGCGCGCTCCGCCTGCCTAAGAATGTTGAGAGTGTTTCGGCGATTGATGGCGGGATTATGCTGCAAGCCCCGCCAGGGACCCGGTTTCGCCATTACCGACTGGGCAATCGCGTGGTGATTGATGTGCTGGATGGGGCTGAGGCCAACCCAGCGCCGCCAGGCGCCACGCCACCGGCGGCGCCCGCCCCAGCGCCTCGTTCGGTTTCGACGCCCGCTGCGCCAATAGCGGCGCAGCCGCCAGCGCAGGCCGGGGCAACGCCACCCCCCGCAACGCCCGCGCGGCCCGCTGCTGCGCCGCCAGCCGCGCCGGCCGCACGACCACCGCCCACCGCGCCGCCCGCGCGAGAGGCCGCGCCACCGACAAGCCAGGCTGCCACCGCATCCGCCCCGGCCCCTTCCGCGGCGGATGTTTCGCGTCCCGGCCCAGGCGTAAATACGGGCGCCACACCTCAGGTTGCGCCGGCCGCACCCCCGGCAACACCTTCGGTTTCGCCAGCACCGGCCCCCGCGCCTGCGCAAGCAGAGCCTGCCCCGGGCCAACGGCCCATGGTCGTGGTGCCGCCCCGGCGCACCGTGCCGGTTGGGCTATTGGCGGAAGGCCGGGCCATTTCGCTTGATCTCGGGGCGGAGGCCTCTGCCGCGGTCTTTCGCCAAGGCGATTGGGTGATTGCGGTATTGGACCGGCCCGAAGCGCTGGACCTTTCGCAGCTTCAAGGCAGTGCGATTTTCCGCAACATGGAAGCGCGCCAGACCGGCGATGCCACCATTCTGCAAATGCGCCTTGCGCAACCCGGAACCCTTCGCCCGCGGCGAGAGGGCAATGCCTGGGTGCTGGAAGCCTTTCGTGACGCGGTCGACGCAAATCGTGCGCTGACAGCCATTACACCGGAATTGGATCAGGGTCCGCCCGCCCGTCTGGTGCTGCGTGCGGCGCGCCCGGGGCGCAGCGTGACCGTGCTTGATCCCGAAACCGGCAGTCCGCTGCTGGTGGGCACTTTGCGTGAAGCCGGACAGGCGGTGGCGATTGGCCGGCGCCAGCCGGAATTCCAATTGCTGCCCGCCATGTTGGGGGTGGCCGTATTGCCGCGGGGCGACAATATCCAACTTCGCGCCCTGAATGACCGCTTCATCCTGCAAGCCTCGGGCATGGATTCGCTCAGGCTTGGTGCCGATGCCGGGCGCGAGCCCTTGGCCGAGGCCGCGACGCTCAGCCGCATCATGGATCTGCCTTCGGCCACCTCCGCCACGCTTATGGAACGGCTTCGAACAGCTTCGGCCAATATCGCGTCCGCCGGACCGCTTGGCCGTTCAGAGGCGCGGCGCCATGCGGCGGAAACGCTGCTCGCCATGGGGATGCCACAGGAAGCCCAGGCGATGGCGACGCTCGCCTTGCAGGAGGACCCGCGCGCGGGCGCTGATGCGCGGCTTGTGATGGCGCAAGCTGCCGCCGCCCTGGTCGCGGGGCGTGAGGCCGAGGCGCGGCAGCTTGAAAACCCGCAAATGCCGGCAAGTGATGAAACCACGCTGTGGCGAGGTTTTTTGGCCGCTCAACGGGGTGATCATGCGGTGGCGGGCCCGGCCATTGCGGCCAGCCTGCCGCTCCTGATTTCGTACCCCCGCCCGCTGGCGCAGCGGTTGATCCCGATTGCCATGGAAAGCCTTGCCGCCGCCGGTGAGCTGACCGCAGCGAACCGTCTGGCGGAAGCTGATCCTGACAATCCCAGCCTGCATCTGGCGCGTGGCATGATCGCCGAAGCCGATGGTCGGATTGATGATGCGCTGGCTTCCTATCGTCAGGCCATCCAGGGGCGGGATCGGCTGCGCCGTGCCCGCGCCATTCGGCGCAGCGTGGAATTGCGCCTGGCCGTTGGGCAGCTTGATGCGGCCGGTGCGATTGCTGAATTGGAAGCAGCCCTTTTTGCCTGGCGCGGCGATGCGGATGAGGTGAATGCGCGTATCCGCCTTGCCGAATTGCAGCGTGAAGCCGGCAATGGCCGCGCTGCCTTTGAATTATTGCAGGAAACCCAACGCTTTTTCCCGGAACGTGAAGCCGATCTCCGCCCGCATCTGCGCGCCGCTTTCGCCGCCGCCCTGCAAAGCGCCCCGCCGCTGAATGCCGCCAGTTTCTATGATGCGCATCCGGAATTCCTGCCAGAGGATGAGGCCGGCATCCGTTCCGTCCTTACCCTGGCGGATCGGCTGGTCGCGCTTGATCTGGTGGATCGCGCTTCGGCCGTGCTGCGCGACGCCTTGGCGCGGTTGACTGACCCGGCGGCGCGCCGGCCGGTCAGCACAAAGCTTGCGGCCATAAGGCTGGCCGAAGGCGATGCGCCCGGTGCCCTGGCCGCCCTGGATGCGGCGACGGAGGGGACTGCGCAGGAAATCGAGCGCGCGATTCTGCGTGGGCGGGCCTTGGCACGTGCCGGCAATCGCCGCGTTGCCGAAGGCTTGCTTTCCGAACTTGGTGATGATGGCGCGGAAGCGCTGGCCGAGGTGCGCGCGGCGGCACAGGATTGGCAGGGCGCTGCCTCGGCCATGATGAACCATATTGATGCCAAGGTGCCGGCCCCGCCCGCGCCGCTGGATGCGACCATGCGGCGCGATTTGGCGCGTGCCGCGGCCTATGCCGCCATGGCGAGCGATTCCGCGACGCTCACGCAGCTGCGTGACACTTACGGGGCAAGAATGCAGGGCGGGCCGCTTGCGGAAGCCTTCACATTGCTGACAGGGGAATCGCTCCGCGGTGTGCAGGATCTACCCCGGCTGCAACGTGAAATCAGCCAATTGCGCCTGCTGCCGGAAAGATTGGGTGGGCTGAATACGCCATCTCCAGCCGCGGCAGCGGCTACCCCGGCGGCAGCACCGCCAAGGCGATAAAGATTTTGGCCCCTGCCGGAACTGGCAGGAAATTTCTTATGCGCTACTCATCATTTTCCCTTGCGTCCGCGCCCCGCTTGCCCCATATGCCGCAATTGTTGACCCCCGATCAGAATTCCCTGATCACCCTGGTCATCTGCTGGCTGGAAGGAGCCCTGCTATGGAAGCTCTCGTCCAACCGGGGATGGTCTCGGATTTGCCGAGCGACACCCGGAATACCGACG
>JBIIGZ010000093.1:0-13387 GCA_044236185.1 Roseomonas sp. | reverse complement strand
TGCCTGGGTTGAGGTGGATGGCAAGACCTACGCCCCGCAACAGATCAGCGCCATGGTGCTGACCAAGATGAAGGAAACCGCCGAAGCGCATCTCGGCGAGAAGGTTTCCCAGGCGGTCATTACCGTTCCCGCATACTTCAATGATGCCCAGCGCCAGGCCACCAAGGAAGCCGGCACGGTTGCCGGGCTTGAAGTGCTGCGCATCATCAATGAACCAACCGCCGCCGCGCTCGCTTACGGCATGGAACAAAAGAAGGGCGGCACCATCGCGGTTTATGACCTTGGTGGCGGCACCTTCGACGTTTCCATCCTGGAAATCGGCGATGGCGTGTTTGAAGTGAAATCCACCAATGGTGACACCTTCCTGGGTGGTGAGGATTTCGACCAGCGCATCATTGACTATCTGGCCGATGAATTCCGCAAGGAACAGGGCATTGATCTGCGCGGCGATAAACTCGCGCTGCAACGTCTGAAGGAAGCTGCGGAAAAGGCAAAGATCGAGCTTTCCTCTTCCAAGGAAACCGAAATCAACCTGCCCTTCATCACCGCCGATGCCTCTGGCCCCAAGCATCTTGTGATGAAGGTCACCCGCTCAAAGCTGGAAGCCTTGGTGGATGATCTGATCAGCCGCACCATGGAACCCTGCCGCCAGGCGCTGAAGGATGCCGGCCTTGCCGCCAATGAAGTGGATGAGGTGATCCTGGTCGGCGGTATGACACGCATGCCGAAAGTGGTGGAAGCGGTTCGCCAATTCTTCGGCAAGGAACCCGCGCGCAACGTCAACCCCGATGAAGTCGTCGCCATTGGCGCTGCTATTCAGGGTGGCGTGCTGAAGGGCGATGTCAAGGATGTGCTGCTGCTGGATGTCACGCCGCTCAGCCTTGGTATTGAAACCCTCGGTGGCGTCTTCACGCGCTTGATTGATCGCAACACAACGATCCCGACGAAGAAGAGCCAGACCTTCTCGACGGCCGATGACAATCAGACTGCCGTCACCATCAAGGTCTATCAGGGCGAACGTGAAATGGCTGCCGACAATAAGCAGCTCGGCACGTTTGATCTGACGGGCATTCCCGCCGCGCCGCGTGGCGTGCCGCAGGTGGAAGTGACCTTTGACATTGACGCGAACGGCATTGTCAGCGTCAGCGCGAAGGACAAGGCGACCGGGAAGGAACAGCAAATCCGCATCCAGGCGAAATCGGGCCTTTCGGACGCCGATATTGAGCGCATGGTGAAGGATGCCGAAGCCAATGCGGAAGCCGACCGCCAGCGGCGTGAAGCTGTGGAAGCACGCAACCAGCTTGATGCGCTGGTGCATTCCACGGACAAGACGCTGAAGGAAAGCGGGGAAAAGGTGCCGCCAGCTGAAAAGCTGGAAGTGGAATCGGCGCTCGCCGCTGCCCGCACCGCCATGGAAGGCCAGGACGCCGATGCGATCCGTGAGGCCTCGGAAAAGCTGTCTCAAGCCGCGATGAAAATGGGTGAGGCGCTGTACAAGGCCGAACAGGCTGCGCCGAAGCCGGAAGAAGGCGCGCCGGATGCGGCTGGTGCTTCCAAGGACAAGGTGGTTGACGCCGAGTTCGAGGAAGTGGACCCGAACAAGAAGAAGCCTTCCTGATTCCTTCGGGGTGGTAGCTCCTTTGACCAAAGCTTTCCCCTGGTGCCTTGCGGCGCCAGGGGGATTCTTGTGTCGGAAACGGTAGCCCGATCATGGCAAAACGCGATTATTACGAGGTTCTCGGCGTCGCGCGCGATGCGGGCGAGGATGAACTCAAGAAATCCTATCGCAAACTCGCGATGCAATGGCACCCTGATCGCAATCAGGGGAATGCCGAAGCGGAAGCCAAGTTCAAGGAATTGAATGAGGCTTATGATGTGCTGAAGGATGCCGAAAAGCGCGCGGCCTATGACCGCTTCGGCCATGCGGCCTTTGAACAGGGCGGACCTGGTGGTGGTGGCGGCGGCGGCGGCCCCTTCGGTGGCGGCGGATTCGAGGATATTTTTGAGGAAATGTTCGGCCGCTTCGGCGGCGGCGGGCGCGGTCAGCGCGCGGCAGCCGGGCGTGGTTCTGATTTGCGCACGCAGGTTGAGGTTTCCTTGGAAGAAGCCTTTGCCGGGGCGAAAAAGACCATCCGCTTCGCCACCAGCGTTTCCTGCGAAGCCTGTAAGGGTGTTGGCGCGGAAGGCGGTGCGGCATCTGGCGTGCAGAATTGCGGTACCTGTCAGGGTAGCGGCAAGGTCAGGGCGCAGCAGGGGTTCTTCCTGGTAGAACGCACCTGCCCCACCTGCGGCGGCGCCGGCCGCACCATCAAGAACCCGTGCAAGATCTGCCGTGGCGCTGGGCGCGTGCAGCGCGAACGCAGCCTGAATGTCTCGATCCCTGCGGGTGTTGATGATGGCACGCGCATTCGCCTGACCGGTGAGGGTGAGGCCGGGCAGCGCGGCGCGCCGGCGGGTGATCTTTACGTGGATATCGCGGTCAGGCCGCATCCGATCTTCCAGCGTGATGGCGCGAATATACTGGTGCGCGTGCCGCTGCGCATGACGCAGGCCGCGCTTGGCGGCCATGTGGAAGTGCCAAGCATTGATGGCGGGCGTTCCAAAGTGACGATCCCTGCCGGTACGCAAACCGGCGATCAATTCCGCTTGCGCGGCAAGGGTTTTTCCGTGCTGAGGTCAGCCGCGCGCGGCGATATGTATGTGCAGGTCATGGTGGAAACACCGCAGAATCTTTCACCAAAGCAGCGCGAATTGCTGGAACAATTCGAAGCCGAGGCAGAGAAGGGCGGGCGCACCAGCCCGGAAAGCGAAGGCTTCTTCGCTAAGGTCAAGGAATTCTGGGACGGGTTGGGGCGTTAGGGTTTACGCCTTCGTCGTAACCCGCCAGCGGTTTCAGCCGTCGCGCCAGGTCGGGAATGGGTCGGCTAGGTGCGCCCAGGTGCGTGGCCCGGCGCGCCATTCTTCATCGGTCAAAAGCGTTTTTTGCAATGCCGCGCGCAGCCCTGCCTCATCCATGCCAATGCCGATGAAGACGATTTCCTGGCGACGGTCGCCATGGGGTTCCTGCCAATTCGCCTCGATCGTGGCGCGCCAATCGGGATCATCCGGCCAACGAGAGGCCGGCTGCGCGGCCCACCAGAATCCTGCCGCTTCATGCCGGCCAATGGCGCCGGCCAATTGCCATTCGCCCGCCCAGGGCATGCGCGTCGCCAGCCAGAAAAACCCCTTGGCGCGCACCACGCCCGGAAGATCACCTTCAATGAAGCGCTTGAAGCGTTCCGGATGTACCGGGCGGCGTGCCCGCCAGACAAAGCTGGTGATGCCGAATTCAACGCTTTCCGGCAAATGCTCGCCTGAAAGCGCCTTGATCCAACCAGCGGAACGGCGCGCCGCATCAAAATCAAAGCGCCCGGTATGAAGAATATGGCCAAGTGGCACCGCCCCCTTAGTGCAGCCGAGGATTTCCGCATTGGGGTTGAAGGTGGCCAGCAGCGCGGCCAGGCGGCGCAATTCCGCCTCGCTCACCAAATCCTGCTTGTTGACGATGATGACATCGGCGAATTCAATTTGTTCGATCAGCAAATCCACCAGTAGGCGGGTATCTTCCGGGCCGGCGCTTTCGCCCCGCGCGGCCAGGCGGTCTGCGCTGCCGTAATCGCGCAGGAAGCTTTGCGCATCCACCACCGTCACCATGGTATCAAGGCGCGCAACATCACCAAGGCAGAAACCTTCTTCTGTACGGAAATCAAAGGTCGCAGCCACGGGCATGGGCTCACTGATGCCCGTACTTTCAATCAGCAAGGCATCGAAGCGCCCTTCGGCGGCAAGCTTGGTCACTTCCTGCATCAAATCCTCACGCAGGGTGCAGCAGATGCAGCCATTGGACATTTCAACCAGTTTTTCTTCGGTGCGGGAAAGCGTGTCCGCATTGCCGACCAGGGCTGCGTCTATATTCACCTCACTCATGTCATTCACAATGACCGCCACGCGCTTGCCTTCGCGATTGGCCAGGACGTGATTGAGCAGCGTGGTCTTGCCCGCGCCCAGAAAGCCCGACAACACCGTGACCGGTAGTCTTTTATCCATAGTGTTCATGGCAGAAATCCCGGTTCATCAATACAAAACAGCAATCGGCCCCGGCGGCTTTCCGACAAATGGGAAACTGGCGGGGAGCGGTGCAGGCAGGCATCGCCAAGCGCCGCCGGATGGGCACGGCCTTTCACCAGCGCCACGGCGCAGCTTGGGATTTGATGCGGGGCGCGGCATTGCGGCCCACACATGGTAAATTGCGTGCCCGGGCCATGATAAGTGCAAAGCAGACGCAGCCTGATCGCATCGCAATGAAAGCGCCGGCAGGAATCATCATTCACCCCCGCAAGGCTCGCGCGGATTTCCGATTGCTGCGTTATGGTGGCAAAGAAGCGACCCAGCAGCAGCATGTCTGACAGCAGCGCCGCAGACGCGGGCGCCGGGAGTTCCTGCACAATCTGGTCCACCACGTCTTCGGGGCTGCCGCGACCAACGGCGCCAAAGGGCACTTGCTGCAACAAGGTTCCGAGCCCCGCCTTCCATTTAGCAGGTTGCGGTCGCAGCCAGATCGCCAGTGCGACGTCAGGGCGGAAAATCTCGAACAGGACATTCTCGTCCCGGCTGCTGATGGCGGTTGGGCAAATAGGGCTCAGCGCATCGGCTTCTGGCGGGAAGACCTCACAAACGAAGCTCATGGTCCTTTTCCTTGGCAAGGTGTGGGGCGTGGCATGTGATTTCCGTCAGCGGTTTCCTCGCCCGAAGGTGATCTCCCGTGGCCGCACCATCATCAAACGGCGTCCCCCCGCATTGCAGGCACCATCAGGGAAAGATTGTGGCGGAACATCGCCTCATAGGTTGGTGCCGGACCGGCCTCGGCGGAAATCGCATCGGCATAAAGCCGGCCACGCACCCGCAAACCAGTTTCCTGCGCGATGCGTTGCAGGGTTGCCGGGTTGGTCATGTTTTCCATGAAAAGAGCGGTGATGCTTTCTGCCTTGATTTGGCGGATCAGCCGCCCGACTTCGGCCGCTGAGGGCTCGGCCTCTGTGGAAACGCCCTGCGGGGCCAGGAAGCGCACGCCATAGGCTTCCCCGAAATAGCCAAAGGCGTCGTGGCTGGTGACAATCTTGCGGCGCGCTGCGGGGACTTTGGCGATCTCCGCGCGCACCCATTGGTCGAGCGTGGCAAGCCGCGCGGCATAGGCTTCCGCATTGCGGCGATACAGCGCCTCATTGCCTGGATCGGCGGCGACCAGCCCGGCGGTAATGTTGCGGATATAATGCTGCGTGAGGCCCAAATCCTGCCAGGCATGCGGGTCTGGCACCTGGCGCGGCCCGGCGGAATGATTGTGCCGCCGCCCCGCGCCGCCATGGTCATGCCCGTGATGATGATGCGCCTGCATCATCCGCGGCGTTATGCCATCCGTCGTGGTGACCAGCCGCCCCTTGAAGCCGGAAGACCGGATCATGCGATCCAGCCAGCCTTCAAAGCCGAGCCCGTTTCGAATGACCAGCGCTGCATTGGTCAGCGCGGCGGCATCCGATGGCTTGGGCTGAAACCCATGCGCATCCTGATCCGCCCCGGCAATGGCACGGAGCGCGATGCGATCCCCGCCGATCTGGCGCGTCATATCCGCCAGGATGGAAAATGAAGCGACCACCGAAAGCCTTTGCTGGGCCAGGGCGGGCCTGACCAGCAGCAGGGCGGGGGAGCAAAGCAGGGCGCGGCGAAGCATAGGAAAAGACTTTCGGGCTTATCTCGGAAAGTGATCTTGAAATGTTATAATGTAACATATCCTACCCCTGTCAAGCCGCCATGGTCCTGCCGCACGCAAAGGTTTAGCTTGCCTTCATGAGCGACCTGTTGAGCCCCCCACGCGAAGCAGATGATGCGGCGCGGCTTGCCGAAAATGCCGCGCTGGCGGCACGGCTTTTGCGCGCGCTGGCCAATGAAAGGCGGCTTTTGGTGCTGTGCGATCTGGTCGCGGCGGGCGAGAAATCCGTCAATGATCTCGCTGCCAGTGTCGGGCTATCGCAATCGGCGCTCTCGCAGCATTTGGCCCTACTGCGTGATGAGGGGCTGGTTGCGACCCGGCGCGCGGGCACGGTGATCTATTATCGCCTCGCGGACCCGAAGGCCGAGGCAGTGCTGCACACGCTGCACCGCCTGTTTTGCGAAGCGCCCAATCAGTCGGGCGGGGTTTCCTCAGGCGGGTAGTTCAATTCCACCGCGACGCCATTCGGATCATGCAGGAAGATTTGTGTCTGCCGATCGCGCGGAATGACCCGCGCCGTATAGGTCACCTTGTGCTTGTCCAGATGCGCGCGCATCGCGGCAAGCCCGGTGCAGGAAAAGGCGATGTGATCCACAAGGCCGGTATGGCCGACCTTGCGTTCCGGTAGCCCTTCCTCACCCTGGCGGTCGCCGATCAGATGGACGGTCGGGTTGTCACCGCAATAAAGCCAATAGCCGGGGAAAGTCAGCGGCGGGCGATAGCCCAGTTCAAGCCCCAGCACCTTTTCATAAAAATCCTTGGTGGCTTCCAGATCCACCGGGCGAAGCGTGTAATGGTTCAGACCTTGCAAGCCCATGTTGTGTTCCTCCGTTTTGTAGTGATGCGGATCGTTACCGATCCGCCCTTAGTGCCACTCCTTTGATCGCATTTTCCGAGCCGCCAAGCGATGCCGCTTGGCTTGAAAATGCTCCAGCGCCGGCGCGCGCATCCGCTCGCTTGGCTTCGCCGCATAAGCGGCGTCGCCCATTCGGGCTCGCGCCCGCCTTCGGCGGTCGTTAGCCTTTCGCGCCGGGCCAAACTCAGCTCGGGTCCCTTACAGGAAGCGCGCATGCGGCGTCTGGCCCAGCAGATGCTGACCCACCGCTTCAAAATGCGCGCTGCGGCCCTGCACCTGTTGGCTGACCGCATGAATATCGCGGAAGCGCCGTTCAAAAGGATTGTCTTCGAAAATCGCGGTGGAACCGGCTTCCTGATAGACAGTTTCCACTACTTCACGGGACGTCTGAATGGCGAAGGTGGAAGCCAGGCGGATCGAAACCCGCTCATCATTCGTCATCTCAAGCCCCGCTTCAGCGCGCGGCCAACAATCGCGCAGCGTTTCCAGCAACAGGCTGCGCGCGGAACGCCAGCGCGCTTCGGAACGCGCGACAAGGCTTTGAATGACATGGCTGTCGCGCATCGGGCGCGTCGTCGCGGCTGGGGTTTTGTCTGATGCCAGTTTGATGAAGGCATCAAGCGTCCCGCGGCAAATGCCAAGCGCCACGCCGGCAAAGCCGGCCGCATAGGCATGCGTGGTGGTGAAATGATACAGCGTGCCAGCGGTTTGCCGATTGACCGGCAAATCACGCTGCACCGTGTAATCATCCGGCACAAAAAGATCCGTCACCTCATAAGTGTCGCTGCCCGTGCCGCGCAGGCCCATGACGCGCCAGTTATCGGTGATCTTCGGCACCTCGCGCTTGAACAGCATGGTGCGGTCAATCGGGTTGCCTTCCGCATCGGCGCGCAGCGACCCATCGCGCTCGACAACCTTGCAATGCCCACCAAGCCAGGTGCAGTGCCGGCTGCCGCTGGCAAAATGCCATTTGCCGGTCACGCGATAGCCGCCATCCACCACCACAGCGCGGGATTGCGGCCCCATGCCCCAGGCCAAGACGGCACGCGGATCAGCGCCCCAAATCTCATAGGCGATTTCGGGCTTGAGATAGGCCGCCGCCATGGAACAGCCGGAAGCCTGGCCCACACACCAGGCGGTGCTGGCATCAGCGGCGGCAATGACGATCTGCATTTGCACAAAATCATGCAACGGCACTTCCTCGCCACGGAACGCCTGCGGCAGCAGGGTGCGGAACAGCGCGGCGCCATGCAGCGCATCCAGCAATTCCTTGGGCAAGGCGCGGTCGCGTTCGATTTGGTTGGCATGGGCCGCGATGATCGGCGCTATGCGCTTGGCGCGTTCTGCCGGGGCTTCACCGCCGACATAGCGGGATTGGGTGATTTCCTGCGCTGCGCTCATGCCACGGCTTCCTCCCGTTTTCGGGCTGGCAGGCGCCATCGGGTCAAGGCGCTGTCTCAGCCCCGTATAAATCAGTCGCTTGACCAAATACCGCGCTGGGTGATTTTGGTCAATTTATCAGTTTTCAGTTGCCCCAGTCGCGAATCGGCCTAGATTGCCCATATCGGTCGCCTGACCAAAAGCCCGGAGCCCATGACCAGCCTGCTTGCCCCGATTGACCCATCAGCCAGTGTGCGCGACCGGATTTTGGATGTCGCGCAAATGCTCTTTGCCGACCACGGCTATACGGGCGCCTCCACCCGCGCCATTGCACTCGCCGCCGGGGTCAATCTGGCGCAGTTGCATTATTACTTCGGGTCCAAGCGGGATTTGTTTCGCGCTGCCTATATGCGCGGCGCCGAGCAGGTCACGGCCGCGCGGCGCCGGGCTTTGGAAGTTGCCAAGGCCACTTGGCCCGAAGGCCGCGTCCCGGTGGAAGTCCTTGTGCGGGCCTTCGTCACCCCCTTCATGTTGAATGGCAAAACCCCGGAAGGCCGCGCGACCATGCGCATGCATGCCCGGCTGAACACGGAACCCGATGATATTTCTCGGGAAGTGTTGAGCACGGTCTATGACGACACCACACTCGCTTACGTGGAAGCCTTCCGCCAGGTGCTGCCGCATTTGCCGCCGGAGGTTTTGTACTGGCGGCTTTACTTCATGATGGGGGCCTATCGCTACACCCTGCTGCGGTCTGGCCGGCTTGAGATGATGTCGGGCGGGGTTTGCGACTCGGGCGATTTCGACATGGCGGTGGAACAGATCCTGCCCTTTCTCTGCGCCGGGCTTTCTGCCCCGGCGCCGGCTGAACCTGTCCCTCCTATACCGGTAAAGTCTTGATATTACTGGACGCTGATTTTCGACACGCGGATCACTTCGCGCCAGATCGGGACTTCGCGGGCAACACGGGCGCGGAGTTCCTCGGGCCCGCCACCCACTACCGGGGCGCCGGCTTCTCGGTAGCGCTGCTGAACATCGGGCCGTTGGAGGGCCTTCACCACCTCCCGCGCCAGTAATTCCTGGATCGGGGCCGGAGTCGCCGCGGGGGCGAAGAGCGCCAGAAAAGTATCGGAATTGGCATCCTTGACGCCCAATTCTTCCTGGGTTGGGACATCCGGCAGATCAATCGCGCGCTTGGCGCCAGTTTGCACAATGGCGCGCAATTCGCCTGAACGCAGCTGCGCCATGACCGAACCTTGCGCCGCGCTGATCACCTGGGTGGTGCCGGCCAGGGCGGCCTGGGTCGCGGGGCCGGCGCCGCTGAAGGGCACGTGCTGCATTTCAAACCCAGCGCGAAGCTTCAGCAATTCGCCCGCCAGATGCGGCGTGGTGCCGATACCGGGGCTGGCATAGTTGAACTTGTCGGGGCTGGCCTTGGCCTGCGCGATCAGATCCTGGAGCGAGGCGATGCCGCTATTCGGGCGCACCGCCAGCACATTGGGGGAGGCGCCGAGCGTACTGATGGGCGCGAAGTCCCGGAAGGGATCATAAGGCGGGTTGCGGTAAAGGCTTGGGTTCACCACGAAGGCGCTGGAGGTTACCAGCAGCGTATAGCCATCCCCCGCCGCGCGGGCGACATGGCCAATGCCGATATTGGCCCCGGCGCCGCCGCGATTCTCGATCACGACCGGCTTGCCCAAAGCCTCACTGAGTGGTGGGGCCAGGATTCGGGCCAGGATATCGGTCGCACCGCCCGGCGGAAAACTCACGGTCAGCGTGATGGCGCGTTCCGGAAAGGCAGCATGGGCAGGGCGGAGCGGCAGCAGCGCAGCGGCGGCGCCGGTCACAAGCGCCGTGCGGCGGGTGATATGGTGCGTCATGGGCCGGATGTTTCCTTTTGTCGTTTGGGCTTGAAACCCTTGCCTTGAAACCCTGCGTGTGGCGGGGAAGCGCTGTCAAGCAGGTCAAGGCAAAAGGAATTTGCGCAAATCGTTCGAAAGCGGGCCGAAAATGGCGCGTGCTCGGTTGCGGTGCGGTAAACCCTATGGTAACGCCCGGCCGCGTTCGGGAGGCTCTCCCGGCCCCTCGTCAATATCGCGCAAGAACAGGACCGGGATCACCCGTGGCTGCCACAGATCAAACCCTTGATAAGGCCTCGCCTTCGGCGCCAAGCGCTGTGGGCGTCTCCGCGCGCTACGCCAAGGCGCTGCTAGACCTTGCTGATGACAAGCGCGCGACCGATCCCGGCGCCGTGGACCGCATCGGCGCTGAGCTTGAAGCGCTTTTCACGCTCTGCCGCGACAATGCCGATATGCGTGGTTTCATCGCCGATCCGCGCTTCAATACCGCGATCCAGCGGGACCGCATGTTCAAGGTGCTGGAAAGCGCCGGCATCACCGGTGAGGTGCGGAACCTGGTTGGTGTGCTGATCGCCAATCGGCGCCTTTCGGCGCTGCCTTCGGTGGCGCAGGCTTTTGGCGGGCTGATCGCGGCACGCCGCGGCCAGCAGACCGCGGAAGTCACCACCGCCCATGCGCTGACCGACACGCAGCGCGCCCAGATTGCGGCGCGGCTGACGGAAGCCGGTTATTCGAATGTTCGGCTGTCTGAGACAGTGGACAAATCCATCCTGGGTGGGCTGATCGTTCGGATCGGTTCCCGCCTTTACGACAACTCAATCAAATCCAAGCTGCAACGCCTGCAATACGCGATGAAGGGGGCTGCCTGACCATGGAAATCCGTCCGGCCGAAATTTCAGAAATCCTCAAGCAGCAGATCGCTGGCTTTGATGCCGAAGCGAATGTCGCTGAAGTGGGCACTGTGCTGACCGTGGGCGATGGTATCGCCCGCGTCTATGGCCTGCAGAATGTCATGGCGGGTGAGCTGGTGGATTTCCCCGCTTCCGGCGTGAAGGGCATGGCGCTGAACCTTGAAACCGACAATGTCGGCGTCGTGATCTTCGGCTCCGACCTTTCGGTGAAGGAAGGCGATACGGTCAGCCGTACCGGTGATATCGTGGACGTGCCCGTGGGCAAGGGCCTGCTGGGCCGCGTTGTGGATGGCCTTGGTAATCCGATTGACGGCAAGGGCCCGCTGACTGACGTGGTGCGCATGCGCGCCGAGGTGAAGGCGCCTGGCATCATTCCGCGCAAATCCGTGCATGAGCCGATGCAAACCGGCATCAAGGCGATTGACGCCCTGATCCCGATTGGTCGTGGCCAGCGCGAATTGATCATTGGTGACCGCCAGACCGGCAAGACCGCCGTTATCGTGGACACCATCATCAACCAGAAGACCATCAATGCTGGCGATGATGAATCAAAGAAGCTTTATTGCATCTATGTCGCCATCGGCCAGAAGCGTTCCACTGTCGCCCAGTTGGTGAAGACGCTGGAAGAACAGGGCGCGCTGCAATATTCCATCATCGTTGCCGCCACCGCTTCCGACCCGGCGCCGATGCAGTTCCTGGCCCCCTATACGGGTTGCGCCATGGGCGAATATTTCCGCGACAACGGTATGCATGCCGTCATTTTCTATGATGACCTTTCCAAGCAGGCGGTTGCCTATCGTCAGATGTCGCTGCTGCTGCGCCGTCCGCCGGGCCGCGAAGCCTATCCTGGTGACGTCTTCTACCTGCATTCGCGCCTGCTGGAGCGTGCGGCGAAGATGGGCGATGATGCTGGCAATGGTTCCTTGACGGCGCTGCCGGTGATTGAAACCCAGGCGGGTGACGTCTCAGCCTATATTCCGACGAACGTGATTTCGATCACGGATGGTCAGATCTTCCTGGAAACGGAATTGTTCTTCAAGGGCATCCGCCCCGCCGTGAATGTTGGTCTGTCGGTTTCGCGCGTTGGTTCTGCGGCGCAGATCAAGGCGATGAAGCAGGTGGCCGGCAAGATCAAGCTGGAACTGGCGCAGTACCGCGAAATGGCGGCCTTCGCGCAGTTCTCCTCGGATCTTGACGCTTCCACCCAGGCGTTGCTGGCGCGCGGTGCGCGTTTGACTGAGCTGCTGAAGCAGCCGCAGTTCAAGCCGGTTGCGGTTGAGGATCAGGTGATCGCGATTTTCGCCGGTACGCGTGGCTATCTGGACCGTCTGCCGCTGAACAAGGTGGGTGAGTTTGAAACCCGCCTGCTGAGCGACATGAAGGCGACCGCGCCGGACATCGTGGCCAGCATCCGCAATGATCGTGAGATCAAGAAGGATACGGAAGCCAAGCTTATTGCCTTCCTTGATGGCTTCGCCAAAAGCTTCGCCTAAGATTGGGCCTGCGGGAGAGTAACCAATGCCCAGCCTGAAAAGCCTGCGTCTGCGGATCAATAGCGTGAAATCCACGCGCAAGATCACGCAGGCGATGAAGATGGTGGCAGCGGCAAAGCTGCGCCGTGCGCAGACCCAAGCGGAAGCGGCGCGTCCTTACGCTGAGCGTATGGAACGTATGCTCGCCTCGCTCGGCGCTTCGGTTGTTGGCGCGCCGGATGCGCCCAAGATGCTGGTTGGCACGGGCGCGGATAAGGTGCATTTGCTGGTGGTGGTGACGGCCGAGCGCGGGCTTTGCGGCGGCTTCAACACCAATGTTGGCCGCTTCGCCCGCGCCCAGGTGCGCGCGCTGGAAGCCGAAGGCAAGACGGTGAAGATCATCACTGTTGGCCGCAAAGGTGCTGTTTATCTCAAGCGCGATTTTGCCAGCCGTTTCGTGGGTGAAATCAGCTTTGCCAATAAGAAGCGCATCGGCTTCGAAGATGCCGCTGAAGTCAGCGCCAAGATCAGCGACATGCTGGATGGCGGCGAATTCGATGTCTGCACGCTGATCTACAATCGCTTCAAGAACGTGATCAGCCAGACGCCGGTTGGCCAGCAACTTATACCGGCGCCGCTACCTGAGGCTTCATCTGAAGGTGGCGCGCAATATGAGTTCGAACCGACTGAGGAAGAGATTCTGGCGCGGCTTCTGCCACAGAACCTCGCCATTCAGATCTATCGCGCCCTACTGGATAATGCGGCCGGCTTCTATGGCAGCCAGATGACTGCCATGGATAATGCCACGCGCAATGCGGGCGAGATGATCAACAAGCTTACGCTGAATTACAATCGCACACGTCAAGCGAACATCACCCGCGAGTTGATTGAAATCATCTCCGGCGCTGAAGCGCTTTAAGAAGGGGCTGCTGCCATGAAGAATAATGTTGGTCAGGTGACGCAGGTGCTTGGTGCCGTGGTGGACGTTCAGTTCCCCGCCGAGCTGCCCTCGATCATGAACGCGCTCACGCTGCAGATCGGCGAGCAGAAGCTCGTCCTTGAAGTGGCGCAGCATTTGGGCGAACGCACCGTGCGCTGCATTGCCA
>JBIIGZ010000239.1:0-4154 GCA_044236185.1 Roseomonas sp. | reverse complement strand
TGAGGATCCGGCCATGTTCGGCGTGCATTTCGCCGATCTTGGCCTGCCTGCGCCCGATATCGCGCTGGGGGTTTCAGGCGGCAGCCATGCCGTGCTGACGGGGCGTTCCATGATTGCCTGCGAAACCGTCTGGAAAGCGCGCCGCCCCGCCGCCGTGGTGGTCGCGGGTGATGTGGATGGCGCGCTGGCAGCAGCGCTTGCGGCCCGCAAGCTCGGCATCATGGTGATCCATCTGGAAGCCGGGCTGCGCTCTGGGGAGCGCAATTTGCCTGAGGAGATCAATCGCCGCGCCATTGATGCGATTTCGGATGTCCTATGGGCGCCAGATGAGGCGACAGCGTCGCGGGTCCGGCAGGAAGGCCATGCGGCTCAGGCGGTGCGCGCGGTGGGCAATGCCATGGTGGATACGCAGCTGCGCCATTTGGCGGCGGCGCGCGCCAAGCGCTTGCCGCGCGGCCTCACGCGCGGGGGGTATGGCGTGGTGACGCTGCATCGCGCCGGCAATGTGGATAAGCCGGAGCGGTTGATTGCGCTGCTCGATGCGCTTTCGGCCGCCGCGCGGCACCTGCCGCTGGTTTGGCCCATTCATCCGCGCGCTGCGGCGCAGATGAAATCCTTTGGCTTTGTGCCGCCGGCGGGTGTGCGCATCACGCCGCCGCTTGGCTATCTTGAATTCCTGTCATTGCTGTGCCGGGCACGCTTGGTCGCGACCGATAGCGGCGGCGTGCAGGAAGAAGCGACCGCGCTTGGCCTGCCCTGCCTCACGTTGCGCAGCGCCACTGAACGGCCCATCACCATTGCGGCCGGCATCAACAGGTTGGCGACGCCGGAGGAATTGCCACTGCGTGTGGCGGAAATACTGAAGGCGCCTTCGCTGCCAATGCGGCCCATTCCGCTTTGGGATGGGCGTGCCGGGCTGCGTATGCGTGAGCATTTGCACGCTTTGCTGGAAGGCGAGGAATGCCGCGCGATGGTGGCCTGATCCCGGTTTGGCTGGCGCGCCCAAAAGTATTGCTGCTGTCTGCCGCGCATCCGCCTGCCGATATTCGTGTGGTGATGAAGGAAGGCGTGAGCTTGGCTGAGGCCGGCTATGCGGTCACGCATCTATGCCCTGCCCCTGTTGCAGGCGCGGCGCCCGCGATAGTGGCTGGCGTCGCGATCAGTACCTTTCCCGCGTGGCGCGGCGCCTGGCGCCGGGTGCTTGGCGTTCCGCGCCTTGCGCTGCTTGTGGCGCGGCACAGGGCGGAGGTGATCCATGCCTCGGAACCCGATTCCTGGGCGGCGGCGCTGCTGGCGGGCTGGTGGACCGGCGCGCGGGTCGTGCTTGATGTGCATGAACATTACCCATCGCGGCTGGATGGCAGGGCGCCGGCCTGGTTGCGGCCCATTCTGCGCCGCCTGCTGTATGGCGCCTGCTGGGCGATGGGCCGCGCCGCCGATGCGGTGGTGGTGGCAAAGGACGGCCTCGGCGCCCCCTTCGGTGGTGAGGCGCGCGTGGTCAAAGTACGCAATTACGCGCTGGGCGCCGTGCTGCCGCGCGCGCATGTGCCTGGCCCCTTGACGCTGGTGCATCTGGGCGCGCTCAGCCGCGCGCGCGGCGCGATGCAGATGCTGGAGGCACTGGCGCTTTGCCCCTCCGAAACGAGGCTGTGTCTGATTGGTCGCTTCACCGATGGTAGTGAGCAGCAATTCTGGCGCCAGGCGGAGGCGCTTGGCCTTGCGGCGCGGATCACGGTCTTGGGCTGGCTGCCGCATGAGGCAGCGCTGGAGGCAGTAGCGCGCTGTGATATCGCGCTGATCCTGTTTCAGCCGGGGGCAGAAAACCATCGTCTGGCGCTGCCGCATAAGTTGTTCGACGCAATGCTGGCGGGTCTGCCGGTGATTGCCTCGGCCGAGGGCGAGGAGGTTGCGGCCGTGATCCGGGAAGCTGCTTGCGGCGCCTTGGTGGATGCCGCTGATCCGGCAGCCATAGCGGCCGAGGTCGCGCGCATGGCGGACCCGGTGCGGCGGAGCGCCTTGGGTCAGGCGGGGCGCCGGGCCGCGCTCATGCGTTTCGCCTGGGAGGGGGAGGCCGCGCGGCTTGTGGCACTTTACGGTCGGCTGACCGGCTTCATGCCGCGCCCCATGGCCGGGGTGAAGTGAAGCGATTCCACCTGGGACCATTCTGGGCTAGGAAGGTCTTGTGACGCGCGGCCCTTCCCATCGGATTCTGCTGAATCTTGCCCTTGATGGCCTGATTGCGCTGCTGGCGCTGGTGCTGGCGGTTTGGGCCATTGCGCCGCGCAACTGGCCATCCGGCGCCTGGTGGGCGGTGGCGGCGCCCGGCGCTGTGCTCGCCTTGCTCGCGGCTGGTGCGGTGTTGCGGCTGCCGCAGCAATATTGGCGCTTTGTTGGCTTGCGGGATTTGTTGGCCGTGGCGGGCGCCGCTTTGGGTGGAGCGCTGCTATTCTGGCTGGGGGGGCAAATCCTTGGTGGCTGGCAGCCGGCAAATCCGGCCTTTCCGCTGATCCATGCCCTGCTGCTGGGCACGCTGCTGATCGGTGCGCGGGTGCTGGCCCTGGTGCAGGCCACGCGCCATGCCGGCGAAGCGGCGGCTGATGCGCAAGCCGTGCTGCTGGTGGGCGCGGCGGAGGGCACTGATCTTTTCATTCGCGCCCTGGAACGTGATCGGCGCGCGCCTTATCGGGTGATTGGCATTCTGTCGCTGCGCGCGCGTCAGGCGGGCCGGCGCATGCAGGGGCATCTGATTCTCGGCACCGTTGAAGAAGCCGAAGCCGTTTTGGATGGGCTGCGCGCGGAAGGGCGGCTGCCTGGGCTGATTGTGCTGTCAGGCCCAGATATTGAAGGCCCGGCCCTCGAGGCGTTGTTGGATGCCGCCGATCGGCATGGCGTGCCGCTGCGTCGTGCGCCCGCGCCAACCAGGCTTGATCCGGCGGGCAGTGACGCCACGCGCCGTGTGGAACTGCGCCCGGTTTCGATCGAGGATTTGCTCGATCGCCCGCAAGTGCCGCTGGACCGCGAAGGCATGGCGCGGCTGGTGCAAGGGCGGCGCGTACTGGTGACGGGTGCGGGTGGGACAATTGGCGGCGAATTGGCGCGGCAGGTCGCGGCCCTTGGTCCGGCAATGCTGGTCTTGCTCGATCACGGTGAATTCCTGCTGTATGAAATTGATCTGGAACTGCGCGAAAAACATCCGGATGTGCCGCGCCGCGCGGTGCTGGCGGATGTGCGGGATGAGGCGCGCATTCGCCGATTGTTTGAGGATATCAAGCCCGAATTGGTGTTTCATGCGGCGGCGCTGAAGCATGTGCCGATGGTCGAAAATGATCCGCTGGAAGGTGTGCTGACGAATGCATTTGGCACGCGCGTGGTAGCGGAAGCAGCGCGCAGTGTCGGCACCGCAGCGATGGTGTTCATTTCGACCGACAAGGCGGTGAACCCGACATCGGTGATGGGCGCATCAAAACGTTTGGCCGAGATGTATTGTCAGGCTTTGGACCGTGAAGCGCGCCATGGCCGCGCTGGGATGCGTTGCATCACGGTGCGGTTTGGCAATGTGTTGGGCTCGACCGGCAGTGTGGTGCCGCTATTCCGCCGGCAATTGGAACGCGGCGGGCCGCTGACCGTCACGCATCCCGATATGCGGCGCTATTTCATGACGGTGCGCGAAGCCGTGGGTTTGGTGTTGCAGGCAAGTGTTGTCGGCACCACTGACCCCGCAGATCAGCCGTCGGAATTGGCCGAAGGTGGGATTTTCGTTTTGGATATGGGCCAGCCGGTGAAGATTGTGGATCTGGCGCGGCGCATGATCCGCTTGGCGGGGCTCCGCCCTGATGAGGATGTGGAAATCCGCTTTACGGGGCTGCGCCCCGGTGAGCGGCTTTATGAGGAATTGTTCCACGGCCAGGAACCGCCGCGCCCGACCGCCTTTGCGGGGCTTTTGGTGGCGACACCGCGCACGGCGGATAGCGCTTTGGTCGGGCGCGCGATTGATGAAATGGCGGCAGCGGGGCGGGCAGGGAATGCGCGGCTTGCTTTGCAGCAATTGGCGCGGCTGGTGCCGGAATTTGCCCATGCGCCGGAAGGGACTGCCGCGGCGGGGCCGCGCTAGAGTATCCAGAACAAACGCTGCCCTTGGCGCCGATAAACATCGT
>JBIIGZ010000238.1:0-4179 GCA_044236185.1 Roseomonas sp. | reverse complement strand
ACCGGCACCCATACCGGCCGCTCCGTGCAGGACAAGTTTGTGGTGGAAGACCCCGATGTGCGCGCCGATATCTGGTGGGGCAAGGTCAATCAGCCCATGGCGCCGGAACGCTTTTCAGACCTTGCTGCCCGCGTGCGCGGTTGGCTTGGCGCAAAGCCCGAGCTTTTCACGCAGGACCTTTATGCCGGGGCCGACCCCGCGCATCGCGTGCGCGTGCGGCTTGTCACCACCAATGCCTGGCATGCGCTGTTTGCGCGCAATATGTTCATCCGCCCCGCAGCGGAAGAATTGGCGGGGTTCCAGCCTGATTTCACCATTCTGCACGCGCCGGAATTCCAGGCGGACCCGGCGCGCGATGGCTGCCGGTCTGAAACCGTGATCGCGCTTTCCTTTGCGGCCAAGACTATTGTGATCGCCGGCACATCCTATGCCGGGGAAATCAAGAAAAGCATTTTCACCGTCATGAATTGGCTGCTGCCGGCCAAGGGCGTGCTGCCCATGCATTGCAGCGCCAATGTCGGCGACAAGGGCGATGTCGCGCTGTTCTTTGGGTTGTCTGGCACCGGCAAGACTACGCTTTCCTCCGACCCGGAACGCAATTTGATTGGCGATGATGAACATGGCTGGTCCGATGCCGGTGTCTTCAATTTCGAAGGCGGCTGCTATGCGAAGGTGATCAAACTGAGCCGTGAGGCCGAGCCGCAAATCTGGGATGCGTCGCATCGCTTCGGCACAGTGTTGGAAAATGTGATCGCCGATGAAGCCGGCCGGCTTGACCTGAATGATGGCAAGCTCACGGAAAATACCCGTTCCTGCTACCCGCTGCCCTATATTCCGAACATCGTGGAAAGTGGCGCTGCCGGCCTGCCGCGCAATGTGGTGATGCTGACGGCGGATGCCTTTGGCGTGCTGCCACCAATCGCCAAGCTTTCCCCGGCGCAGGCCATGTATCACTTCCTGTCAGGCTATACCGCGCGGGTTGCCGGCACCGAAAAGGGCCTAGGGAAGGAACCTCAGGCGACGTTTTCCACCTGCTTCGGCGCGCCCTTCCTGCCGCGTCGGCCGGAAGTCTATGGCCGGATGCTGGCGGATTTGATGGCGCGCCATGGCGCGGATTGCTGGCTGGTGAATACCGGCTGGACCGGCGGCGGCTATGGCACGGGCAACCGCATGCCCATCCGCGTGACGCGCGCGCTGCTGCGTGCGGCTCTGGACGGTAGCTTGGCGCGCGTTGAATTCGTGCGCGATCCCTTCTTTGGTCTGATGGTGCCGAAGGCGCTGAATGGCGTGCCGAGTGAAATGCTCAACCCGCGCGATACCTGGGCTGACAAGGCCGCCTATGATCGCACGGCGCGCGATCTGGTGGCGCGGTTTGAAGCGAATTTCGCCAGCTATGCCGACGCAGTAGGTGAGGATGTGAAGGCGGCTGCCATTCGCGCCGCGGCATGAGTGGTGGCTTCGATTGGCTGAAGCCGGCCTCGGCCGAGGCCGGCAAGCGCAATGTATTGGGCGGGGCTTTGCTGCCCTGTTCCGTGGCACCGCTGACAGGGTTTTTTCGTGACGGCTGCTGCAATACCGGGCCTGAGGATATCGGGTTGCATGTGGTCTGCGCGGAAGTCAGCGCTGCGTTTCTCCAATTCAGCAAGGCAGCGGGGAATGATCTGTCCACGCCGCGCCCGGAATATGGGTTTGTTGGGCTTTCCCCAGGGGATCGCTGGTGTCTTTGCGCCGCGCGTTGGGAAGAAGCGCGTCGTGCCGGTTTCGCGCCGCCGGTATTGCTGGAAGCAACCCATGAAGCGGCGCTGCAGATTTGCTCGTTGGATGATCTAATGGCGCATGCCTTGGATGCGCCGGCGTGACGCCGACACGATTTTTCCTGGTGCGGCATGCGCTGGTGGAACCATCAGCCCGCGCTGTGCTTTATGGCAGCATGGATGTCAGCCTGTGTGACCTGGCGCTGCAGGAAGAAGCGGCATCCTATCGCTGGTTGGCGCAGCGCTTGCCGCAACCGGCGCGTTGGTTTGTCACCAACCTGTCCCGCACCCGCGCCACCGCAGCGGCGGTATTTGCGGCGGGCTATCCTGAGGCAGATTTGGATGCGGAACCCGATTTCGCCGAACAACATCTGGGCGATTGGCAGGGCATTCCGCATGAGGCGCTGCCGGCGCTACTGACGCGCCCGCCGCATCCCTTCTGGCCCCATGCCGGGGAAGAACATCCGCCCCGGGGGGAGAGTTTCCGAGAGGTACAGGCGCGCGTGGCGGCCGTGCTGGAACGCCTGGCGACCCTTTTGGAAGGCCAGGATATTGTGATTGTGGCCCATGGCGGGTCCATCCGCGCCGCACTTGCCCATGCGATGGGGCTTTCGCCAGATCAGGCTTTGGTCTTCAGCATCAAGAATCTTTCCCTGACCCGCATTGAAAAACACGGGCTGGATTGGCGCGTGGCGTCAGTCAATGAGGAACCCTGGACGCCTTCGCCAGCCGAGGTTTGACCCCGGCTATCAGGAAACCCTTCCCCCGATACCAAGCCTTGGTGTAGAGTCTGGCGAAACAACGGGTTGGGAAATGTTTTTCATGCGCCCTCTCATGCTTTTTAGCGCCTTACTCCTTGGCATGCTTGGTTTTTCCGGCAGCGCCCGCGCCCAGGCCGAAGAACAGGCTTTGGTGGATCGTGCCACGCTGACGCTCCAGGAAATGATGGGCCCGGCGGATAATACCGGCGATGCCAGGGCGCTACTGCGCAATGCCAAGGCCGTGCTCATCTGCCCGCGCATCTTCCGCGCCGGCTTTATTGTGGGCGGTGAGTTTGGCGATTGCGTGCTCTCCGCGCGCGATGGCGGGGGTTCCTGGTCCTCTCCGGCGTTTTACAGCCTGGTGGGTGGCAGTATCGGGTTTCAGGCCGGCTTGCAGGATGCGCAAGTGATTTCGCTGATCATGACGCAAAAGGGGTTGAACGCCGTTCTGGATAGCCAGTTCAAATTCGGTGCCGAGGCCGGGCTTGCTTTCGCCACACTCGGGCGCAGCATCCAGGGTGCGACGACCGCCGCCGTGGGGGCGGATATCGTCACCATCGGCAGAACCCGCGGGCTTTTTGCCGGCGTCACGCTGGATGGCGCGCTGCTTTCCGCCGATAGCGCCAAGATGCGCGCCTATTTCGGGCGGGAAGTGGGTGCGCGCCAAGTGGTCGTGGCCATGGAGGCGCATAACCCTGGAAGTGATCCGCTGCGCGGCGCGTTGATGCGCCTGGGGGCACCGGCAAGTGGTGGTGGTAATTCCGCCGCGCCGGCGCCATCCGGCGGGACCAGCGCCGGGAGCGTCGGTACCGGCCGCGTGCAGACGGAAAGCTTGCCGCCCGCTTCCGGCGGGACTCGTTGAATTCAGGCGTTCAGCCATCATTAGACCTGCGGCGTGACTGACAAAACGTCCTTCTGGAAAAGCAAAACGCTGGCCGAGATGTCTCGGGCAGAATGGGAAAGCCTATGCGATGGCTGTGGGCGCTGCTGCCTGCATAAGCTGCGCGATGAGGAAACCGATGCGCTGGCCTATACGGAAGTGGCGTGTCGGTTGTTGGATTTGCAGAGCTGCCGCTGTTCCGATTACGCGGCGCGCAAGAAGCGCGTGCCTGATTGTGTGAAGCTCACGCCCAAGAAGCTTGCGGCGATAGATTGGCTGCCGCCGAGCTGCGCCTATCGCATGGTGGCGGAAGGGCGGGATTTGGCTTGGTGGCACCCTTTGGTCTCGGGTAATCCGGAAAGCGTTCATCTTGCAGGGGTTTCGGTGCGCGGGCGCGCCGTGGATGAACGCAAGGCGGGCGCCTTGGACGATCACGTGGTGCGCTGGCCGGGGATGATGCCGCGGAAGACGAAAGCGCCTGATTGACGGGGCGCGCTCCCCGCGCGACTAAGGCGCCATAAGCTTTGCGAAGGATGCCCCCAATGAAAGACGCGATTTATGGCGGTGTGAATGCCGCCGTGCTGACGGCGATGAAGCCCGACCTCTCCCCCGATCTGGACCGTATGGCGGCGCATGCCAAATGGCTGCTGGCCAATGGCTGCACCGGGCTTGGCGTTTTAGGCACAACCGGTGAGGCGAATTCCTTCGGCCTGCATGAACGCAAGGCCATTCTGGAAGGCTTGATTGCGCGCGGCATTCCGGCGGCGCGCATGATGCCGGGCAC
>JBIIGZ010000237.1:0-4180 GCA_044236185.1 Roseomonas sp. | reverse complement strand
GCGCGGCTTGGCGGCTGGGATGGGCTGGCGGCTGACCTTGCACGGGCTGCTCAGCGTGAAGGTGTTGCTTTCATCGCTGCTGAGGAATATGGGCTGGCTTCCGGCATGGCTTTCCGTCTGCCGCGTGAGATGCAGGTAGTGGCCATGGACCCGCGCTGGCGCTTCTTCACCCTGCCAAAGCCGCCCGAAAATGCGCCGGGCCTACTGATCCGCAGCGAAAGGCGGGGCGAGGGACCGCCGCTTTGGCCCGGTGCAACGCCCATCGAAGGCGATGCCGGCCGTTTGATCCGTGCGCGAGGCAGCCAGCAGGCCGAAGCCTATCGGCTATTCCGCGTGACGACTGCGCCTGGCCAGCCGCCAAGTGCAGTTTTGCCGCAACCCAGACACTGACTTCGCTTGACCTTGCGGGCCGTCGCGCCTTTATCGGGGACATCGAAAGGCACCCCGCAATGCATATTCTGAAAAGCCGCCCCTGGAATCTGCCCGAAAGCAGCGCAACCCCGGAAGCGCTGGTCTTTGGCCGCCGCCAAGCCATGGCGCTTGGCGCTGGGATGCTTGCTGCCGGCCCCGCCATGGCGCAGCAGGCCAGCCTACCGCCCGCCATGCGCAATACGCGCTACGCGCCGGGCCGCGCCATTACTGCCGAGCGTGAAGTCACCACCTACAATAATTTCTACGAATTCGGCAGCCACAAGACCATCAGCGCCGCCGCGCAGCGCATGCCCATGCGCCCCTGGACGGTGAAGGTGGAAGGCATGGTCGAAGCGCCGCGCGAATATGACATTGACGATCTGCTCCGCCGCATGCCGATTGAAGAACGCGTCTATCGCCTGCGCTGCGTGGAAGCCTGGGCCATGGTGGTGCCCTGGACCGGCTTTCCGCTTTCTGCCCTGCTGGCCGAGGTGAAGCCGCTATCTTCCGCGCGCTACGTTGTGTTCCAGACCGCAACCCTGCCGAGCGTCATGCCCGGCCTCAGGCAGAGCTGGTATCCCTGGCCCTATACGGAAGGCTGCACCATCGCCGAAGCCGCCAATGAGCTGTCCTTCATGGTGGTCGGCGCCTATGGCAAGCTGCTGCCACCGCAAAATGGCGGGCCGCTGCGCTTCCATCAGCCCTGGAAATACGGCTTCAAGGCGGGCAAGAGCCTGGTCACCATTCGCCTGACCGATCAGCGCCCAGTTTCCTTCTGGGAGAAGATCCAGTCGCAGGAATATGGCTTCTGGGCCAATGTGAACCCCGCCGTGCCGCATCCGCGCTGGAGCCAGGCGCAGGAACGCATGCTGGGCACCGGGGAAAGCGTGCCGACTCTTTTGTTCAATGGCTATGGTGAATTCGTGGCCGACCTATACGCGGGCCTGCAACGCGAAAGGCTTTGGGCGTGAGGGCGCGATGCGCCTGATTGGGCTTATCCTGCTGGTGATGGCTGCGGGGCTTTTTGCGATTTTCGGTGGTGATCCGCTGGGGGCGGTGCTGTTTCGGCTCGACCCTGGCTTGCTCAATTTGGTGCAGGCCGTGGTGCAGCGCTATCTTCTGCCAATGATTTGGGATGATCTTCTGTTGCCGGTGCTGGAAGCCCCCGCCTGGGTGGCGCCGGCGGGTTTGGGCGCTGCCCTGACCCTATTCGGCTGGGTGCGGGCACGTGGCTGACACCCCGCTGCATCACCAGATTTTGCTGGTGGAAGATTCGCCATCTCTTGCCACGGTCTATCAGGAATATCTGCGCGCTGGACCTTATGATATTCGCCACGCGCATTGCATCGCGGATGCGCTGAAATTCGCTGATCAGGCGATGCCGGATGGTGTGCTGCTTGATCTGCGCCTGCCCGATGGCGATGGGCTTTCCGTACTGCGCGAATTGCGCGGGCGTGATCCTGATCTGCCTGTGGTGGTGATGACCGCGCATGGTTCGGTTACGCTGGCGGTGGAAGCGATGCAGGCTGGCGCTTCGGATTTTTTGGTCAAACCCTTCGCACCAGAACGCCTGACGGTCACGGTTGCCAATGTAATGGAACGTGCCGCCTTGCGCCGGCAAGTGGCCGTGCTGGCAGCGGGCGCGCCGCGCCAGGGTTTTGCAGGCTTCATCGGCGCCGCACCGGCCATGCAGGCAGTTTATCGCATTCTGGAAAATGCTGCGGCATCGCGTGCAACCGTTTTCGTCACCGGCGAAAGCGGCACCGGCAAGGAATTGGCCGCCGAGGCGGTGCACAGCATCTCACCACGCAAGGCCGGGCCGTTCATTGCGATCAATTGCGCAGCTATCCCGAAGGATTTGATTGAAAGCGAAATCTTCGGCCATGTGCGCGGCGCCTTTACGGGCGCAGTGGCGGACCGCATTGGTGCGGCGCGGGCGGCGGATGGCGGCACGCTGTTTCTGGATGAGATTTGCGAAATGGATTTGGCGCTGCAAGGCAAGCTGCTCCGCTTCATCCAAACCGGCACCTTCCAGCCTGTTGGTAGCGGCAAGACGCTGCAAACCGATGTGCGCTTTGTTTGCGCCACCAATCGCGATCCCTTGGAAGAAGTGCGTGCTGGGCGCTTTCGTGAAGACCTGTATTACCGCCTGCATGTGATCCCGGTGCCGCTGCCGCCGCTACGTGATCGTGGCGATGATGTGCTCGCTTTGGCTGAGGCGTTTCTGGCGAAAAGCGCGGCCGAAGAAGGCAAGCGCTTCCAGCGTTTTGATACAGAGGCGCGTGCGATGCTGATGCGCCACATCTGGCCCGGCAATGTGCGCGAATTGGAAAACGCCATTCGCACCGCCGTGGTGCTGCATGATGGCGAAGTGGTGAGCGCTGCCATGCTGCCGGCCACGGTGCGGGAGGGCGGCGCCAAGCCAGCGCCTGCACCGGCGGCACCACCGCCGCCAGAACCGGAGGTCGTGAAGCCTGCGCCACCACCGCCCGCGCCTGTGGAACCCCGTGCGGTGGAATCCACCAAGCGCATCCGGCCGCTCGCTGAGACAGAGCGCGAAGCGATTGAAGAAGCCGTGCGGCTCTGCGGCGGCAATATCGCCAAGGCAGCGGCGTTTCTGGGGATCAGCCCATCAACGCTCTATCGCAAGCAGGAAAGCTGGCGGCGGCGGTGATGGTTTAGCCTAAGCCCAGCGCAACCCGCGCCGCGGCAATCGCCTCATGCGCCGCTTCGGTCAGATCATAAGCCACAAGTTCATGCGGCAGTGCCCAGGCGACTTCACTGACATCATCGCCAGCGCAGGCTTCGCCTTCCAGCCAATGCGCGGCGAAATCAATGATGGTGTAGTGGTAGCGCGCGCGGCCATCATCATCCTGATTGATGGCGTCAAACACATAGGCAAGCGCCATCTGGCCCACTTCAATACTGGTTTCTTCGCGCAATTCGCGCCGCGCGGCTTCTTCCGCCTTTTCGCCGAGATGCTGCGCGCCACCGGGAAGCGACCATTGGCCGATGCGGGGTGGCTTACCGCGACGCACCAGCAGCACCGCTTCTTCGCGAAACACGATGCAGCCAATGCCGACCCAGGGGCGGTCAGGATATTCGCGCGGCGCGTTGCTCACCTTGGTGCAATCGGCGGTTCAGTCGCGGGGGCGGGCGTTTCTTCCTGGCGGCGCAAATCCAGAAGTCGGGGGATCATGGCTTTTTCTTTCCATTGCCCGATTTGATAGACCCAGCCACGCCAGCGCGCATTCAGCCGCGCCGCTTCCTCATCGCCCTCAGCGGCCAGCGTTACCCAGATTTCCTCGCCCTGCTTGCGCGGGCGGGCAATGATGGCCAGCCGATCGGTCAATTCAAAGCGTGTCTCGCCCAAAGCTTCGCCCGGTGCATCGGCTTCGCGCCGCACATCCAGGAAGGTCAGGAATTCGAAACTGCGCGAAACCTCATCCAGGCTGACATCATCGGCGGGCGGTGCCTCGGTGGGTGTGGTGATGGCAAGCTTGCCATCGGGCTGGCCGGTATGCGTCAGCACCAGTGCCTCTTCGCCAGCCCGCGCCACAACCACGCGCGTCACGCGTTCGCGCGGCAGATTGGCGATGTCTCGGTCAAGCCAAAGCTGCGGGTCAGCATCCACCGGAATGCGGCCTTCCGCGAGCCATGCCTGGTTTTCATTGGGCCGCCGCACATAGGCACTTTCCGGCACATTGCCCTGGGTACGAACCCGCCGCCGGCCAATCACCAACTCCACCAGCGCCGTGCCTTGCGCATC
>JBIIGZ010000236.1:0-4193 GCA_044236185.1 Roseomonas sp. | reverse complement strand
GCTGCCGCCGAAGCCGTGGTGCCGCGTATCAGCGCCGATGAAGCCAAGGGCCTGGTCGGCAGCGCCGATGTGGTTTTCCTGGATGTGCGCGAACCAGCAGAGGTCGCGGCATCAGGTAAGGTGCCGGGCGCGCTGACCATTCCCCGCGGTCTGGTTGAATTCCGCGCTGATCCTTCATCGGCTTTGCATGATGCGGCGTTTGATCGTGCGAAGACGATTGTCGCCTATTGCGCTTCTGGCGGGCGTTCCGCGCTGGTGCTGAAGACGCTGCATGACATGGGTTATGCCAATGTGCGCAATCTTGGCGGCTTCAAGAATTGGGTTGATGGCGGTGGTGAGATCGAAAAGGTCTGACTTGCGCTTAGGGGATCGCGCCAGCAAGCGATCCCCTAATCATTCTGGGAAGTCCGCATGATTGCGCGGCTTGTGCGAAAGCGCCTGGGGCTGCTCAGTCACGGCGTAGCGGTAGCCTAACTTCCACGTAAAGCCCGCCAAGCGCACTATCGGCCAAATCAACCTCACCGCCATAGGCAAGGGCGATATCGCGTGCCACGGCAAGGCCAATGCCCGTACCGCTTTTGTCGTTATTGAGCTGTACGCCGCGGGTCAACGCCGCACGGCGATCCTGGGGCGGAATGCCCGGCCCGTCATCTTCCACCGAAAGCCGCACCATCCCTTGGGCCAGATGCAGACCAATGCCTATTCTGGCGGATGCCCATTTCGTTGCATTATCAAGCAGAACGCCAAGCAATTCGACAAAATCGCCTTCCTTGATTTCCGCCATCACGTCCTGCGGGATGTCCTGCTGCCAGATCAGGGTTTCGCCACGGCTAGTCCGCGCAAAGGCGCGCGCAACACGTTCAATGACCGGGCGCAGCGCCAGCGGTGGCCCATGGGTCTTCGGCCCTTCAATATACGCACGGGCCAATTCACGGGCCATGCGCTGTTCAATGCTGGTTGAAATGGCTTCAAGCGCTTGCGCCATCTCGCTATCACCACGATCGCACAATTCCCTGATGCGTGCATTCAGCAGGGTAAGCGCGGTCCGGAGCCCATGCGCCAGATCAGCGGCGCGTTCCCGCGCCAATCGTGCGCCGTGGCGCTGTTCATCCAATAGAGTATCAAAACGAATAGCCAGTGCCTGCAATTCGCTTGGCAGTGCCGTGCCAATCCTCTCCCGCTTGCCTTCAGCCAATTCATGTAGCGCCCGTCCGGCGCGACCGATTGGCCCCAGCGCGATGCCGCCTTGCAGGGCGAAGGCCACCAGCAATCCAGCACCGATCAGTCCCAGCATAGGCAATAGATCAAGCAAAAAGGCGCGGTTGGCCGCTTCCAGCAGTTTGCGATCCACGGCCACCGCCACGCGATAGCTGGCGGCCGGCTCACTCGGGTCTTCGATGCGGCGCTCAAGCACTATCAGCTTGGTCCCTTCAGGTCCGAAGACGATGTGGCGATGGCGCTCACCAAGCGTCAGGCGATCATCTTCAAGCCGAAAACTTGCGCCGGCCAGGGACGGGGACCGCAATATCGCCCCGGTAAGGTCATTCCTGACCTGCCAGTAGAGTCCCGAAAGCGGTTCCTGAAAGCGCGGATCGGCCAAGGGCTGCACGCGCAGCGTGGCAACGCCATTATCCACGACAAGGCTGCGCGCCAGGAACCGCAAATCGGCATCCAATTCAGCCAAGACTTCCCGTTCATTATGGCGTTCGAACATGCCTTGCACCGCCATGCCGATCGCCCCGATCACGATCAACACTGTGGCCATACCCACAATGGCAAAGCGCGCGCGCACGGAATTCGTCACGGTTCACCGCCAATCACATAGCCATGGCCGCGCCGCGTGCGAATGGCATCTGGCCCGATCTTGCGCCTTAGGCGCGCCATCAGCGCTTCAATCGCATTGTCGCCGCGATCGGCTTCCCCGGCATAAATATGTTCTGAAAGCTCGGTCTGATGAATGGCGCGTCCGGCATGATGCATCAAATAAGTAAGCAGACGGAATTCCAGCAATGTCAGTTCAACCGGCGCCCCGGCCCGCGTCAGGCGCCTTGCGCGCAAATCAAGCAGCAAATCCCCAATCGCCACAATATTCTGGCTGCGCCCGGCAGCGCGCCTGAGGATCGCACGCAGGCGGGCGAGCAGTTCTTCTATGGCGAAAGGCTTTATCAGAAAATCATCGGCGCCGGCGTCTATCGCTTCCACGCGCGTGGTCCATGCGCCGCGTGCGGAAAGCACCAGGATTGGAAAGGTCACCCCTTCCGCCCGCCAGCGGCGTATCAGCGAAAGCCCATCCATGCGCGGCAGACCAAGGTCTAGCAAGGCAGCGTCAAAAGCTTCGATGCCGCCACGCTGCCAGGCGGTATCGCCATCGGCGGCATGTTCCGCGGCAAAGCCGGCCGATGCCAGCGCCCCCATCAAATCCCGCGCGATCCCCGGTTCATCTTCAACCACCAAAATCCGCATAGCGGCGCGATTCTCCTGTAGCGTAGCAATAGCCCCCTGTAGCTGACACCAAGCTGACAGGCCCAGTCAGCCTGCTGAAGCCCTGCCAAGGCTAACCCGTGCCCGTCACGGAGGCTTCAATGCAGAATGGGCATCGCTTTACGGCTGATTCTTGCGGGTTATGCGGCGGCACGGACCGCGAAGTGCTGGCTACGCGTGGCCGGGGGCATCAACCGCTGACCACGGCCCTTTGCCGCAGCTGCGGCCTGGTCAGCCATCATCCGTTGCCAAGTGCCGCGGATATGGCCGATTTCTACGCCAAGGATTACCGCGTGGCGTATAAGGGTGGCTTTGAACCCAAGCGCAAACACTCGCTGCGCGCCGTGCGGGGCGCCATTTCCCGCGCTGGTCGGCTCATGCCCTTCCTGCATGGTGGCGCGCGCATTCTGGATATCGGCGCGTCTTCGGGCGAATTTGTTTATGTCATGGCGCGCAGCGGCTTTGATGCGCGTGGGATAGAACCGAATGAAGCCTATGCGGATTTCGCGCGCCGGACCTATGATGTTGCCATGCAAACCGGCGGCTTCGAACAGGTGGCGCCGGCAGAAGCAGGCCTTCATCTGGTCACCATGAACCACGTGCTGGAACATGTGACTGATCCCTGGCAGGCACTGCGGCGCATTCATGCCTGGCTTGCCGAAGATGGTGTTCTGTTTCTTGAAGTGCCTAATCTTTCCGCCACCCATAAGCAGGTGGGGAATATCTTTCACATGGCGCATATCTGGAATTTCACCCCGGAGACGCTGTTGCTGCTGGCATGGCAATGCGGCTTTGTGCCGATGGAAGGTGAGGATACGCGCCATACTTCCGTGATCCTTCGCAAGCGACGCGCTGGCGATGCGCCACCTGTCGGTGCCGGGCCTGAAGTGGCGGAAAGCCTGGTGCGGCGCATGGCGACCGAAGCGAAGCCCTTGGCCTATCTTTTGTCGGGCAAGCCTTTCACGCGCCGCTTCGCAAGGCTGAGCCGGAACATCCGCGAATGGCTGATCTGCCGCCGCCACGCATCGGTGCGCGACATGGCGGATTTTCTGTTGCGCCATGCCATGCTGGGGCCCGCCAAGGCCCCGCGGCCACAGGTAAACGCCAAAGACCGATCCCTTTTGCAGCTGGGCTAGAACAAGTCTCAGCCAAGTGGAATGACTTGCTTTTCCGTGCCACGCTTTAGGGGTTTCTGGCCTCGTTGTTTCTCCCCCCGCTGATTTGGCGTAGACAGCCCCTGATGTCGCTGCGGAAAGAGTTTCGAAATGCTGATCCTCGCGCTTGAAGGGGCCTTGGCGCGCTGTTCTGCGGCGCTGCTCAGCGATGATGTGCTGCTTTCAGCCGCATTGCATGAAGCACCGCGCGGCCATCCTGCTGCGCTGCCCCCGATGGCGGAACAGGTTCTGGCGGAAGCGGGCGCAGCACCTGCCAGCCTGGATGCCATCGCCGTGGGTGTGGGGCCGGGTGGCTTCACGGGGCTGCGCACCGCGATTGCCCTGGCCGAGGGCTTGGCACAGGCGCTCGGCAAGACCTTGATCGGCGTGACGACCGGTGAGGCTTTGGCGGCGGAACTCCCGCCATCTGCGCGGGCGGGCCAGGCGCTTTGGTCCGTGCTGGATCAGCGCCAGGGCCGCGTGGTGCTGGAAATCTTTCCAGCCGGCGCAGCCATGCCCGAAGCGCCCATCATTCTGCCGCTGGCCGACCTGCCTGAC
>JBIIGZ010000235.1:0-4223 GCA_044236185.1 Roseomonas sp. | reverse complement strand
CGCCTGGAATTCGTGCAATACGAACTCGAAGAGCCGAAATATGATGTTGAGGAATGCATCCAGCGCGGGCTGACCTATGCCGCGCCGCTCAAGGTGCGTCTGCGCCTGATCGTGTGGGATGTGGATGAGGAAACCGGCAGCCGTTCGGTGCGCGACATCAAGGAACAGGATGTCTACATGGGCGATATGCCGCTCATGACCGATAACGGCACCTTCATCATCAATGGCACGGAACGCGTCATTGTCTCCCAGATGCATCGCAGCCCGGGTGTGTTTTTCGACCATGACCGGGGCAAGACGCATTCCAGCGGCAAGTACCTGTTTGCTGCGCGCGTGATCCCGTATCGCGGTTCATGGCTCGATTTCGAATTCGATGCCAAGGACATTTGCTATGTTCGCATTGACCGCAAGCGCAAGCTGCCGGTCACCACGCTGCTTTACGCGCTGGATAGCGCGGCCACTGAAATGCAGCGTGCCGAGCGTGACGGGCAGATGGAATTACATGAAATCCGCGGCATGGATGCCGAGGAAATCTTGAATTCCTTCTATGGTCAGGTGGTGTTTGCGCGTGGCCCCAAGGGCTGGTCACGGACTTTTGACCCCGATTCCTTCCGTGGCGTGAAGCTTGCGGAAGCTTTGGTGGACGCGCGCACCGGCGAAGTGGTCGCGGAAAAGGACGCGAAGCTGACGCCGCGCCTGGCACGCAAGATCGCCGAAGCGGGCACGACGGAAGTGCTGGTGAGCCGCGCTGAATTGCTCGGCCGTTTTGTGGCCGAAGACCTGGTGAATATGGAAACCGGGGAGATTTGGGCCGAAGCCGGTGAGGAATTGACTGAGCCGAAGCTGAACCTGATTGAGGAAATCGGTCTCAATCGCCTGCCGACGCTCTCGATTGATCAGGCGGTTGGTCCCTGGATGCGCAATACGCTCGCGGTGGACAAGAATTCCAACCGCGACGAAGCGCTGATGGATATCTATCGTGTGATGCGTCCGGGTGAACCGCCGACGCCAGAAACCGCCGAAGCGCTGTTCCGCGGCCTGTTCTTCGACATGGAACGCTATGACCTCTCCACGGTCGGGCGCGTGAAGATGAATATGCGCCTTGGCTTTTCGCTGGAAGAAGTGCCGGATTATGTGCGCATCCTGCGTAAGCAGGATATTGTGGCGACACTTCGCGTATTGCTCGACCTGAAGGATGGGCGCGGGCAGATTGACGATATTGATAACCTCGGCAATCGCCGCGTGCGGTCGGTTGGCGAATTGATGGAAAATCAATATCGCGTTGGTTTGCTGCGCATGGAACGCGCGATCAAGGAACGCATGGGGTCGGTGGATATTGACACCGTCATGCCGCATGACCTGATCAACGCGAAGCCGGCGGCGGCGGCGGTGCGGGAATTCTTCGGCTCCTCGCAGCTGTCGCAATTCATGGACCAGACCAATCCGCTTTCGGAAGTGACTCACAAGCGCCGCCTTTCGGCGCTTGGTCCGGGTGGTTTGACGCGTGAACGCGCGGGCTTTGAAGTGCGCGATGTGCACCCGACACATTATGGGCGCATCTGCCCGATTGAAACGCCGGAAGGCCCGAATATCGGCCTGATCAATTCACTCGCGACCTTTGCCAAGGTGAACAAATACGGCTTCATCGAAACGCCATATCGCCTGGTGAAGGATGGGCAGATTGTGGGTGATTCCCGCTATCTCTCCGCGATGGAAGAAGAACGCCTGATCGTCGCGCAGGCCGATGCCAATGTTGATACGGATGGCCGCTTCAAGGATGAATTGGTCTCGGTGCGTCAGGGTGGCGATTTCCGACTGGTGAAGCCGGAAGAAGTGACGGCGATTGACGTTTCCCCAAAGCAGCTTGTGTCAGTTGCGGCGGCGCTGATCCCCTTCCTGGAAAACGATGACGCGAACCGCGCGCTGATGGGTTCCAACATGCAGCGTCAGGCGGTGCCGCTGATCCGCGCTGATGCGCCGCTGGTTGGCACTGGGATGGAAGCCGCGGTGGCACGTGACTCAGGCGCCACCATTGTGGCGCGGCGTGATGGCGTGGTCGATTCGATTGACGGTGCGCGCATTGTTGTGCGCGCGACCTCGGCCGATGGTTCGACCAGCGGCGTTGATATTTATCGGCTGCGCAAATACATGCGCTCCAACCAATCCACCTGCATCAACCAGCGCCCGCTGGTGAGGGTGGGTGATGCGGTGAAGACCGGTGACATCATCGCCGATGGTCCTTCGACCGAGCTTGGCGAATTGGCGCTGGGACGCAACGTGCTATGCGCCTTCATGCCCTGGAATGGCTATAACTTCGAAGATTCGATCCTGATCAGCGAACGCATCGCGCGTGATGATGTCTTCACCTCGATCCATATCGAAGAATTTGAGGTGATGGCGCGCGACACAAAGCTCGGCCAGGAAGAAATCACCCGCGACATTCCGAATGTGGGTGAAGAAGCGCTGCGCAATCTGGATGAAGCCGGCATTGTCTATGTGGGTGCCGAGGTTAATCCGGGCGATATTCTGGTTGGCAAGGTAACGCCGAAGGGCGAAAGCCCGATGACTCCGGAAGAAAAGCTGCTGCGCGCGATCTTCGGTGAAAAGGCTTCCGATGTGCGTGATACATCGCTGAAGCTGCCGCCGGGCGTTGCTGGTACCGTTGTTGATGTGCGCGTCTTCTCCCGCCGCGGCATTGACAAGGATGAGCGCGCGATGGCGATTGAGCGCGCTGAGATTGAGCGCCTTGCCAAGGACCGCGACGATGAAAAGGCGATCCAGGAGCGTTCCTTCTATTCGCGTCTGCGTGAGCGTCTGCTGAACCGCAAGGCGACCGGTGGCTTCAAGCCGGTCAAGGCTGGCACGGTCATCACCGATGAAGTGCTGGATGAATTCGCCAAAGCGACATGGCGGCAAATCTCGGTCGCGGATGATGCCGCGATGGCCGAAATTGAAGCCATGAAGCGCGAATTCGATGCCGCGATCGAAAGGCTGCAAAAGCGTTTTGAGAGCAAGGTCGAAAAAGTGCAGCGCGGCGATGAATTGCCGCCGGGTGTGATGAAGATGGTCAAGGTCTTCATCGCGGTGAAGCGTAAGCTTCAGCCGGGCGACAAGATGGCCGGGCGCCATGGCAATAAGGGTGTGGTCAGCCGCGTTGTGCCGGTGGAAGACATGCCCTTCCTGGAAGATGGTACCTCGGTTGATTTGGTGCTGAACCCGCTTGGCGTGCCTTCGCGCATGAATGTGGGGCAGATTCTGGAAACCCATTTGGGTTGGGCTTGCGCCAATCTTGGCCGTCAGGTCGGCGAATTGGTGGATGAATATCGCCATCGCAGCGCGCGTCGCAGCGAATTGGAAGCCAAGCTCAAGGATATCTATGGTGATGAAGTCTTCGCCCGCGATATCGCGCCGATGGCGGATGATCAGCTGGTTGAGCTTTGCGAGAACCTGAAGAAGGGTATCCCGATTGCCACACCGGTGTTTGATGGCGCGCGCATGGCCGATATTGAAGACATGCTGGACAAGGCCGGGCTTGATACCTCGGGCCAGGTTTGGCTGCATGATGGCCGTTCGGGTGAGCGTTTCGAACGCAAGGTGACGGTTGGCTACATCTATATGCTCAAGCTGCATCACCTGGTGGATGACAAGATCCACGCGCGTTCCATCGGGCCCTACAGCCTGGTCACCCAGCAGCCGCTGGGTGGTAAGGCGCAGTTCGGTGGCCAGCGCTTCGGCGAAATGGAAGTCTGGGCGCTGGAAGCCTATGGCGCTGCCTATACGCTGCAGGAAATGCTCACCGTTAAATCGGACGATGTTTCGGGCCGCACCAAGGTCTATGAAGCGATCGTGCGCGATCAGGACAGTTTTGAGGCTGGTATTCCGGAATCCTTCAACGTGTTGGTGAAGGAACTGAAATCGCTCGGTCTCAATGTTGACCTGGAAAACCGCCCGGTCTGATGGATCAGCTTAGTCTTATTCTCTCACCGCTCAGCCGCCACGAGGTGTTCGTGGCGGCGGCCCCGCTCAAGAGGTTGGCCGCATGAACGAGCTTATGAAAATCCTGGGTCAGACGGGTCAGGCCGTCACTTTTGACCAGATCAAGATCACCATGGCGAGCCCGGAGCAAATCCGCTCCTGGTCCTATGGCGAGATCAAGAAGCCGGAAACCATCAATTACCGCACCTTCAAGCCGGAGCGGGATGGGCTTTTCTGCGCGCGCATCT
>JBIIGZ010000092.1:0-13740 GCA_044236185.1 Roseomonas sp. | reverse complement strand
GCGCTGACAATGCGTGATCTGGAAGGCATGGGTTTTTCTGTCGTGTTCTATGCGGTGACGGCGCTGTTCACGGCTGCACGTGCGGTGGCCGATGCGTTGGCCGTATTGAAGCGTGATGGCACGCCGGCCAAGGCAGCGAGTGCCATGATGAGCTATGCGGAATTCAGCACCCTGGTTGATCTGCCGCGTTTTCAGGCGCTTGATGAAACCTACGGCTGACCCAGGTTACGGGGGAAAAGGATCACAATCATGCAATTCGGTCGTTTGGGCGTTTGGTGTTCCACGGATCGGCTGGATGCGGCAGCCTTGCGCGCCTTGCTGAACCGTGTGGAAGACCTTGGCTATGGCAGCTTCTGGTATCCGGAATCGCGCGGTTATGAATCCATGGCGCTGGCCGGGTTTCTGCTGGCGAATAGCAAGAAGCTTACCGTCGGCAGTTCGATTGCGAATATCTATGCGCGCGATGCCTTCACCGCGCGCCGCGGTCTTGCCACGCTGAATGCGCTGCATGAAGGGCGCTTCGCGCTTGGGCTTGGTGTCAGCCATATCCCGATGGTGGAAGGCTTGCGCGGCCATCGCTATGAAAAACCCATCCCGGCCATGCGCGGCTATTTGGATGGGCTGCGCAAGGCGGGCGCTGATACGCTGGAAGGCCCCGTGCTGCTGGCAGCCCTTGGGCCGAAAATGCTGGCGCTTTCGGGCAGCGCGGCGGATGGTGCAGTGCCTTACAATGTAACGCCGGAGCACACTGCCCAGGCCGCGGCCATTCTTGGGCCGGGCAAGGTACTGGCAGTGGAACAGAAGGTGTGCATCGAAACCGATCCGGTGCGCGCGCGCGCACTCGGGCGGCGCGAACTCTCCCGCTATATGGTGCTACCGAATTACGTGAATAATTGGCTGCGGCTTGGCTTTACCGAAGCAGAGCTTGCCAATGGCGGTAGTGATCGCTTCATTGATGCCATGGTGCTGCATGGTGATGCCGCTACCGTGAAGGCCGGGCTGCGCGCGCATTTCACGGCGGGGGCCACGCATGTTTGCATTCAGCCGGTGACGGATGATGGCGATACCGCGCATCGGGATGCCATGCTGGCTGCGTTGGCGGATACGTGATAGCCATGTTGAAGCTTGGCTATAAGGCATCCGCCGAACAATTCGCGCCAGCACAATTGCTGGATTTCGGCGTGCTGGCGGAAGAGATGGGCTTCGATAGCTGCTTCATCTCAGACCATTTCCAGCCTTGGAAACACACGGGCGGGCATGCGCCGAATTCGCTTGTGTGGCTCGGTGCGCTTGGCGCGCGCACGCAGCGGCTTGTGATGGGCACCAGCGTGCTGACGCCAACCTTTCGCTACCATCCTTCCATTGTGGCACAGGCCTTTGGCACTTTGGGTTCGATGTTTCCAGGCCGCGTCATTCTGGGCATCGGCACCGGTGAAGGCCTGAATGAGGTGCCTTCCACCGGTCAGCCCTGGCCGGAATTCAAGGAACGCTTCGCCCGTATGCGCGAAGCCGTGCAATTGATGCGCAAGCTTTGGACCGAAGACCGTGTGAGTTTCGAAGGGCAGTATTACCGCACGGAACACGCGACCATCTATGATCGACCAGAAACCCCCGTGCCGATTTACGTTGCGGCCGCCGGCGCCATGGTGGCGAAATATGCCGGCCGTGGCGGTGACGGTTTCATCTGCACCAGTGGCAAAAAGCCGGAGCTTTACACCGAAACCCTGCTGCCGAATGTTCTCGCGGGGCTGGAAGCCGCAGTGGCACCGAAGCCCGACTATGACCGCATGATCGAAGTGAAGGTTTCCTTCGATACGGACAAGCAGCGCGCCTTGGAAGATACGCGCCATTGGGCGGCGCTGGCGCTTTCGGCAGAAGAAAAAATGTCGGTCGAAGACCCCATGGAAATGGAACGCCTTGCCGATGCGCTGCCGCTTGAACGCGCGGCCAGCCGCTGGATAGTTTCCAATGATCCGGAAGAGCATGTAGAGCGGATCGGCTATTATGTCGGCCTCGGCTTCCGGCATTTGGTGTTTCATGCGCCAGGGCCGGATCAAGCGCGGTTTTTGCGACTGTATGGGGAGCAGGTGCTGCCACTGCTGCGCCGCCGCTTCGCTTGAGGCCGAGCCTTCAGCTTTTTGCGCTGCCTGGCCTGCCCATGGTGCAGGCGGGCGATCATCTGGCGACGTTATTGGAAGACACCATGGCACGCGCCGGCTTGGTGCCAGAACGAGGCGATGTGCTGGCGGTTGCACAGAAAATTGTGAGCAAGGCGGAAGGACGGAGCATTGCGCTGGCTTCCGTACAACCCTCAGCAGCAGCGCGTGAACTTGCTGAGCAAACCGGCAAGGATGCGCGGTTGGTCGAATTGATACTGTCTGAATCAGAACGCGTGGTGCGTGCGCGGCCCAACCTGATTATCGTCAAGCATCGGCTGGGTTTTGTCATGGCCAATGCCGGCATTGACCAATCGAACATCGGAACCGATGGCCATGCGCTGCTATTGCCCCGCAATCCTGATGGGAGTGCGGCGGCGCTTGCTGCCCGGCTTGGCCTGCCCGTGGTGATTACGGATAGTTTCGGCCGGGCTTGGCGTCGCGGCACAGTAGGTGTCGCCATCGGCGCGGCGGGCTTGCCGGCGTTGCGTGATTTGCGTGGCCAGCCCGATTTATTTGGCCGCACGCTGATGGTGAGCATCACGGGCTTCGCCGATGAAATTGCCGCCGCTGCTGGCCTGGTGATGGGGCAGGGGGCAGAAGGTCAACCTGCGGTGCTGGTACGCGGGCTGTCATGGTCCGGCGCCGAAAATCCTGCCGCCGAATTGATCCGCCCCGCGCAGGAGGATCTATTCCAGTGATCATCGCGCTTTCTGGCGGCATTGGCGGGGCAAAGCTTGCGCTTGGTCTTTCGCGCGTTCTGCCACCTGAGGAATTACTGATCGTCGCCAATACCGGCGATGATTTTGAGCATTACGGGCTCACGATCTGCCCGGATACGGATACGCTGCTCTATACCCTGGCGGGGCTGGATAATCCCAAGCTTGGCTGGGGGCGTGCTGATGAAAGCTGGGCTTTCATGGAAACGCTCGCCGCGCTTGGTGGGGCAGATTGGTTTCGCCTGGGTGATCGCGATTTGGCGCTGCATGTATTGCGCAGCCATCGTCTGGCGGCCGGCGAAACGCTCTCAACCATCACCGATCATGTGCGCCAGCGCTTCGGCATCGGCCCGCGCATCCTGCCGATGAGTGATGATCCGGTGCGCACGCAAATCAACACGGGTCAAGGCTGGCTGGATTTTCAGGATTGGTTTGTGCGGCTGCGCGCTGAACCTTTGGCGCGCGCCGTAAGGTTTGCTGGCGTTGAACAGGCGCACCCGCAGCCCGTTTTGCTTGAAGCGCTACGCGCAAAACCGCGCGGCATCGTGATTTGCCCAAGCAATCCCTTCATCAGCATCGAACCTATCCTGGCCGTGCCAGGCTTGCGTGACGCCATCAAAGCATCCGGCGCGCCGGTAGTCGCTGTATCGCCCATCATTGCCGGCCAGGCGGTGAAGGGGCCAACCGCGCGTATGTTTGAAGCCCTTAGCGTGACGCCGAGTGCGGCTGCTGTCGCCGGGCGCTATGGCGATTTGCTGCATGGCTTCGTGATGGAACATGGCGATGATGGTGAAGGCATCACGCCGCGCGTGTTTCATGCCGCGACACTGATGCGCAATTTGGTCGACAAAACCGCCCTCGCGCGGCAGGTGCTGGCGGCGATTGAAGCGCTCAGATGAAGCCCTGGGCCATTCTGCCAGTGAAGGAAATGGCGGGCGCAAAGCAGCGCCTTGCGCCCTTGCTGTCACCCGAAGAACGCGTGGGGCTGATGCAGGTGATGTTGCGCGATCTGCTGGCCGCACTATCAGTCACCCAAGGCCTGGCGGGTATTGCTGTGGTGACGCTTGATCCTTGGGCTGAGGCGCTTGCACGACAATATGGCGCGCAAATCATCACGGAAGGCGCGCGAGAGGGGCATACCAGCGCGGTGACAGCGGCTGCGGCAGTGTTACAGGCGGGGGGTATCGCGGCCATCCTGACCATGCCTGGCGATATTCCCGCTGTGAAAACGCCGGAGGTGGAAGCTCTAATCGCAGCGATGACTAGTCCACTCGCCTTCATCATCGCACCAGCGCATGATGAGCAAGGATCGAACGCCATTCTGATGTCTCCACCCGATGCGGTGAAGCTGCGCTTTGGTGAGGATAGCTATTTCCCGCATCTGGCGTCTGCGCGCGCAGCAGGCATTACGCCGCAAATCCTACGTCTGCCGGGCATTGCGATGGATATTGACCATCCCGCCGATATCGCGCGCTTTGCACGTATTCCCGAAGCCGAGGGCACGCAAACCCTGGCGTGGCTCGAGCAAAACGGCATTCTCAACCGCTTGGCTTAATCGCCCGCCAATACGGCGCGCTTGCGCGGCACAGTCTGCACCATGGGGGCGAGAGGTGCCGCTCTGCGCGAAGCATCTTCGCGTTCGCGCGCAACGGGGCCATAGGTGGTGCTGCGCTGCATTGGCTGCCGCCCGATTGAATGGATCAGGCGTTCCATCGCCTCGGGTGGAAATTCCTGACCGTGCTCCGTGCCTGCAGCGCGGCTGATGCTTTCATTCATCAGCGTACCGCCCAGATCATTGGCACCCGCCTGCAGGGCCATCGCCGCACCTTCTGGGCCCATCTTCACCCAGCTTGTCTGGATATTGGTGAAATGCGGATGGAGCACCAGCCGCGCAACGCTGTGCATCAACAGCGTCTCACGGAAACTGGGACCACGACGCGCGCGGCCGCGCAGATACATGGGCGCTTCCATATGAACGAAAGGCAACGGCACAAATTCGGTGAAGCCGCCAGTTTCGGCTTGTAAATCCCGCAGCACCAGCAAATGCCGCGCCCAATGCAAGGGCGCTTCCACATGGCCAAACATGATGGTGGCGGTGCTGCGAAGCGACAGCCCATGCGCAGCCCGCATCACCGCCTGCCATTCTTCGGTATTCACCTTATCCGGGCAGATGATAGCGCGTATTTCATCATCCAAAATCTCTGCCGCCGTGCCCGGTAAAGTACCAAGCCCCGCATCGCGCAGGCGCGCCAGGAATTCCGAAAGCGAAAGCCCAAGCGTGCGCGCGCCCTGATGGATTTCGAGCGCCGAGAAGGCATGGATATGCATCCCTGGCACGGCTTGTTTGATGGCGCGGCAAATCGCTTCATAGGTTGCGCCGGTATAGTCCGGGTGGATACCGCCTTGCAGGCAGACTTCCGTGGCACCACGCGCCCATGCTTCCTTGGCGCGGCGCGTGATTTCCGCATGATCAAGATCATAGGCCGGGCCACGCAAGGCTTCATGCGTCTTGCCCTTGCTGAAGGCGCAGAAGGTGCAACGATAAGTGCAGATATTCGTGTAATTGATATTGCGATTGACAACATAGCGCACGGTATCGCCCGCCACCGCCTGGCGCAGCCGATCCGCAGCCGCCATGACATGCGCCTGATCCGCGTCCCGTGCCGCAAACAGCCTTTCAATGGCCGGCGTATCAGGCCTTTCGCCATGCGCTGCGCGTTCCACCAGCGCGCCCAGCCCCGCATCAGCGGCGTTCAATAGCGGCGCTGCAAGGCGCGGTAGTGTCAGCGCTCCGGGGGACCAATCATCGCCGCGCGCAAAGCCGGCTGCGTCGCTCGCACGCTGCAGTGCGGTTGCGATGCGCGGCGCAAACCAATCGCGCGGCGCGCGCAGATAGGCGGGATAAGCCGGCAGGCGCTGCACCAGCACCTTGCCCATACTCGCGGTTTTTTGCGCAAGCGTTGCAATGGCAGGCCAGGGCGCTTCCGGGTTCACATGATCCGGCGTCACCGGCGAAATGCCGCCCCAATCATTGATGCCGGCCGCAATCATGCGCGGATAGGTGCCGGGCGAAAGATTGGGCGGTGCCTGGATATTGGCCGCTCCGCCCAGAATGATGCGCGCTGAGGCAATGGTCCATAGCAGATCATCCAAATCGGGCTCAGGCGCCTCAGCACGCTTGGTGCGGGGCTTCGCACGGAAATTCTGAATGATGACTTCCTGCACATGCCCATAGCGGGCGTGGCTTTCCGCAATGGCGCGCAAGGCTTCCAGACGTTCCGCGCGGGTTTCACCAATGCCGATCAGAATGCCGGTGGTGAAGGGAATCTGCGCCTCACCTGCCTGGTTCAGCACCTCAAGCCTGATGGCCGGGTGCTTGTCCGGGCTGCCATGATGCACACCGCCGGGCGCGCAAAGCCGTTCACTGGTACTTTCCAGCATAATGCCTTGGCTCGCGGTCACATCGCGCAGCGCCAGCAACTCCGCCTTATCCATCACGCCCGGATTGGCATGGGGCAGCAGGCCGGTTTCGCGCAGCACCAGATCGCACATCGCGACTAGGTATTCGATGGTGCTGGCATGGCCCATTTCCGCTAAGGCCTCACGCGCCTGGCGCCAGCGCAATTCAGGCTTATCGCCGAGCGTAAACAACGCCTCCGTGCAGCCGGCCTTGGCGCCGGCGCGCGCAATCGCGAGCACTTCATCAGGCGAGAGATATGCCGCCCTGCCCACACGCGGCTTTTCGGCGAAGGTGCAGTAATGGCAGACATCGCGGCAGAGCTTGGTCAGCGGAATGAAGACCTTGCGCGAATAGGACATAACGCGCCCATGCCCGGCATCGCGCAAAGCCGCAGCTTCCTCCATCAATTCCGCCAGCGGCATTGTTTCCAGCCTATCCAGCACCCTTGCCATCCTCCTTCCCATGGCCCCATCGTGTGGGAAGGCCGCGCCAGATGCAATGCGCGGGGATGGGAGGCCCAAAATGCAAATCGGTTTCAACGCCCCAACCGCCGGCCCGCTTGCCTCGCCTGAGGCGATTACCCAGCTGCTCCAGGGCGGGGAGGCGATGGGCTATGCCTATGCCACCTTCAGCGACCATGTGGTGATCCCAACCGATATTCACGCCATCTACCCCTATTCGGATAATGGCGAATTCCCCGCCGGCGCGCGCGGCGCGCGGCATGAACAATTGACCGAGGTGATGTTTGCCGCCGCCCGCACCAGCAAGCTACGGTTGGTGACTTCCGTGATGGTGGTGCCGCATCGCCCGGCGGTGCTGACGGCGAAAATCCTGTCCACCATTGATATTTTCTCCAATGGACGGCTCACGCTTGGCATTGGCGCGGGCTGGCTGAAGGAGGAGTTTGAGGCGCTCGACGCACCGGATTTCGCCGCACGCGGCAAGGTGACGGATGAATATATTCTGGCCGCGCGGGAATTATGGACCGCGCCCGATCCGCGCTTTCATGGCGACTATGTCAGCTTCGACAAGATCAGCTTTGAACCCAAGCCCGTGCAGCCGGGCGGGCCGCCGATTTGGGTGGGGGGTGAAAGCGGCCCGGCGCTCAGGCGCACGGCGCGGTTGGGGGACGCCTGGTATCCCATCGGCACGAATCCGGCTTTTCCGCTGGATAGCCTGGCCCGCTACAAGGCAGCGGTTGCCAAGTTGCGCCGCCTGACAGCGGAGGCCGGGCGGGACCCCGCGGCGGTTGGGCTTTCGCTCCGCGTGCAAAAATTTGGCACCGAATTGCCCGCACTCGCCGGCGATGGCGAACGGCATTTGTTTTCCGGCAGCGCGGAGCAGATTGTCGAAGACATGCACGTATTGCGCGCGCTGGGAGTCTCGGCGATTGATTTCAACTTCCTGGGTTCCACCGTTGAAAAAGTGCTGGGGCAGATGGAAAGCTTCCGCACTTCGGTGATGGAAAGGATCTGACCCATGCGCCTTGGCATGACGCTTGGCATGACCGGCACCATTGATATGGCGCTGGTGCTGGAAGCCGAAAGGCTTGGCTTCACCATGGTGTGGTGCGGCGAAAGCTACGGGACGGATGCCGTGACGCCAATCACCTGGGTGCTGGCACAAACCATGAAAATCAAGGCAGGCACAGGCATTATGCAAATGCCGGCGCGCAGCCCCGCCTGTGCGGCTTCCACGGCTATGACGCTGCAATCCTTATCAGGAGATCGCTTCCTGTGCGGGGTCGGGCCTTCCGGGCCGCAGGTGGTGGAAGGCTGGCATGGCCAGCCCTATGGCAGTCCGATTGTGCGCACGCGTGAATATATTGACATCATGCGCGCCATCATTGCGCGCGAAAAGCCCTTGGAATATCAGGGCACGCATTATCGCATTCCCTATGATGGGCCGGATGCGACAGGGCTCGGCAAGCCGCTGAAGAGCATTCTGCACGGCAAGCCAATGCGTTTTTACTGCGCGTCCATCACGCCAGGTGGCATGCGGCTGGCGGGTGAAATCGCCGATGGCAATTTGCCGATTTTCATGTCGCCAGAAAAAGCTGACCTTGTGATAAAGCCAACGCTGGAAGGCATGGCGAAGGCGGCCACCCCGCGCGCCTTAAGTGATTTTGACATCGCGCCCTATGCGAAGATTAGGCTGGGCGATGATCTGCAAGCCTGCCGCGATGCCGTGAAGCCGGAATTGGCGCTTTACATCGGCGGCATGGGCGCGATCGGCAAGAATTTCTACAATGATTACTGCAAGCGTCTTGGCTTCCCCGATGCCGCAGTTGCGATCCAAAAGGCGTTTCTGGCCGGGCACCGGAAGGAAGCGCTGGCTGCCGTGCCGGATGCGCTGGTGGATGAAATCGCGCTGGTCGGCCCCGCGGATCGTGTGCGCGCCCGCTTGCGTGATTGGCAGGCGGCAGCGCGTGAGGGCAAGCTTTCTACACTGGTGCTGACGGGTGCGACGCAAGAAGCACTGCGCTTGGCTGCCGAGACGGTGCTCTAAGATACAGAACGTATCAGTGCCGCCCAGCGATCAAGCTCCGGCAGAATCTCATCGCGCTTGGCGGAAGCCAGGCTTAGCACCACGCGCGCAACGCCAAGATCACGGTCCGCCAGTAGCGCGTCGCGGTCTTCCTTCACGCCCCAGATGGTGATGGGCAAATCTTCTTCGCGACGCCCGGCCTCAGTGATCAATTGGCGGAATTGCGGGATCAGCGCACCAACATCGGCATAGTGCTTGCGCACACGATGCGGCATCCAGCCATCGCCGTAGCGCACCGCGCGCTTGGCACCCCATGGAAAGGCCCCACCGACAATGATCGGCGGATGCGGCTTTTGCAGCGGCTTCGGGCCGGTTTCCATCGGCGTGAAATTGACGAATTCGCCCGCGTAACTTGGTTGGGCTTGGGTCCAGATGGCCTTCATCGCCTCAATCCGTTCGCGCGCGAGCTTGTGACGCGAGGCGAAGACGGTGCCGTGGTTTTCGATCTCATCCTGGTTCCAGCCATTGCCGACACCAAACAGGAAGCGCCCGCCAGAGATGTGATCGATTGTCGAAACGGCTTTTGCGGTCTGGATCGGATCGCGCTGCACCACCAGACAAATGCCAGTTCCCACCAGTAAGGTTTTGGTGGCGGCTGCGGCGGCGGTCAGCGTCACGAAGGGGTCCATCACCTCATAATATTCGCGCGGCAAGGCGCCGCCGCCCGGATAGGCTGCTGTGCGCGCCAGCGGAATATGCGAGTGTTCCGGCGCCCAGAGGCTATCAAAACCGCGTTCTTCCAAGGCCACGGACAATTCGCCGGGTGTCATGGAATAATCGGTGAAGAACATGGCAGCGCCGATTTTCATGTGATCCTCCCTTGGTCAGGCGGAAGGCTGGCCCGGTGCGGGCCGGCAGGCAAGCCCCGAGCCCTTGCCGAAGCCGGCGCGCGCCCCCAAAGAAGATTGGGAAAGGATCACCGCAATGCTGCCAAGCCATGGACGCTACACCTATCACCCCTGGCGGGACCGCGTGTCCTATGCCTGGCCGGGCGGGGCGAAGCTTGCGGTGTATCTTGGCCTCAATCTTGAACATTTCGCGTTTGGCGAGGGCTTGGGTGCGGAATTGGCGCCCGGCGGGCCGCAGCCCGATGTGCTGAATTACGCATGGCGCGATTACGGCAATCGCGTTGGCGCCTGGCGGCTACTTGAGCTGTTTGATGAAATGCGGATGCCCGCGACCGTGCTGCTGAATAGCGCCATGTATGATTACGCGCCCGCTTTGCTTGCCGCGCATCGTGCGCGTGGTGATGAATTCGCGGGCCATGGACGGACCAATTCGGAACGTCAATCCATCCTGGCGGAAGCCGAGGAAGCCGCACTGATCACTGAGAGCAGCGCTGCCATCGCCAAACATGAAGGCAAGGCGCCACGAGGCTGGCTTTCCCCTTGGATTGCGGAAAGCAAAACCACGCCTGATCTGCTGGTGGAAGCAGGCTATCGCTATACGCTCAATTGGTGCGCGGATGATGCGCCGATCTGGATGCAGACCCGCGCCGGCAAGCTGCTGGCCATTCCCTATCCGCAGGAGGTGAATGACATTCCCTCCATCATCGGGCGCAAGGATGGCGCGGCGTATTTTGCTGATATGATCATGGATGATTTTGAGGAACGGCGCCGACAGATCGCTGATGGGAAGCCGCAAGTGATGGGGATTGCGCTGCATCCCTATTTGGTGGGGCAGCCCTATCGGCTGCGGCATTTGCGCCGTGCGCTGGAACATATTACCGCGCGGCGCAGTGATATCTGGATCACGACTGCTGGTGCGATCTATGATCATGTTTTGACGCTGCCCAAGGGCAGCATTCCGGGGGCATAAAATGCGCGTTTTTCTGATTGTGGCGTTGTTGGCGCTTGGCGCCTGTACAACTCAACCTGGGCCAAATACGCCTGCCACTGTGGCGCAGGTTGATCTCGCGCGCTATGCTGGGCTTTGGCATGAAGCCGCGCGCTTCCCAACCAGTTTTCAGGATAGCAGCCGCGTGCGCTGTGAAGCGGTCACGGCGCAATATACGCTCCGCCCCGATGGCGCAGTAGATGTTCTCAATCGCTGCCGCAATGCCGCGGCCGATGGGGCGATGCGCAATGCAACCGCCATTGCCCGCAGCGCGAGCCCCGGAAATGACCGGCTGCGTGTCAGCTTCTTCTGGCCCTTCTTTGGCGATTACTGGATTATTGGGCTTGATCCTGACTATCGCTGGGCCGTGGTGGGCGCGCCGCGGCGTAATTATCTTTGGATCTTGTCGCGCACGCCGGTGATGGCGGAAGCGGATTATGCGGCGGCGGTCGCGATTGCGCGGCGGGAAGGGTTTGCGGTGGAAAGGTTGCAACGCACGGTGCAGCCGTGATGCGCGGGAAAATCCTGCGCCTGATTTAACCCCCCGTCTCAGTCACCTGACGCGGGCGCCAAATCGCGTCATGCGTCACGCGGGCTACGGGCCGCACATCATTCGCCAGCACCAGCGCTTCAATCGTCACAATCCGGTGGCCCTTGCGGTCAATATTGCCAGTGATGCGCCCGCGCGCGGTCAGGCTTTCACCCAACCGCGCTTCACTGTGAAAGCGCAACTTGCTGCCAATGTGTATCCAAGGCCCCAGCACGACATTTTGCGTTAGAAGCCAATTGCACATGCGCAAGATCAGGCCCGGATGAGCAAGGCCCTGTTCGGCATAAAGCGGCGCCGTTTCACGCACATCGCGCAAGTAATCCGCCATGACCTGAGGTGTTAATTCCAGCACATGTGTGCCAAGCCAAAGCCCGGACGCCAGGCTTTCATCGCTCGCCTTCGGGCGTGTTTCGGGCGGTGATGCCGCTGGCCAATCAGCCAGTGACACTGCCTGCGCGGGCGCCTCTGGCATGCGTGCAAAACCGTTGGCACAGGCAATACCTTCGCTTTCTACCGAAAGCGCCAGGCCATCGGCTTCTGGCGTCGCTGTAACGGTCGCAATGCGCCCATCATAGACGGGCTTTTGGAAGCCAGCCGCAATCTCTCCCCGGCGCAGGAAATCGCGCCCCCATTGCTCCACCGCCGGGTGGCAGCAATAAGCGAATACCTCCACGCCGGGCACCAGCCCACCGGTGAAGCCAAAGCGTTGCGCTGTCGCATCATCATGAATGCGATTTTCGGAAGCGTGCGAGAGGTTATAGGCCTCAACCCGATAGGTCATGCTCATGGTGCGATGAGTGCACCATGATCGCCCAAGGTCCGCAACCTTCGCAAATGCCTTATTTCTTGGCGGGCCAGGCCAGCACCAAGCCACCTGCCGCAATCAACAAACACCCCGCCAAAGCCCAAAGTCCCGGCCAGCGGTCAAACATCGCCGCATCCAAGGCAAGGGCGAAGGCAATGCGCGCATATTGCCAGGGCGCGAGGGCAGAGACCTCTGCCCGCCGTACCGCGCCCGCCAGAAAAAGCAAAGCTGCCGTCTGCAAAAAAGTGTAGATCACCACCAGGCCCCAGGTGAGTAGATCCGGGCTGCGCCACAGCACCAGCATGGCCGGCGCCAGCATCAAAACACCCATCAGCGCGCCTTGGGTGGTGATGTCTTCCGCACTCGCCACATCGCGAATGCGCCGCGCCATGACCTGATAGGTGGCGTAGGACAAGGCTGAGGCGACGGGGATGGCAGCATACCAGGTGAAAAGCTCTCCGCCCGGGCGCACCACCACCAGCATGCCGGCAAAGCCGAGCAGCACGGCAATCCAGCGCCGCGCGGTTACTTCCTCCTTGAGCCAAACCGCACCAAGCGCGGCAAGGATGACAGGCGCGGTGAAACCAAGTGCGGCGGCTTCCGTAATCGGCACCAGCCAATAACCGATGACGCCAAGCGTTGTTGAGAAGATCAGCATCGCGCCCGTCATGCGCTGCGCCCAGGGCCGTGCGGGCAGGGCGATGCGCGTGATGGTGTCAAGCGGCGCAGGCTTCACCATGGTCAGCGCCATGACGGAAGCCAGCACCAGGGCGGAGCGCAAAAAGGTGATTTCAAACGGATGCAGGCTTTCCGCCAAAACCTTTGCCAGCGCATAACCAAGGGCGTAAAGGGCTGTGCTCGCCAGGGTGAATAGAACCGCGATGGCGTAGGGCGACATTGCTTATCGTTCGTCAGGGTAATCGCGGCCTGGCCTGGCCTTGTAGGTCGGCATGGACCAGCCGCGCAGGATGGCCGCACCACGCAGCGCAAAGCCGGCAAAGGCGCCAATCGGCAGCGCCACATCGCGCGGCAGCCCGGCATGAATCAGCGCGACGAAAATGGCCGCGCCGAAAGCCGCGGCAGTGGCGTAGATTTCTCGGCGCAGGATCAGCGGCAGCTCTGCGCAGATGATATCGCGCAAGATGCCGCCGGCGGTTGCCGTAATGGTGCCCATCAGGATCGCGACCCAAGGGTCCGCGCCCCAACGCAAGGCTGCTTCAGCGCCGAGCACCGCGAAAAGGCCAAGCCCAACAGCATCGGCCCAAATCAGTGCAACGAAGCGCCGTTCCACAAGATGCGCCGTGAAGAACACCAAAAGCGCAACACCCGCGCCCAGCAGCACCATGCCCGGTGCCTTCAGCCAAAACACCGGCGCGCCCAGGATCAAATCCCTGACCGTGCCGCCACCAAAGGCGGTGACGCAGGCGATCAGGATGAAGCCCACAGGATCCAATTGCTTGCGCGATGCGCTCAGCGCCCCGGAAGCCGCGACGACCGCGACCGCTATCCAGGAGGATAAGGTGACCCCTTCATCAAAGGCGCTTGTAACACCTCCACTCATCGCCGCGCCTCCCGGCTAAGGTTGCGCGTCGGTAGCTGGGAGAGGGTCGCCGTGACGCGCTTGGGGGTTGGTCCCCGTAGATGAGATTGGCGCCCTCGCCCGGCGT
>JBIIGZ010000091.1:0-13778 GCA_044236185.1 Roseomonas sp. | reverse complement strand
CCACCACCCGTGCGCCATCGGAAAGTTTTTCGCCAAGGGCGACAATGCGCCCATCCTTCACGCCGATATCGCAGCGCGTGGTGCCGAAACCGGTTGCAACCTCTCCGCCGCGTACTACCAGATCGAATTCCGCCATGATCATCCCCTATTGTTAAACCCGCTGAACACCGATGCGCCCGGCCGCCAGGCCAGCAGCGCGGCCCGTACTGAAACAGGCTTGCAGCAAATAGCCGCCCGTTGGGGCTTCCCAGTCAAGCATTTCGCCACAGGCGAAAACGCCCGGCAAGCGGCGGAGCATCAGGTTTTCATCCACCTCAGACCAGGCAAGCCCACCGGCCGAGGAAATGGCGCGCGCAATAGGGAAACACCCCGTTACGTGCAGCGGTAAAGCCTTGATCAGGGCGGCAAGGTCCCCTTGTTCTGGCCCGGCCATCAGCGCTTCCTGCACCAGGGCAATCCCAACCGGTGCCAGCCCGGCATTACGCCGCAAATGATTGGAAAGTGAAAGACTACCGCGCCGCCCTGCCAGCCGCGCGGAAAGCTCGGCAAGGCTGAGATCAGGCCGAAGATCGAGATGCAGCGTGACGCTGGGCTGCCCTTCCAGCGCATCACGGATCGCCGCACTCAAGGCATAAACAGCGCCACCTTCAATGCCGGCTTCTGTGAGCACCGCCTCACCACGTTGCGTGATGCCGCCGAATGAAAGCGCGATGCGCTTGAGTGGTGTGCCGGCGAAGCGCTGGCGCAAATGCACGGACCAGGGAATGGCGAAGCCCATATTGGAAGGCGCGAAGGGCCGCGTGGCGATACCCGGCAAAAGCGCTGGCCAGGCACCATCCGATCCAAGCCGCGGCCAGGAAGCGCCGCCGAGTGCCAGAATGGTGGCCGAGGCTTTGATCTGCACTTCTCCATCCGGTGTGGCAAAACGCGCCGCGCCATCGGCCGCAAAGCCAAGCCAGCGATGGCGCATGACCAGTCGAACACCAAGCGCGGATAGTCGCGCCATCCAGGCGCGCAGCAGCGGCGATGCCTTCATGGCACGCGGAAAAACGCGACCAGAGGAGCCGACGAAACAAGACTGACCCAAGCCCTCAACCCAGGCGATCAACGCCTCGGGCGGGAAGGCGTGGATATGTGGTGTGAGATGCGGTTCAGCCGCGCCATAGTGCTTCAGAAATTGCGGCAGCGCTTCGGAATGCGTCAGATTCAACCCGCCGCGCCCGGCAATGAGCAGCTTGCGCGCAGGCGATGGCATGTGATCGGCCACCACAACCGCGGCACCCGCTTGCGCCGCGGCCTCCGCCGCCATCAGGCCGGCGGGGCCGGCGCCAATGACAAGGACGCTCAGGCGCTGCGTTCCAGCAATTCAATCGCGACATTTTCCGGCCCGCGCACAAAGCAGATGCGAATGCCGGGGCGGATCGCGGTTGGTTCCATGGTGAATTCAGCGCCCTTGGTCTTCAATTCTGCAACCACCTGATCAAGCCCAGTCACGGCCAAGCCAATATGTTCAAGCCCACGATAAGGCATGCTGGGCGGCGGTGCCACGTTATCCCCCTTGATGGGGGCGATGAAAATGATCTGCCCGCCAAGCCGGACATCCACGCGCGGTTCGCCTTGCTGGGTAGAACGCAGAACCTCGGCACCAAACATGCGTTCATAGAATACCGCGGTTGCTTCCGGATCGGGGCTGCGCAGATGGATATGGTCGAAGGTGAATTGGGCCATGGTGTCCCCCTGTTTCAAATCGCGCCAGCGGCGCGCAGCTTGGCACGCGTAGCGTCATCATAGCCAAGCTCTGCCAGAATGGCATCATTGTCGCGCCCAAGCGTCGGCGGCGGCGTATCCACGCGCGGGCCGCCATGCGCAAACCCGAATGCAGCGACAGGGACAGAAAATGATCCCGGCACACCTGCTGCGCTTTCGAAATGATGCACCACACCGCGCCCCTTGATCTGCGGATCAGCCAGAGATTCCGCCAGGTTACGCACGCGTCCCGCCGGCACATGGCGCGCCTGCAAGTAGCTTTCCCATTCAGCCGCCGTCTTGGCCTTCAACAGCTCCGCCAGCGTCGCCGCTTCATGTGCGCGGTCGGCATGGCGGGCTTCATTGCTGTCCTTCGCCATATCCGGCCTGCCGAGTGCATGCCAAAGTCGGCGTTGTTGGCGAAGATTGCTCGCGCCGATCATCACCAAGCCATCAGCGGTCTGATAGCAGCTATTGGTTGCATATTCATGATCATTACCGCGCGGACGCGCAGGCTTTCCGCTGCGCGCATAGGATGTGACGTGGCTTGCCATCATCATGATCGCGACATCCAGCATGGCAAGATCAATATGCTGGCCGCGCCCGGTTTTCTCACGCTGGAACAGCGCTGCCGATAGGGCAAAGGCGCCCATGGTGCCGGTGGCGTAATCAATCGCTGGCGCGCCGAATTTGATTGGGTTCACCTCAGGCGTGCCGGTGCAGGCCATGATGCCCGATGTCGCCTGGATCACGTGATCATAAGCGGTCTGTTCACCACGCGGCCCGCCATGACCAAAGGCAGAGATCGAGCAATAGATCAGCCTTGGATTCATTTTCAGCAAATCCTCATAGCCCAGGCCCAAAGCCGCAAAGGCACCGGGGCGGAAATTCTCCACCAGCACATCGGCACCTGCGATCAGCTTGCGGAAAATCTCGCGCGCGGCTTCCTGCTTTAGGTCCAGCGTCATGCTGCGCTTGTTCGACCCTTGGGTCAGATAATAGCTGCCCATGCCAGCGCGATTGAGATCCCAATCGCCACCGCTGACGCGGCTTTGATCCGGGTCTTCCGGGTGTTCAATCTTGATCACATCGGCACCCAGCAGGCCCAGCTGATAGGCGGCGAAGGGGCCGGCCAGCACATGGGTTGCGTCTATGATGCGAATGCCTTCAAAGGGTCGGGTCATGGCTGTTTCCTCAATGTATTATTGTGACGCTTCAAGCAGCACGCCATTACGTTTCAGTGTGGCGATTTCATCCTCGGTCATGCCAGCCGCGGCCAGCAGCGCCGCACCATCCTGCCCAAGCCGTGGCGCTGGGCGGCCGGGTGGTGCATTGCCGCCGGAAAAGCGATTGGGCTGACCAATGGCGTAAGTGGCACCCTCAGTCGGGTGTTCTTCTTCCTGCACCATGCCAACGGCGCGCAGATGCGGGTCATCCAGCAAGCCGGCGATGGTATTGTAAGGTGATGCCGGCACATCTAGCCGATCAAAAATCTCCAGCCATTCAGCCGAATTCTTGCCCTTCAGCCCACCCGCGCGGATGGCGAAATAGTCACGCGTATTGGCAGTGCGCCCGGCAATGGTGGCGAAGCGCGGATCGGCCTTTAATTCGGGCCGGCCAATTGCATCAAAAAACGCATGCGCCTGCGCATCCGTATTTGCGGAAATGCAGATATGGCCATCAGAAGTTGGCAAGGGCCGCGCATCGGGGCTGAGCACCCGGTGATCACCAGGCGGGCCAAGCGCGGGACGGAAGGACATGGCGCCGAGGTGTTCCATCATCACATAGGCTGCCATGTTTTCAAACATCGGCACTTCAATCGCCTCACCCACACCGGTTTTCTCGCGGCGATAGAGCGCGAAGCCAATCATCTGCGCGGCGATCAGCCCAACCGTGTGGTCCGCCACCAGCATTGGCACATAGCGTGGTTCCCCGGTGGAGGCTTCAAAGCAGCCAGCCACACCAGCCGCACCTTGGATCACCGTGTCATAGGCTGGCCTGCCGGCATAAGGCCCGCCAGAGCCGAAACCCGTGATGGCGCAATGGATTAGGCGGGGTGCGATGGCGTGCAGGCTTGCCGCATCCACACCAAGCCGCGCCTGCGCATCGGGACGGATATTGCTGACAAAAACATCCACGGTTGCAGCAAGGCGATGCAGCGCCGCCAGCCCGGCCGGCGCTTTCAGATCAAGTGCAATGGATTTCTTGCCGCGATTGAAATTCAGGAATTTGCCATTCATGCCGGGCGAACGGCCCTTGCCGGCAAGCTGGCGGAGCAAATCACCGCCTGGGCTTTCAAGCTTGATCACCTCTGCGCCATGTTCCGCGAGAACGCCGGTGCAGACGGGCCCCACCACCACCGACGAAAGATCAAGCACGCGAATACCTGCGAGTGGTCCGGTCATCTGGTCTTGCACTTCCCTTGCCCCCGTCATGAAAATCCATAAAGCCGCGCGGGGTTATCCACCAGAAGCTGCTGCAGCGCGGCGGCATCTGCGAAGCGTGGCAGCAAATCCACCAGATCCGCCTCATCCGGTTCCCAGCGTACATTGGGGTGTGGCCAATCCGTGCCCCACAGCACGCGATCAGGTGCCGCTGCGATCAGGCGTTGCGCAAAGGGGATAGCATCCGCAAAGGGCGGGCCGGTTTCGGAGATCCGCTCCGCACCGGATACTTTCACCCACCAATTCGGGCGCTTCAGCAATTCCAGCAATAGACGGAAAGGGATTTGGTCCAGCCCATCGCGCACCGGCACGCGCCCCATATGGTCCACCACCACTGGCAACGAGAATTCGCCGAAGAAATCGAGAAATTCCGGTATGTTTCCGGCATCCAGATGCAGCACCAAATGCCAGCCCATGGGCGCGATGCGCTCCGCGGTGCGCCGTACCAGCGCCAAATCCGGCACGCCGCCCAAATGCTTCACAAAGCCAAAGCGTACACCGCGCACACCACCTTCATGCAAGGCGCGAAACCCGGCATCATCAAAGCTTTCATCAATCAGCGCCACACCGCGCCAGCGGCCATTGCTCCGCGCAATACCATCCAGCATGGCACGATTATCGGCCTTATAGACAGTGGTTTGCACAATCACCGCACGGTCCACGCCAAGCCGTTCATGCAAGGCCAGCAGATCATCGCTGGTGCGTTCCGGCGGCGTATAGGGCGCGCCCTTGGCCAAAGGAAAGCGATCAAAAGGCCCCCAGATATGCACATGCGTATCGCAGGCGCCGCGCGGCAGAAGAAAGGCAGGTTTGCGCATCATTTCCATGTTCACCCAAGGCCGATCAAACAAGCACCGCTGGCACGGCAACCGCACCCTGCATCAGGCGCCGCGCACTCCGATAAACCACAGCACTTTCCGCATGCCAGCCAGCAGCTGTTTCACGGACTTCGGCGCCGACTGAAAGAATACCCGAAGGATTCGCAACCCGCGTTTCATCCGCGCGCGCCGGCGCCCCAGCCATTTGATGCGGCACGCTGCCATGGATGCGGCTGGCGACACCAAGACACATCGCACCTGTCAGTGGCACAGCGCGATGCGCGCGTTCCATTGAGATCATACGTACAGCAATGTCGTGGGTATCGGCAGCGAAGGCTGCGCCATCAAGCGCGCGATAGGCAGCGGGGCCCGCGACCACGGCGATCTTCGGCAAGGCAAGGCCAACCTTCTCGGGCGTTGCGGCCAGGCCCATCATCACGCCCGCCTTGCGCCGCAGCGCATCAAGCAACGCCATGCGCGCAGGGTCAGCTTCAATCGCATCAGGGCTTTCCGTGCCAGTCAGGCCCAAATCGCGCGCATCCAGGAAAACACAGGCATTGGCAGCATCAATCAGGCTCACGGCATAAGCGCGCCCTTCGTGATGCAGCACATCTTGCGCATTGCCGGTGGGCAGCAGGCGCCCGGTTGCGCCACCGCCAGGTGCGAGAAAATCAAGCCTGATGCGCGCACCAGAACCCGAAACGCCGGCCATGGTGAAATCGCCCGCGGTCACCGCTTTGCCATCACGCACCGGAAAGCGCGCATGGATGATGCGCTTGGTATTCACCTGATGGATGCGCACCAGCGCCTCACCATCGGCCACGCGCACCAGCCCTTCATCTATCGCAAAGGGACCAACAGCCGAGGATAGATTGCCGCAATTGCTGGACCAATCCACCACGGGCTTGTCCACCGCGACTTGCGCGAAAAGATAATCCACATCCGCATCGGGATGCGTCGGCGGGCCGATGATCACGGCTTTGGAAAGCGAGGAAATGCCGCCCCCCATGCCATCCAATTGCCGCCCATAGGGATCAGGGCTGCCCAAAACCGCCAGAAAAATCGCATCCTGTTTCGCGCGATCGGCTGGCAGATCTCGGGCGTGAAAGAACACGCCCTTGCTGGAGCCACCGCGCATGAAAATGGCGGGGATGAAGGCTTGATCCATGGGCTTCCTCCGGAAGGCTGGCGCAGTCTCGCGCCCTCAGACCGCCAAGGCAATCATCACCGCGACACGCCTGGCGCAGGCTTCAATCCGCTGTGGCCCCGGCATCCTTCACAATCTCGGCCCAGATCGGCATTTCCGCCTGCACGAAACGGCCGAAGGCTTCAGGGCTTTCGCTCGGCAGTGCTTGCAGTCCTTCCTGTGCGAAGCGTGCCTGCACGGCTGGCTGCGCCAGCACGGCGCGGAAGGCGCTGAACATCCGGTCACGGATCGGGTTGGGCAAGCGCGCCGCGGTCCAAACTCCCCACCAGCCGGTGATATCCAGCGCGGGCAGCCCCGCGGCCTCACTACCCGCCACATCAGGAATGACTGGCGATGGCGCGCGTGTGCTGAGCGACAGCGCCTTCAGCGTGCCAGCGCGGATTTGCGGCAAGGCCACAGGCGGCGTGCCAACCAGGATTTGCACATCCCCCGCCAGCACCGCCTGCAAGGAAGGCGCACCACCACGGAAGGGCACATGCGTGATGTCCTGCCCCGTCACTTTCGCAAGCTTGGCACCAACCAGATGGCTTGGTGTGCCAATGCCCGGCGTGGCGTAATTCCAGCGCCCTGGTTGCGCGCGCATCCGCGCCGCCAAGTCAGCCAGGTTATTGATCCCGGAATCGGCCCGCACGGCGATAATGAGCGGCAGGTCGCTTACGCGCGTGATTGGTGTGAAATCATTGATGGGATCAAAGGGCAGGCGGCGATACATGGCGGGGTTCACCGCATGGGTGAAATTGCCACCGAGCAGAATGGTGTAGCCATCGGGCTCACTCCGCGCGACATGTTCGGCGGCGATATTGGAACCGGCACCAGGGCGGTTATCCACAATGATCGTGGTGCCGCCCAATTCGCGCGCCAAGGGTTCGCCCAAGGTACGCGCGAGGAAATCGCCAGAACCACCCGGCGGGAAGCCAACCACCAGCCGGATGGGGCGCCCCGCGGGCCAGGCGGCGCCAGACTGCGCAGCGGCTTGCCGCGATGCGGCGAGCACCATAGGCGCGGCGAGGAGGCTTCGGCGGTGGATCATGGCGTTCTCCCGGTTCAGCGTAGCGCCGACCGGCGCTGCATGGCGCGAGCTTTGCAGGCCGCGCCTTTCTGCGCAATCCGAAGCCGCTGCGGCGCCGGGCCGAAAGCAGCAGCAGGAAATAATGCGCCATGTTCGGCCGAATATCTGCGGCCTATGAAAAGCCAGTCACCCTCAATCCACGCGGATATTCCCATCGCGGATCACGCGCGCCCATCTTTCGCGATCAGTCGCGATGAAATCCCGAAAGGCTTCCCGCGTCATCGGCGCGGGTTCAGTGCCCTGCGCCACCAGCCGTGCGCGAAAGGCTTCGCGGGCGAGTGATGCATTCACTTCCCGATGCAGCCGATCAACAATCGCGGCAGGTGTGCCGGCGGGCGCCATCAGCCCGTAAAAGCCGATACCCTCGTAGCCGGCCACACCAGCTTCAGCGATGCTTGGCACATCAGGCAAAGCGGCATCGCGCCGCGCGGTTGTGACTGCAATGGCGCGCACGCGTCCGCCCTGGATATGCGGCAGCGCGGTCGGCATGGTGTCGAACATCATGGAAAGGCGCCCGCCGATGGTATCCACCATGGCGGGGCCAGTGCCGCGATAGGGCACATGGGTGATATCCACCCCGGTCATTTGCTTTAGCAATTCCATAAAAAGATGCTGCGCGCTGCCGGTGCCGCTTGACCCGTAATTCAATTCGCCCGGCTTCGCGCGCGCCATGGCCAGCAATTCGCCCAAATTGCGCGCCGGTACGGAAGGATGCACCACCAGAACGGAAGCAACGGTGGAAACCATGGCAATCGGCACCAAATCCCGCGCCGGATCATAGGCAAGGCGCAAAAGTGCAGGATTGATCGCGAGCGGCCCGGTAGAGCCCATCAGCAGCGTATAGCCATCTGGCGCACTGCGGACCACCGCTTCCGTACCAACGGAACCGCCCGCACCGGTACGGTTTTCCACCACCACGGATTGGCGAAGCACCGGTGTCAGTTCCTCGGCCATATTGCGCGCCAGCACATCGGCGGCACCACCAGGCGGAAAGGGCGAGATCAACCGAAGGCTGCGCGCGGGCCAGGCTTCCTGGGCGGAAGCAAGGGCGGGAAAGGCAAAAAGCCCGGCAAGGGCAGCGCGTCTTGTTGTCATGGCATGATCCCTGTTTGGCCTTGCGGCCATGCTGGCGGCGCATCAGGCTGGTCAAGCAAGGCTTGGCACCTGGCGCCTTGCATGCAGACTAGCCCCCTCCTGCGCACAGGGAAAGTCAAAGACGCATCTGCCCCGGCGGCGCAGGCAAAACGGCGGTGGTCGGGCAAGAGGCGGGGGCTAAGCCGCCCCCAAGCGCTTCCAAACCCCATCCGCATGGGCAATCAATTTGCCAGCCGCAGTAAGCCGCCCGCGCACAAAGACGATGGAACGCGTCACGCGCATCACCTCACCTTCCGCAATCAGGAAGTCCCCCCGCTTGGCGCCAGAGATGAAATGCACATTCAACTGCACCGTGACATTCGGCCCGCGATCGGCGGCTTCCCAAACCGTGTGGCCAAGGGTTTGATCCAGAAAGGTGGAAATCATGCCACCATGGACAATGCCATGGATATTGCTGTGCTTTTCTTCCACCAGCAGGCCATGCAGGCGCCGCCCATCCACAGTTTTCTGCCAGAAGGGGCCGACCAGGGCGGGGAAGCCATCCTCATGCCAGACGAAATTCGTCCAGCCATCAGCGACGGGGTCATAGGGGGTCTTCGCGTTCATGGCGGCGGGTGTAACGCAAACTCGGCGGGGGTGAAATGCCGGGCCTCGTCAGCGGCGGTGCTGCGGTTTAGCGTTGCGGCATGCTTCTTCCTTGCTCCACCGGGTTTTTCCTCATCAGCGCCGAAGCGCGCGCCGTGTCATGACGCAAAGCCTGTGGATTCCACCTGCATTGCGGCAAGCCATGCCGCATCTGCCGGCCTTCTTCACTGACCTTGCCGTCTTGCCCGAAGGCGCGCCCTGCCCGGATGGCGCCTTGATCGCGGGGGAAGGTGCCGCCGCTTTCCAGGAAGGACCGTGGGTCGTGCCGCGCTTTCATGATGTGCGGCGCGCTGTGGGGCTGGTGGTGCCCGGACTGCCGACGCCACCCCATAGCCCACTTCCAGGGCTTGATTCAGCCCAGCGCGCCGCCCTGCCCTTTTCGCGTTTCGCGAATCCTTTTCACGCCAAGCCGATAAGCGTGGCGGAGGCCCTCGAAATCCTGTCACTCTGGCGCGCGACGGAGGCGGAGAATCGTCGCATCGGCGCTTTGCTTCATATCCATCCCTGGAAGCGGGAAGGTATGGCACGCATGTTTGGCCATGGCGAAGGCCATGCGCCCTTTGTCGAAACCATTGATGCGGCGCAGGCACAGGAAAAAGGCGTTGTGCTGGCCTGGGCCGCGCGGCTGAGGCCAGAGGAAGAACAGCAAGCGCGGCTGCCGATCGGGCGCGTTGAAGATGGCTTCATTCGTTCGATTGGGCTTGGCGTGCATTTGGCGCCGGCTGCATCACTCGCGCTTGATCCGATGGGGATGCATTACGATGCAACGCGGCCTTCCCGGCTGGAAACCATCCTGGCCGAGACAGCGTTTACGTCGGAATTGCTCGCGCGCGCTGCGGCCTTGCGGGCAATGATCCTGCGCCACAACATCACGAAGTATAACATCGCGGGCACACCCGCGCCCTTCGCACCCAGTCCCGGCCGCAAGCGCATTTTGGTCGTGGGGCAGGTTGAAGATGATGCCTCGATCATTTTCGGGGCGGGGCGCATCAGCACCAATCTCGGCTTGCTCCGCGCGGTGCGGGAAGCCGCACCCGATGCCCTCATTATCTGGAAGCCGCACCCGGATGTGCAAAGCGGCTATCGGCGCGGCTATGTGCCGGCACGCAGGGCCGCGCAATTCGCTGATGTGGTGCTCACGCAAGGCGATATTCGGCCGTTGTTTGCCGAGGTTGATGCGCTGCATACCATGACCAGCCTTGCGGGGTTCGAAGCGCTATTGCGTGGCCTGCCTGTCACCTGTTGGGGAAGGCCGTTTTACGCGGGTTGGGGCCTCACGACGGATATGGAAAGCCTGGACCGGCGTCAGCGCAGGCTGACTTTGGATGAATTGGTCGCCGGCAGCCTGATCCTTTATCCGCGCTATCAGGACCCCGTGACGGGCCTGCCTTGCCCGCCGGAAGTGCTGCTGGAACGCCTAGCCAATCCGGGCGCCTGGGCAGGCATATCACCCCGCAGCCCGGCCTATCTGGCGTGGTGGAAGCTGCAAGGGCTAATGCTGCGCGGCTTGCGACATATCGGGCTGATGCCGCGATAAGGGTAATGGCCCAGCGGTGGTGATATGCCGGGCCTCGTCAAGCGAGAGGTGAAGGGCTAGCGTTGCTCCATGAAGCTTTTTCATTCCTCCGGTTCACCCTATGCCCGCATTGCCCGCATGGCGGTGTTGGAACTTGGTCTTGAGGCCCGAATCTCCTTCGCCGAGACCACGCTGCGAGATCCTGCATCAACTCTGCTGCCGCATAACCCGGTTGGGCGCGTGCCGTCCCTGGTGCTGGCGGATGGCACCACGGTCACGGAAACCACGCCGATCCTGATGGTGCTGGATAGTCTTGTGGCGCCGGAGAAGCGTTTATTGGGTGATGGCGCAGATGGTTGGAAGCGCCTTGCCGCCTATGGTCGCGTGCTTGGCATGCTGGATGGCATCGCGGTTTGGAACCGGGAATTGCGCCGGCCAGTGCATGAAAGATCGCCCGGCGTGATTGCCTTGGAAGAAACCCGTGCCGCGCGCATCGCGGCCGCGCTGCAAGATGATGTTGCGCGGGGCGTTTATGTGGCACCTGATGCCGGCTTCCTCGCGCTGCTGGCAGTGCTTGGCTATTGCGAAAGGCGCCACCGCGTTTGGCCCTGGCGCGAGGGCTTGCAGGGTCTGGCCACCTGGTTTGACCGCGTGTCAGATCGGCCTTCCTTCGCCGCCACCATGCCGCCCGTAAGTGGCATCTGACATGCTGCCCCCAGCGCCGCGCCATAATGGCGGCCCGCCGCTGGATGAGGAAGAAGACGTCAATGCATCCTGGCGCGCCTGGCATTGGCGCCGCGCGCATAAGCGCGCCTGGAAGACCCCGCCGCGGGAGATTGCACTAAGACGTTTGGCGCGGGCCGAGGAACTCGGCATTACCTACAAGGAATACACGCTCGAGATTCTGGAACGCGGCAAATATCTTTAGTTCGGCACCAGCACCGCCTCCAACGTCATCAGCACAGGATTATCGCCAGGCGTCAGCACCCCCGCGCTCAAATGCCCGGTAAAATCCACCATGGCCACATCAAGCCGCGTGGCACCTGGGCGGATCACGCCGTCGCGGATCAGCATTTCGGTTGCGAAATTATCGACCGGCGGCGCATTGGCATAGCGCGCGCCAATGATGCTGCCGACACCGCCATGCAGCCGCGCTGCAGCGAAGCCAGCACCCTCCACCGCCGCTTCAAGTGCGGCGGTAATGTCCTGATTGGGGCAAAGCCGGATTGCGATGCCATTGGCACTGGCTGAACTTGGCGGCGTGGTGGCCACAGGCGTGAAAAGCTTGAAGCCGGTTTCCGCATCCTGGCGCGCTTCAAAACGAGCACCTGAAATCAGCACGCCTTGCGCGCGGATCGGCGCGGCGATGATGGTTTCCTCCGGCAGCATATGGCCGCCGCCGGCGCGGCCATCGGCTTCGGTCCAGAAGCCATGGCAATGAAAGAAGGGCGCGCCATCGCGAAAGCCCACGGTGATGGAAGCCACATCAAGCCGCGTTTCGCCGGCGGGGCGAAACGTGTCGCTATAATAGGCGGCGTGGGATGGGTCAGGCGCCAGCGCGGGGATCACATAGGCAAACGGCCCTAAAGCGCCGCCTGAAAGTGTCAGGCACCCGCCCTCTGCCCCATGCGCGCGGGCCAAATCATGCAATGCGCTCAGCAGGCTCGCCCCGCGCGGCAATTCCGCATCCACCGCCTGGGCGCGCACCGGATGGGCGATGATGCGCTGAGCCCCCGGCGGGCCAGGCTGCTGGATATGGCGCATGGCCTTCCCCCCCTTGTCACTCGCCACCCAGTGTTGAGGGGTTTCAGTGCAGCGTAAACACCCCATTGGCATACCGCAGTTCCGCCGGGCGTGTCAGTGCGGCCGAGGCGACCCGGACCGAATGGAGCGGCCCATCAATCTCGCGCTGCCAAAAGGCCAGGAACCGGTCCAATTCTGGGAAATCCGGTGCCCGGTCCAGCTTCTGCCAAATGAAGCTTTGCAGCACATGCGGGTGATCGGGCAGATGATAGAGCAATTCGGCCGTGGTCAGCCGCCAATCCGGGATACGCACCACGCTTTCCAACCCCTGAAATTTAAGGCTCATCTTCCTTTCCTCTTGCCTCAATAAGCCATCCCGCCGTGGCTATCCGCCGGGCAGGGCTGGAAGCTTGCCACGACGACTCCGGGGATTTGCAAGAAAAATATTTGATATCAACGCATTAGCACTAGCACGCTTTGAGTGCTGCCAACCGCTTGACGCGCCGCGCCAGCCAGCCTACATCGCTGGCACTCCTCTGGGGGGAGTGCTAACGGCCGGGGCACCCTGGTGACCGGTCAGGCTTCCCAGAGCGAGCCGTCATCAACCCGAGGCTCAGGAGAGGACCTTATGAAATTTCGTCCCCTGCATGACCGCGTTCTCGTTCGCCGCGTTACTGCGGAAGAAAAGACCGCTGGTGGTATTATCATCCCCGACACCGCGAAGGAAAAGCCGCAAGAAGGCGAAGTTGTCGCCGTCGGTTCCGGCACCTTGAACGAAAAGGGCGATCTTCGTCCGCTCGACGTCAAGGCTGGCGATCGCATCCTGTTCGGCAAGTGGTCCGGCACAGAAGTGAAGCTGAATGGCGAGGAGCTCCTGATCATGAAGGAATCCGACGTCATGGGCATTCTTGCTGCCTGATCACCGCTTTTCCAAATAGAACCTGAAAAGGACACGCAAACATGGCTGCTAAGGACGTAAAGTTCGGCGCCCACGCGCGGGAGCGTATGCTCCGCGGGGTGGATATCCTGGCCGACGCTGTAAAGGTCACCCTCGGCCCCAAGGGCCGCAATGTCGTCATCGACAAAAGCTTCGGCGCGCCGCGCATCACCAAGGACGGTGTGACGGTGGCGAAGGAAATCGAACTGGCTGACAAGTTCGAAAACATGGGCGCGCAGATGGTGCGCGAAGTCGCCTCCAAGACCAATGACACGGCGGGCGATGGCACCACCACCGCAACCGTGCTGGCCCAGGCCATTGTCCGTGAAGGCGCCAAGGCGGTTGCCGCCGGCATGAACCCGATGGATCTGAAGCGCGGCATTGATAAGGCCGTGGCCAGCGTCGTGGCCGAGCTTGAAGCCAAGACGAAGAAGATCACCACTTCTGCCGAAGTGGCGCAGGTTGGCACGCTTTCCGCCAACGGCGAATCCGAGATCGGCGAAATGATTGCCCAGGCCATGGAAAAGGTCGGCAATGAAGGCGTCATCACGGTTGAAG
>JBIIGZ010000234.1:0-4263 GCA_044236185.1 Roseomonas sp. | reverse complement strand
AGCCCGAATGGGCGACGCCGCTTATGCGGCGAAGCCAAGCGCGCGGAGGCGCGCGCCGGCGTTTGAGGGCGGATCGGTCACGATCCGCACAATGGTCAACGAATAGGCGGCGCGTACATCAGGCCTCCACGCGTCCACAAATCATTCAAGCCGCGCGGCAGGCCGATGGGTGAACCCTTGCCGAGGTTGCGTTCGAAGATTTCGCCATAATTGCCGACCGCCTTGATGGCGTTATAGGCCCAGCGCCGATCAATCCCCATCAGCGGCCCGTGATCGCCCGAAACACCGAGCAAACGACGAATGGCAGGGTTAGCGCTATTCAACATTTCATCCACATTGGCTTGGGTCACACCCAATTCTTCAGCTTCGATCAGCGCAAAAACCGTCCAGCGCACAATATCAAAGAACTGGTCATCGCCATGGCGGACGGCAGGCGCAAGTGGTTCTTTTGAGATGATGTCAGGCAGAACCACATGCTCGGCCGGGTTGCGCAAAGCGCTGCGAATACCGGCAAGCTGCGACGCATCGGTGGAAAACGCATCGCAGCGCCCGTTGTTATAGGCGTTGCGCGTTTCCTCATTCTGTTCGAACACCAAGGGCTGGATGCGCGTATTCGTGCTGCGCGCCCAATCCGCAAGGTTCAATTCATTGGTCGTGCCGGCAGTGACACAAATCGTGGCACCCGCCAGATCGGTCGCGCGCTTCGCACCAGTGGCGACCCGTACCATGAAGCCCTGACCATCATAGAAATTGACGGCGGTGAAATTGAGCCCATTGGCGGTATCGCGCGAATGGGACCAGGTGGTGGTGCGGGACAGCATATCCACCTGCCCCGATTGCAAGGCAGGCAGCCGCGCCTGGGAAGACAACACCACCGAGCGCACCTTATTCGCATCGCCCAGAATGGCGGCGGCAACCGCGCGGCAGGTATCAGCATCCAAGCCACGATTGATGCCTTGGCTATCAACCACACCAAAGCCCGGTGCCCCCGGATGCGCGCCGCAGATCAGCGCATCGCGCGCACGAATGGCGGCAACGGTTGGGCCTTGTTGCACCGGTTGCGCGAAGGCGGGCAGCGTGGCGAGCAAGCCGGCGGCAAGCAGAAATTTGGCTTTCATGTTTCTTCCTCCCAGAATGATGAATGTCAAAGCTACCCAGGCTTGCCCAGGCGCTGCCAAAGGGCAACACCACAAAGCATGGCAAGTGCCAGCAATAGCCGCTGCGTATCGGGCAGCAGATGCAAGAAGGCGGCGGCAAGGCCAATAATGCCCATGGTCCAGCGCAAGACCCAGCCCATGGGGCGCAACAAATACCCCGCATAGGATGCGGTGATCAGCGTCAATGCCGAGAGCTGAATGAGTGTCGCGGTCGCGATATCAAAAAAACTGCCACGCAGCATGATCCCAGGGTCATAGATGAAGGCAAAGCCCACGGTGAAACCGGCAATGCCGAAGCGGGAGGCATGGATACTGGAAATGGTGGGGCTGGCCTTGGCGATGGCAGCGGCCGCGAAGGCAGCAGCGGCAACGGGTGGTGTCGCATCCGCAATCACCGCGAAATAGAAGACAAACAGATGCGCCTGCAGCACATCAATCCCAAGCGGCCGACCAAGCTCTAGCACCTGCGGCACGCCAATCGCCGCCGCAATGATATAGGAAGGCGTGGTCGGAATGCCGAGGCCAAGCACCAACACCGTCACACAAAGCAGCACCAGCAAAAGCGCCAGATTGCCCGCCGATAGATCCTTGATGATACCACCAAAGGCCACGACCATGCCGGTTGCCGTAAGTGCCGAGACCACTACGCCAGCGCCCGCGATGGAAACCGCGAGCGGCGCCATGGTGAAACCGGCATCGGCAAAACTATCCAGAATGCGCCGCCAACCCATGCGTGTGCGCGCCCGCAAAAGGGAAACACCCACCATGGCCAAGGTTGCGCAGAAGGCTGCGTAATTGCCGCTCCAGCGTTCCGTCATCAGATAGACGAGCAAGCCGATCGGCAGCACCAGATGCGCGTCCTGAAGCACTTCACGCCAGGCGGGAATATCCTTAAGCGCCATGGGTTCAATACCAAGCTTCTTCGCTTCGAAATGCACAGCTGCCAGAATCGCAAAGTAATACATCACCGCGCCAATCGCGGCGGCCACCAGAATATCGCCATAGGGGATATTGGTGATTTCGGCCATCACGAAGGCAGCTGCACCCATCACGGGTGGCATCAGCGCACCACCCACGGAAGCGGCACTTTCAATCCCAGCCGCAACCGCCGGGCGATAGCCAACGCGCATCATCAGCGGAATGGTCATCGCCCCGGTGGTGATCACATTGGAAACCGAAGACCCACTCATGGTGCCGAATAGGCCGGAGGTGACAACAGCAACCTTGGCCGGCCCGCCGCTATAGCGCCCGGCCACGGCGGCACCCAGATTGGAAAACAACCGGCCCGTACCACTGCCCTGCATGAAGGCACCGAACAGGATGAAGACCGCGATGGTGGTGGCAACTATCCCGGTCAGCGGGCCATAGACGCCGCCCGCAGTTGGCACCAGCCAGGCGGCTTCAATAATCTCATTCAATTTGAAGTTGCGCGTGTTCAAGACACCCGGCAGATGATGCCCGATGAACATGTACAGCAGGCAGCCCGCCACCATCCAGGCAAGGCCCGGTTCCACCGCGCGACGGATCGCTTCCAGCATGGTTACTAGACACACAATGCCAAGCGTCAGCATCAGCGGCGTGAAGGGGTCCACATATTCCATGCGGTCATTCACCGCCCCCGCATGCACGAAAACCCACAAATGCGGGGCAGCGGCGGCGATGGTCCACAGCCAATCAAACAGGCTTGGTCGGTTTTGTGGTGAATGTTTCTGAAACGCCGGATACATCAGAAAAAGCGGCGGCGTGAAGACCAGCAGATGGAGGCTCCGCATTTCGATCGGCTCCGGAAATCCGAAGCCGCCAAAATAAAGATGCAGCGCCGCCCATCCCGCCATCCAAAGCGTGATGGCGCTTTTCAACCATCCATCAAGCGCGCGCATGGCGTGCCTTTCTTATCTGCACGCGCAGTAGTTTAATCAGGCCGGCGGATTGGCGCCGGCTTCGCGGAAGGCGCGCACCGCACCACCCGCCAGCGGCACACCGCGATAGGCAACGGATGCCGTTGGGTTCCAAGCACCCATGCTGGCATGGATGGAAATCAGCCTTTGCCCCCGATTGCGGATCAGCGTGCGGGTGATCTTATACGTCACATCATCCGGCACGCTTTCATGCACCAGGATCACGCTATCCATCATGGTCACCGGCACATCGCCGGTCATGAGCGCGGGATAGGTCGCGCCCGGCAGAATGCCCTGCGCATAGGCATATTCCTTTTGCAGATGGTCGCGCACATCCTGCGGGAAGGCCACCATATGCCCGCCGCGCCTACCTTGAGCAATTTCGGTGAAAATCGCCGCCGGGCGCGCGAGGGCGGCATAAAGATAATCCACCTGCCCATCATTATAGGCCGCCGCAATATCGGCGTAGGAGCCATTCAAATAGCGCCCGCCTTCCGCCCTGATCTTGTCCGGGCTGGTGCCAAGGAATTTCAGAATGCGCTGCAGCGTCATTTCATCCGTGCTGCTGCGCTGGGGTGCGGCGATTTTCAGGCCGCGCTGCGTCAGGATGGCGCGCATATCATCAGGCCCCGCGCCCTTGTGACGCAGGAAATGATGTTCCGTCGGCGAATAGCCGGTGCCGAGGCAGCGCAGCTTATCGTGCTTGGCGTTATAGGGCTCGATCCCCTGCACGGCGGAGGCTGCGAAAGCATCAATCCCCCAGCCGATCTGGGATTGGTTGTTGTTGATACGCGTGGAATTGGCGAGGCCCCCGCCAGGCACGACGCGGATTTGCAGATCAGGGTTTTCCTCCCGGATCAGGGAAGAAAGCCCTGCCGCCATGGTGTACCAGCCACCGCCCACGGACCCAGCCACCCATTCCAGCGTGGTTTGCGCCGAAGCGGTACGAATGAAGGGGGCGGCAAGCCCAGCGCCGAGCAGCAGACGGCGTGAGGTTTGAAGCGTCATGATGATCTCTCCCTGTTTCCATGTCGAAGGCTGGCCGGTTTCCGGCGGTCGGTGCGAAGGCTCGCATGCGGGTGCACGGCTAGGCAAGCACCAATTCCAGGCCGCAAAAGGCGGTTTGCCGCCGATTCCTTTTCCATTGGGGCGAATCAGCCCTTGCGGTTTCGACGCAAACAAACGAAATACCCTCCAAGGAAGAGGGG
>JBIIGZ010000233.1:0-4280 GCA_044236185.1 Roseomonas sp. | reverse complement strand
CAAAAACACGCCGATGCGCGGCACTACCACGCGCAATTGCCCCCCGGCCAAGCCCTGCCAGACATTGGTGACAAAAGCCGGCACCAGCATGAGCGCTATGGCTTCCGGGATGGGCCGGAGCAAGGCGACAAGGGCGACACTCACGGTCGGTAGGCCAAAGCCCGCGACACCCTTCACGAAGCCGGCCAGGACAAAGATCAGGCCGATCAGGAAAACATCAGCCACGCTTTCGGCCCTGCTGCATTGTAATGGCAAGCGAGCACAGCAAAGCCGCCGCGGGCAATAGCCACATGATGCGCGCGCCATAGCGCGGATGCGGCGCGGAAAGCCCGCCGCAGATCAGCGCATTGCCCAGCACTGCCGCCAGCAGAAAAAGCGTTAGGGTAAGTGCCAGCCCCTGCCCGCGCCAAGCCGCCCAAGCCAGCATTGGCAGCGCCAGCAACACTACCAGCAGATGGAAGGGATTGAGTGGCGTCAGCACATCCTTCAACAATCCCTGCGCTTGCCGCGCCTGATCGAAAGCCGCCAATTCGCGCACCGAAAAACCCTGTTCGATGCGCGGGCGGATTGCCACCGCGAAATGCGCCTCGTCCAAGGTATCGCCAATGCCGAAACTGCCAAGTTGCACCAGCGCATTACCCGCCATGGCGCGGGCCACACCAAGCGGGTCGGCGCGGAGCGTCTCGGCGACAATCTGCCCAGCTTCCGGCGCCAACATCATCCCGCCCAGAAAGCGCGGCTGGCCGGCAGCGTCGCGATTCACCGGGCTATCCGGCGCCCAGAGGAAATCATTGGCCGGCATGGGCAGCCGATCCGTGAAGGCGCAAAGATACCAGCCTGTATCGGGGCAACGCGCCTTCAGCACTGCCGTCGCCGGGCCATCTTCCTGCAAGCGCGCCAGCAGAAAAACCGAGCCATAAGGTGAGAGTGCAACACGCCCATGACCGATGGCATTGGTGATGAACAGCGCAGCCACGGCAATCACCACCGGCAGCGCTATGGCAAAAAGCCGTACCGGATAACGCCAAAAGCGCAGCATCAGCGCGACCGCGCATAAGCCAAGCGCGAGTGGCAAATGCGCAAGATGTGCCGCGATACCAAGTGCGACCAGCACCACCAGATAGCAGCGTTCAAACCGCGTCAGCGCAGCACCGCCAAAGCCCAGCAGAAACAAGCCCAGCACGACCATGGGTGCGAAGATATCAGGCATCAGCAGCGCAGCGCTGAAAGGCGCAGCGGTAGCCAGCGCGGCAAAGGCACAAAGGCCGATATGCCAAAGCGGCGTTGCAGGCCCGCGCATCACGCGCTGCGCCAGCCATAGCAGATGGGACAGGATCACACCCTGCGCGACAACTGGCCCCCAAAGGCTGATGCGCCAATGAAAAGCATGCAAAAATGGCCCGTAAACATAGGGCTTGTCCCACAGCATCAGCGGCCCCAGCGTCTGGTGCAGAAACCCGCCGCTATCGCTGAACAGTAGCGGGTAGCCATTGAAAAAGGCCGGCCAGATCAGCAGCGCCGCGCCGACCAATACCGCCGCGAATGCGCTGCGTCTCAAATGTTCGGAACCGACCAGCGCGCGGCGGCAGCGTCATCTTCATTTTTTGCGGCCACCCAGCGCGCATCGCCATCAGCGAATTCCTCACGCTTCCAAAAGGGCGCCTTGGTCTTCAGCCAATCAATCAGGAAAGCACAGGATTCAAGCGCCGCAGCGCGATGCGCGGAGGCCGTCAGCACCAGCACAATCGGCTCGCCCGGCAGAATGCGACCAACGCGATGGATCACGGTGCAGCCGGTCAGCGGCCAGCGCGCCTCAGCTTCGGCCGCGATGCGCCCAAGCGCGCGTTCCGTCATGCCGGGATAATGTTCCAGCACCATCGCCGCCAGGCCATCATCGCCGCGGCACACGCCCAAAAAGCTGGCGACACCGCCGACATCGGTGCGGCCCGCCGTCAGCGCCGCGCTTTCCGCCGCCACATCAAATAGCGCTTCCTGCACCTGGATGCGCGCCATGGCTCAGCCCCCGGTCACGGGCGGGAAGAAGGCAATCTCATCGCCCGCCGCCACGGGATGATCCGGCGCGGCGAAATCCTGATTGACGGCGGCGCGAATTTGCTTGGCGTCAGCAAAGGCCGCCGCATGGCCGGGGCTGCGGGTCGCGAGCCATTCGCGCAGCCCTGCCACATCACGGATCTCCGACGGCGGCGTTACTTCCTCTTCCGCGAAACCGATCTTCTGGCGGAGCCAGGCAAAATAGAGAATGCGCATGATTCTTCAGCGCGGTGTCGGCACCGAGGTGATGCGCCCGCCCGGCCCGATAATGGTGGTGGTGCCGCCATCGCGCACCGCTATGCCACCGCCCGCCGTGCCGGGTTGGTTGAAGACCTGGGTGCGGTCATTACCGCCCGCCACAATGCCGGCCGGCTGGCCGGGTGCGCCGGGAATCACGGTGCCCTCCACCCGTGCGGGCGGCGGGGATGGCATGGCAGAGGGTGTCGCGGCCGGCGGCGAAGGCGCACGCGGCGGCACAGATGCCGTGGGCGGCGGCGTTGAACTGCTGCTACGCGGCGGTGGCGGTGGCGGTGGCAGGCGTAGAGCATCATCCGGTGTCATGGGCGCGGGCGCTGCGGCGGGCGCACGCATCGCGGCATAATCCAGATTTTCCGTGCGCAGCACTTCCGCGCTGGTATCGCCGCTCGTCACGCGGCGCAGCGTCAGGCTATCTACCGTTGGAATGGCGGCATTGCGGCTGGTGTTCCAGCTTGGCTGCCAATTCGGCCCGCAGCCTTGCAGCGCCAGCATTCCCCCAAGCAGCAAAACAGAATGTCGCATGGCTTTTCCCGCCTCTTCCTTGGCTAAGATGCGCTTCCGGGGGTTCAGACTCAAGCCTGCCCCGGCGGTTTTGCCGGCGCATCAGGGCTGGGGGGCGTTTCCCCGCGCGCGAGGCTCAGCCCCGCACGCAAATAATCCCAACCAGTGATTAGCGTGAGCACCGCGGCGGCCCAGAGCATGCCCTCCCCAATCAGGGAAACAGGCAAAAAGCCAAGCCCGATCACCGGCGCACCGCTATCGCCCGCGAGCAAGGTGCCAAGCGCGCCCATCTGAAACCCAGTCTTCCATTTCGCGAGCGGCGTGACCGGCAGCCCCACCCGCAATTCCGCCAGAAATTCCCGCAGGCCGGAGACCAGAATTTCGCGCAGCATGATGACAATGGCCGGAAACAGCCCGGCATCGGAAAGCCGGCCATAGCCCGCCAGGAGCATCAGCGCCGCAGCGACCAGCAGCTTATCGGCAATGGGGTCCAACATGCGGCCAAAGCCGGAAACGGCGCCGCGATCCCGCGCGATCTTCCCATCAAAATAATCCGTAATGGCAGCAAGGGAAAATACCACACAGGCCGCCATATCCGCCTGCGGCGTATTGATCGAAGCCAACACCACCAGCAGCGGTATGGCCGCGATGCGCGAAAGCGTCAGCAGGTTGGGCAGGTCGGTTGGCATTGCTGTCCAGTTAACCAGGAAAAAAGGCTTTTGGCACGTGGGCAGCGCGTACTTCAACCAAGCGCGGCATTGGGGTGGAAATGGTCATGGATCCGCCGCGCCAAGGCTGGCCCGACCCCAGGGCAGGCTTCCAGATCGGCAAGCCCTGCCTGCCGCACCCCGCGGGCAGAGCCGAAATGGTTCAGCAATTTGCGCTTCATCGCCGCCCCCACGCCCGGCACATCATCCAATTCGGATCGCGTCAGCGCCTTGGACCGACCGGCGCGATGGGCGGAAATGGCGAAGCGATGCGCCTCATCCCGCAGGCGCTGCAGATAGAACAACACCGGATCACGTGGTGGCAGCTGAAAGGCCTCGCGCCCCGGCGCATGGAACCATTCCCGCCCGGCATCGCGGTCTGGCCCTTTCGCCACCGCGACCAAAGGCAGATCATCCAGGCCGAGGCCCGCCATGATCTCTCGTGCGGCGGAAAGCTGGCCGGCGCCGCCATCAATCAGCACCAGATCGGGCCAGCCTTCACCAGCGCGGGCCGGGTCTTCGCGCAAGGCGCGGCCAAAGCGGCGTTCAAACACTTCGCGCATCATGGCGAAATCATCATTGGTGGCGGCGGTCTTGATGGCGAATTTCCGGTAGCCCTGCTTCACGAAGCCTGTCGGGCCGGCCACCACCATGACGCCATAGGCATTCGCACCCTGGATATGGCTATTGTCGTAAATCTCGATCCGTTCAGGCGCGCCGGGCAGGCCAAAAAGATTGGCGGTGCCTTCCAGCAGCGCCGCC
>JBIIGZ010000090.1:0-14011 GCA_044236185.1 Roseomonas sp. | reverse complement strand
GGATTGGCGGCGAGAAGGGCACTGGCCGCCATGATCATCCCGGACTGGCAGAAGCCACATTGCGGCACATCCAAAGCAAGCCAAGCCTGCTGGATAGGGTGGCTGCTATCGGGCGAAAGCCCTTCGATGGTGACGATCTTCTGGCCTTCATTGAAGGCTGAAACCGGCATGGCGCAGGCGCGCACGGCGGCACCATCCACATGCACAGTGCAGGCGCCGCATTGCGCGACCCCGCAGCCATATTTCGTGCCTGTCAGGCCAAGCTGTTCGCGCAATACCCAAAGCAGCGGCGTATCCGCCTCCACCTCGATATCCATAACGCGGCCATTCACATTCAGTTTTGCCACTTGCTGCCTCCGATTTTTCTTGAGCATCCGAGGGCCAAGAAACCTTCAGCCGGGCAGGGGTGCCGTCTGCCCAATCCCACCGGCCAAAGGGGCTAAAAGGCCCGTTACGCGAAGGCTAACCCGAACCCGGTGGCGATGAAAAGGTTAATCTGTCGGGGTAGAACCGGGCCGCCTATGCCCCATCCTCACTCGCCCGATACCAGGCGGCAATCTCATCGCCCTGCATGGCAATAACCCGCGGATCAGCGGCCAATTCCGCGAAAAGCGCTGCCAGCGCCTCAATGCGATGCGGCACGGCGGAGATATAAGGGTGGATCGCGATGCACATGATCTTCACGCCGGCAGAAACCTCAGCCTCCGCAATCAGGCGCTTGGCGTGCAGCCTCGCGCGGCGGGGCAATTCTTCCTCATCATGGTGCTGGATCATCACGACGGGGATGTCATTGAGTTCCACCGAATAGGGCAGGGACAGCATTTCCCCATGCGCCGTCGCCACGCGCGCCGGCAGATCATCCACCACGAAATCGCCAAGCCAGGCGATCCCGGCCTCGGCCAGCAGATCGGGCGTTTCCAGAGTCTCGGTCAGGCCCGGCCCGAGCCAGCCACGGCAGGCACGGCCAGTGAAATCGGCAATGGTCTTGACGGTGCGGCTGATGGCTTCCCGCTGATCCGGCATCTTGTGCGTGGGTACCTGCACCCAGCCATGGCCCATGAATTCCCAGCCCGCATCGCGCGCCGCCGCCGCTACGCGCGGATAGGCGCCAATCACGCTGCCATTGATGGAAAGCGTGGGGCGAATGGCGTGGCGCTGGAACATTTCCAGGAAGCGCCAAAAGCCCACACGCATCCCATATTCATGCCAGCCCCAATTCGGCAGATCGGGCTGCAGAACGGCAGCGGTAGGCGCCACCAGCACCTGACGCGGCATGGGGTTTTCGATCAGCCAATTCTCGATATTCACCACGGGCCACAGGATCAGCTTCTGCCCGCCCGGCAGGCTATGGCGCGGGCGATCCGCAGGCGCAGTATAGCGCAGCCGCTCAACAGGGTTGGTCACGCCGCCTTCTTCCCATGATGGCTATGCAGCCGCGCCGAAAGATCACGCCGCACTGCATTGAATTCCGGGGAGGAAACATCGCGCGGGCGCGGCAATGCAATGCGATGCTCACTCGCGATCCGCCCCGGGCCTGGTTCCATCACGACAACACGGTCCGCGAGGAAAATCGCCTCCTCAATCGAATGGGTGACGAACAGCACGGTGAGCTTGGTGCGCTGCCAGATATCCAGCAATTCATCCTGCAAGCGTTCGCGCGTCATGGCATCCAAAGCGCCGAAGGGTTCATCCATCAGCACCATCTCAGCATCATTGGCGAGCACGCGCGCAATCGCCACACGCTGCTTCATGCCACCTGAGAGCTGATGCGGATAGGCATCAGCAAAGCGCGTGAGGCCAACCGTGTCGACGAAGCGATCCACCAGCTTGCGCAGCTCAGCCTTGGGCAGCCCACGCGATGCCGGGCCGAAGCCGATATTTTGCCGCACGGAAAGCCAGGGAAATAGACCGTAATCCTGAAACACCATGCCGCGATCCGGCGCGGGGCCAGAGATGGGCTTGTCCCACATCAGCGCCTCACCGGCGCTGGGTGGCTCAAAGCCTGCGACGATACGTAGCAGGGTGGATTTGCCGCAGCCTGAAGCGCCGATCAGGCAAACAAACTCGCCTTTCTCGACAACCAGATTGGCATCGCGCAAGGCTTCGATGCGCTGGTCATTCAGCTCATAGACCTTGCCGACATTGCGCAGATCAAGAATGGGAAGCTCAGCCATGGTGTGAAGGGCTCCAGCGCAACAGGCGGTTCATGATGGCAACAACGATGCGGTCGGAAATGAAGCCGGCAATGCCGATCACGATCATGCCGCAAATCACCAATTCGGTGCGCGATAGGGTGCGGCCATCCATGATCACGGCGCCAAGCCCTTGCGGCACGCCGGTCATTTCGCCAACCACAATCACGAACCAGGCAAGCCCAAGGCCAAGGCGAAGCCCCGTGAAGATGGAAGGGAGCGATGCCGGCAGCACCACGCGAAAGAATTGCGCCGTGCCGGAACAGCCCAGCATGGAAGCCGCTTCAAACAGACGTTTTTCCACGCTCCGCACCCCAAATACCGTATTCAACAGGATGGGATAGAAGGCGCCGAGGAAAACCAGAAAGAAGGCCGAACGCGGCCCAAGCCCGAACAGGATCATGGAAAGCGGCAGCCAGGCCGTCACTGGAATAGGGCGCATCAATTGCAGGAAGGGGTCAAGCAAAGCGCGCACCTGTTCATTGCGCCCAATCAGCAGCCCAAGCGGCACCGCAACAAGCGCGGCCAGTGCGAAGCCGCCATAAACCCGCGTCATGGAAGCAAACAGATGGATATGCAGCGTTGCAGAAAATGCATCATCCCAAATGCCGCCAATTGCGAAATCAACCATATATTCAGCAACATCGGCAGGGGAGGGGATAAGCCGCGTCATCCCCGCCTTCACCGCCAGATGCCACCCCAGCAACAGCGCAAGCGGCACCACGAGCGCGAGCATAACACCCTTCAGCCGCGGCCCGATCATCCCCCGGGCCCGCGACTTCTTTCCTTCCGCCGTATTCTCGGCGGCTACACTCGCGCTCATCAATCAACCCCTCAGGAAGTCGCGACTTCGTTGGAAAAGCGCGGGTTCAGGAATTTATCGAAATTCGGCAAGGCGCGGATCTGGCGCATTTCCAGCATTTGCTGGGCATAGGCACGGGATTGCGTCATCACCGTATCGTCAAGCTTCCAGGTATATTCGACGTTGTTCTCGGCCAATGCACGGTCCACGGCGGCGCGCGGCGCGCCCAGAATGCGCACCGTCGCTTCCGCGACCTCTGCCTTGTTTGCCATCATATGTTCGCTGGCGCGGCGATGAATGCCCAACATGGTCCGCACCAGGGCAGGGTCTTGCGCGATCATCGCTTCCGAAGTGGCGAAAATCATATTCAGGCCACCCATGGCAGTGCCATAGGGGTATTCAACCAATTGGCCGATACCGGATGAAAGCGAAAGCCCTGGGCCGGGTTCGGCACCCACATAGGCATCAATGTCACCACGCGAGAGCATGGCGTTCATTTCACCAAAGGGCACGCGCACGCTGGTGATATCGCGCACCGTCATGCCGTTCTGACGCAGTCGCTCCAGGATAAACACTTCCTGGGTGGAGCCCGGCCAAATGCCAACCCGCTTGCCGCGCAGCCCAGCAATATTGCTGATGCCCGAACCGGCCTTGGCAATCACGCCCATGCCGCGATTGCAGAAGGCGCCCACCACCACAACGGGTTCACCCGCCGCAGCGCCTAGCGTCGCAGCCGCAATGCCGAAACCGCCGAAATCCACGCTGCGTGTCACGACCGCATTCTTGCCATCGGTCGGGCTGTCAAAGGTGATGATCTCAATCGTAAGCCCCGCCGGCGCAAAGCGCTGATAGAAATGCGGTGTCATGGAATGGATCAGTCGGAGCGATCCCATCTTCACCGCGCGCGCGGCTTGCGCGCGTGCAATGGAAGGGGCTGCCAGGGGAGCCAGCGCGATAGCACCCAAAAGATGACGACGTTGCATCATGAATTCTCCTTTGTTGAAGCCTCAAGCGGGGGTTGCGATGCTGGACATAAAGGCGCGCCAGCCACCAAAACGGGTAATGTCTTCAGCACCCTGCAAGCCTTCCGGTTCCACCAGAAAACCCTTTGGCCTGCTGCCATCGGCCAAAAGCAGAGTGCCGATGCCAAGCGGGGCGGGAATGCGAGAGACAAAGCGGCCAAAGCCGTCATCGGGCAAAGCCCAGACCTCGGTCGCAATCGCGGCACCGGTGCCGGCGGCAACACGCAGCAAACCAGGCCGGCGCGGCGGGCCGCCCGCCAGCGCATAAAGCTGGTAGCAGGGCTCGGTCAGCACGGCGCGGCGCAAAACGCCGCCTTCGGATACCAATTCGTGATTAAGCGGCAGGCCGGAAAGATGCGCGCCGACAACAACAATTTCGATCATGCGGCTTCAGCCTTTTCTGCTGCCGCCTGACGGCGCGTGAATTCCTGTGCGAAGGCCATCAGCGCAGGATCACTGCCGCGCGGGCCAATCAAGGTAATGCCGGCGGGCAGGCCATCCGGGCGCTTCGGCCCCGGCACCGCCAGTGCAGCAAGGTCAAGCAGATTGACGAAATTGGTATAGACCCCAAGCCGCGCATTGGGCGCAAAGGGGTCCGCCGCCAGCGCTGCAAGCGTTGGGAAGCACGGCACGGAAGGCACCACGAGCACATCATGTGCGGCGAAGAAATCCTCCGCCACGCGGCGATATTCCGCAAGGCGATACATGCCACGAAAGGCATCCACGGCGCTGAAGCCATTCGCGCCATCTATGATCTTTTGCGTCACCGGATGCAGCGCGCCGGGATTGGCACGCGCAAAATCTCCAAAAGCCGCCGCGCGTTCCGCGACCCATGGGCCTTCATACAAAAGCTTCGCGGCATCCAGCATGTCGGTAATTGCGGCTTCTGTCGCTGAAGGCAGCAAGGCCAGCGCCGCAGCCCAGGCTGCGCGCCCGGCGGCATCATCCAAATGCGTATCGGCGGCACGCGGCACGGCGATGCGCGCTGGCACCAAACCGGGTTCCTCCCAGGCAATAGGCCGGCTGAAGGGATCGGCGCGATCCTCACCGGCCAAGGCAGCAAAACCGGCCCAGGCGTCTTCAAGACAGGTGGCGAAGACAGAAACGCAATCCAGGCTCCGGCAGGCAGGCACCACGCCGCGTGTTGAAATCGCACCCACGCTCGGCTTCAACCCGACAATCCCATTCAGCGCCGCCGGCACGCGGCCCGAACCCGCCGTATCCGTGCCAAGCGCCAGCGTCACAATCCCGCGCGCCACGGCTACTGCCGAACCAGAAGAAGATCCACCCGGCACATGGTCAGCCGAAAGGGCATTGCGCGGGACTGGGTAAGGCGTGCGCACCCCAACCAACCCGGTCGCGAATTGATCCAGATTGGTCTTGCCCAGAATGATGGCACCCGCCGCGCGCAGGCGCCGCACCGCTTCAGCATCTTCGGCCGGCACATGGCTGAAAGCCGGGCAGGCGGCGGTCATAGGCCGGTCCGCCACGGCGATGTTATCCTTCACCGCCACCGGCAGGCCCCACAGCGGAAAGGCAATCGGGTCGAAGCCGGGCAGGGCGCTAATCGCCGCCGCAATGGCCTCGGGCGGCGTCACATCCAGGAAAATCCCGGGATCATCGGCGGCGTAGAGCCGGCGCAACGCCTCCGCCATGACAGCTTGCGGGGTCAGCCCGGCGCCATAGGCGCCATGCAGCGCGGCGCGTTGGAAGGGAAGGGTGGTCAAGTTCATGCCCGCCTATCCGCAAACCGCGTGCCGCACGAAAAGCGGGCTGGAGGCGTCAATTGTATACAGTTCTGCATACAATTTGGGCGGGTCGGGATGCATCTGCCCAAGCGTGTGGCGGGTTTCAAAAGCGCGCCTCACCACCGGCCATCACGCCTAGGCTGCCCTCGGTCGCCGCCAAATGGGCGCGCATCGCCGCCGCTGCCGCCGCGCCATCACCCGCACAAATCGCCGCAACAATGGCGCCGTGTTCGCCGTGGGAAGCCGCCAGCCGATCCTTGCCCCCAAGTTGCGCTGCGCGAAACGGCGCCAGGCGGCGGCGCGTCACCTCGGCCAATTCGGCCAAATACGCATTGCCAGCACCACGATAGAGCGCCTCATGGAACGCCACATTGGCCGCGCGATACCCCGCCACATCCTGCACGGAAACCAGCCGCGCCATCGCCTCATGCCGTGCCTTCAATTTGGTTTTTTCCTTGCGGGCCAAGGCTTCCGCGCAAAGCCTGGCGCAGATCGCCTCAAGCTCCGCCATCACGGCAAACATCTCAGCCACCCGCCCCGGTTCGGGCCGCGCCACCACCGCGCCACGCCTTGGGCGCTGCTCCACCAGGCCGGTCGCGACCAGAAGCCGTAAGGCCTCCCGCACCGGGGTGCGGGAAGCGCCATGGGCAAGGGCGAGGCGCTCTTCTTCCAGCGTCGTACCAGGGGGGATTTCACCCCGCGTGATGGCCTCAGCCAAGGCGGCTGCGATCCCTTCCGCGCGGGTCGGGCGAGGTTCCGGCGGGGCGGGCAGGGTGGCAAGATCAAGCGGCATAGGCACAAGCGGTCCATGAAATCGGGCGGTCTGATCCCCCTTCTCAGCATGCCGCGTGCCGCGCCCGGCCCCTATTCATCCCGGCTGCCCAGATGTTAGGGAAGCCATCAGGCATCCAACGGGCGCATCAGGCATACCGGTGAGCATCAGCATGAAGGGAATAGCCGCCGATGCGCGGGTCATGACCTCGCGCGGGGATCGGCTCGCGGCAAGGCTCGGGCCGGGGATGATGCTGCTTGCGGTAACGCCCGGCATCGCCCCCTTCCAGCGCGTGCTTGGCATTCGCCAAATCCCCTATCGCGGGCCGCTCATTAGGGTGCTCGCCGGCGTTCTTGGCACCATGGCCCCGCGGGATGACCTTTTGATGCTGCCAAATCAGGGTGTGGTGTTTCAGGGCCGCGCCTATCGCGTCGGTGATCTGGTTGATGGCGTCGCCATCCGTCGGGAGGAATCGCCGCCGGATTTCACCGCAATTGATATCCTGCTTGAAGGCCATGCCGGGATTCTGGTGCAGGGCGCGACGCTGGAAATGGGCCTGGCGCCGCTTCTGGCATCCAGCCCCTTGCAGCGTGTGCCCGTTGATACGGCCATCACTGCCCATATCGCCCTGATGGCTGCCGAAATCGCGCTTGAGGACGAAGCAGGCATGGAGGAAGCTCCACCAGATCCCCTTGCCCTCAGAGCACCAGGGCCGGCCACAGGCGCCTTGCCAAGCCTGAACCTGTCCTTTCAGAAGAGGTGAGCAAGCGCGACACGCTCTTTCGACTGCAGGCCTATTTCGCTAGGTTCAAAACGTGTTTTCAGGAGACCCATCATGACCGAAGCTGCAATCATCGGCTGGGCGCATAGCCCCTTTGGCAAGCTGGAAGGCGAACCTGATCTGGAAAGCCTGATCGCCCGCGTCGCACGCGCCGCAATCGAAGATGCCGGGATTTCCCCCGCCGAGATTGATGCCGGCTTTGTCGGCATATTTGGGGAGGGCTTCACGCCCCAGGGCTTCCCGGCCTCGCTTTTGCTTCAAAGCGTGCCGGAGATGCGCTTCCGCCCCATCACCCGCTATGAAAACGCCTGCGCCACCGGCAGTGCCGCCATTCATGGCGCGCGGGATTTCATCGCCGCCGGGCGCGGCCGCTTCGCGCTCGTGGTGGGTGCTGAGAAAATGACCGCAACACCCGGCCCCAAGATTGGCGAAATCCTGCTGACGGCATCCTATCGCAAAACGGAATCAGACATTGAAGGCGGCTTTGCCGGAGTCTTTGGCCGCATCGCGGAAGCCTATTTCCAGCGCCATGGGGATCAGTCCGATGCGCTCGCCATGATCGCGGCCAAGAATCACAAGAATGGCGTGGACAACCCCTGGGCGCAGATGCGCAAGGATTTCGGCTTTGATTTCTGCCGCAATGAAAGCGAAAAAAACCCCTATGTGGCGAGGCCCTTGAAGCGCACCGATTGCTCCCTGGTCTCCGATGGCGCGGCGGCTTTGGTGCTGGCCGATGCAGAGACGGCGAAAAGCATGGGCAAGGCCGTGCGTTTCCGCGCCGCGGTTCAAGTGAATGAATACCTGCCCATCGCGGCCCGCGACATCATCCGCTTTGATGGTGCCCGCACTGCCTGGCAGCGCGCCTATGAGCAAGCCGGGGTTGGCGTGGGGGACCTTTCCTTTGTGGAGACCCATGATTGCTTCACCATCGCCGAGCTTATTGAATATGAGGCGATGGGGCTGGCACCTGAGGGCAAGGGCGGCAGAGCCGCCTTGGAAGGTTGGACATCAGCCGGCGGCAAGCTGCCGGTGAACCGCTCCGGCGGGCTGAAGGCCAAGGGCCACCCGATTGGCGCCACCGGCGTTTCCATGCATGTGCTGGCGGCGATGCAGCTTTGCGGGCAGGCGGGCCAGATGCAACTGCCGCGTGCGGATTTGGCCGGCGTCTTCAATATGGGCGGCGCGGCGGTGGCGAATTATGTCTCAATTTTGGAGCGAGCCAGTTAGGTTGAGGCTCAAATCGCAGCGAAATTCCTGGCACGCTTGATGCATAACCCTGTCTGTCTGGTAGCGGGATAGCCCGCTCCTGGCAGCTTAGCCTTCCTCAACCTTGCCTAAGGGCCATCCCAATGGGGTGGCCCTCTTTTTTTGGCAATTTCTTATTGCATTTTGCAATGCATTTTCATTTTGGGGTGGACGAAATAAGAAATTCAACTTATACGTGTATTTGTGCAGCCGAGATCACTCTCCACCCTTCCTTCACTTCCGTCGCTTATAGCGGACGATGCCGCCGTGGCCTTGCTGGCCTTTCCTGAGGCGGAACCGTTCTGGAGTGAAGTGCATGAGACTGTGCTTGACCTGCCGCCCGAGCCGATGGGGCATAGGCGCTTGCATTCACGCCCCAAGCGTCAGGCCCTGGGGTGGCTGAGTTTCATGGATAATCGCCTGACCTTCGATACCAGCCTGCAGATCGGTGCGCTTGGCCAGGGTGCGACTGGTTTGCTTGGCCTTGGTCGCGGTTCCGCGGCCCGCTTCACCAGTCTTTCTGATCTGCTGGATAGCAGCCCTCGTTTGGAACCCAATGCTGCCGCCGCCCTGGTGCAAGCCTGCGCTGCCGCCACTTGGAACCCGACCGAGGATGAAAAGGAAATCATCCTGGATGGTGCGCCTGGCCTTGTCTTTACCATTCGCCATGCTGGCAGCAGCACCTGGGCCTTGGCCATCCAATCCAGAAATAACCTGCCAGGCGGGGGTGGTTTGGATACGGTAACGGGCTTGGCTGACTTTGCCATGTTTTCGGCCAGGGTCAGTACCGCGCTCGCCAGACCCGGCCGCCGCCCAGCCCGCATTGCGGTGCATGTGCTTGATCTGGACGGGCTTCGCCATGTCGCCACCGATCTGGGCCACGCGGCGCAGGAGGAATTGTTGCGCGCCGCGGCGCGGCGGCTTTCGGCAGCGGTTCGGGGAACGGATCTGGTCGCGCGCCTCGCCGGTGATGAATTTGCCATTTTGCAGGCCGACGTCTCCAGCGCCTTCCAGGCGGAAGCCATGGCCAAGCGCCTGACCAGCTTGCTCGGCCACCCCTATCTGGTGCTGGGGGAGACCGTCACCGTGACCCCACGGCTTGGCTTTGTGCTGGCGCCGGAAGATGGCAATGACGCTTCCCTGTTACTGCGCTGCGCTGGGCTTGCCCGTTCAAGCCTTGAACATGAGGGGGCGGCGCTTCCGCGGTGGTGCCGTTTCAGCGCCGATATGGATGCCCGCGCCAAGGCGCAGCGCAATGCCGAATCGGCGCTGCGTAATGCTGTATGCAGCCAAGAATTCGAACTTCATTATCAGCCCCTTATCGCCCTTCCTGCCGGCAAATTGACAGGCTTTGAAGCGCTCATCCGCTGGCGCCATCCGGAAACTGGGCTGGTACCACCGGGTGATTTCCTGCCTCTCGCTGAGAAACTTGGTCTGATGGGGCGGATTGGCGATTGGGTGATCCGCGAAGCCTGTCGCACCGCTTCGCGCTGGCCGAAATCCCTCTCCGTCGCTGTCAATATCGCCCCGGCGCAATTCAAGGATGGGCGGCTCCTCGAAACCTTGCGGACGGCGCTTCGGGAAAGCGGGCTGGCCGCGCATCGCCTGGAGTTGGAGGTGACGGAGACGGTGCTGCTGCCCGCCAGCGGCGATGCGCCGGCGCAATTGGCCGCCATACGGGCGCTTGGCTGCCATATCGCCATGGATGATTTCGGCACGGGTTATTCCTCGCTAACGCAGCTCCGCTCCTTCCCCTTTGACCGGCTGAAGGTGGACCGTTCCTTCATCCGGGATTTGCCGGAAAGCGCGCAGAGCTTGGCAATTTTGCGTTCGGTTGTCGGGCTGGGGCGGAGCCTCGGCATTGCGGTGACGGCCGAGGGGGTAGAAACCCCTGATCAGATGCGGCTTTTGATCCTGGAAGGCTGCAATAGCGCCCAGGGCTATCTGATTGGAAAGCCTCAGGAACCGGCCGCCTATGCAGCCCTGATCAGCAATCCGCCAGCGGAAGGCTTGGGGGTGGGCTAAAGCGTGTTGCGTTCACATGGGTTCACGCAACCCGCTCTAGCTCGTTGTTTTTCGAGCATCTTCACCCGTTCAGATTTTCCATCTGAACGTGATCTGCTCTAAAGCGTGTTGCGTTCACATGGGTTCACGCAACCCGCTCTAGCTCGTTGTTTTTCGAGCATCTTCACCCGTTCAGATTTTCCGCCTGAACGTGATCTGATCTAACTCCGCGCCTCAGCCCGGGAGCAGGATGGTTGCTGCCGCTTGAGCGGCAATACCTTCACCACGGCCAGTGAAGCCTAGCCGTTCCGTGGTGGTAGCCTTGACGGAAACCGCCGCCACATCCATTCCGGCCAATTCGGCGATGCGCGCGCGCATGGCGTCTGCGTGGGGCGCGATTTTCGGCCTTTCGCAAATCAGCGTGACATCAACATGCACCAGCACCCCGCCGCGCGCCGCAACACGCGCGGCCGCGTGGCGCAGGAAGGCCGCGCTATCGGCATCCTTCCAATCGGCCTGGGAAGGTGGGAACCAGCGCCCGATATCGCCTTCCGCCAGCGCGCCATAGATCGCATCACATAGCGCATGCAGTCCGACATCGGCATCAGAATGTCCATCAAGACCAAGCTCATGCGGGACAGTGATGCCACAAAGGATCAAGGGGCGGCCAGCTACCAGGCGGTGCACGTCAAAGCCAGTGCCGGTGCGCGGCAGCATGCGGGCCATCATGTCAGTTTCCACGCGGGCAAGGTCCTCGGGCCAGGTGATTTTCACATTACGCTCACTGCCCGGCACGATGGCAACTGCCTGCCCGAGCGCTTCGAGCAGGGAGGCGTCATCCGTGACCGCCCCGGCGCGGGCTTCATGGGCCGCGCAAAGCGTAGCGTAGCGAAAGGCCTGCGGGGTTTGGGCGCGGGAAAGCCCCTCACGCGGGACTGTCGCCGTGATCACGCCGCCTGATACGCGCTTCAGCGTATCGGCCACCGGCTGGGCTGGGATGGCGCCGGCATGGGCTTCAAGCGCGGCGAGCAGGGCAGGGATGGTGCCCTTCGGGATCACCGGGCGGGCGGCGTCATGCACCAGCACAAGGTCCGGCGCCTCAGCTGCGATGGCCGCGAGCCCGGCGCGCACACTGTCTTCTCGCGTGGCGCCACCGGTCACCACTGGCAGGCAGGGCAAGCCTTCCAACAGGCTGGCCACAAAGGCTTCTTCACCAGCCGGGGCCACGGGTTGCAGGGCGGCCACCATGCCTTCGGCCAGAAGCGCCTCGGCGGCATGGCGCAGCACAGGCCGGCCCAGCAGGGGCAGGAATTGCTTGGGCCGCGCCGCGCCAAAACGGCTGCCATGACCGGCCGAGAGAAGCAGTGCCAGAGTTTTCATGCGGCCAGTCTAGCGTGTGATGCGCCGCCGTGAAGTCACGTGAAGCGGGCCGGCGCATGCTTGACACGTGCGTCACAGGGCGGTTTGCCCCTTGGCGATCCTGTCAATCTGCGGCCATAGGCGTTGAAACAGGGCATTGAATATCGCCCCCTCCTTCGGGGACAGCTTGGCCGTGTCCGGATGGAGTTCACGCGCCAAAAGCCTGCGCAGGGCTTCGATGCGTTTACCCTCCTCCAAGCCTTCGGGTTGTTGGGGCTGTTCTGAGGATAGGTTTTCCGCCAGCGCCCTCCAGGCATCACGCTCCCTCAGTAAATTCTCTGAAATCTCAACCAATTGCCTCAGGGCGTATCGCTGACCCTGCGGCAGGTTTGAGAAATCAACCGAGGCGACGGCCGCAAGATGTGTCGCAGCAGCCGAGGCAGGCTCCCTGATTTGTTTGCTGGCGGGTGGGGGCGGCCGTATGGGCCTTTCTTTTTCAACCCTGAACTGCATGCCGGGGATAAACGGGGCAGCAGTTGCGTCGGCCGGCTCCTTGAACGCGAAACGCTCATAGGCCGCCAATGATTCCTTTCTAAAGGTCATGCTGCACACCCCCGGTTGGAAGACGGAAGCCGGAAGTCGGCTCGCGCCTCAGGCTGCTCGTCGTCGAACAGGGCAGTAAGGGGGAGGCTAAGTTTGTTTCTCGCCAAGGGTTGGAGAGCCATCGCCAGGTTCCTTGTTTTAGATTCGCGCATTATCAGCGGGCAAGGTTTCACCCGGTTGCCTGACCCTGGTCTGTGACGATTGATACGAAGCGCGCAGTTTATTGGGCGATGGAACCTCGCCCCACCGCTCATGGGGCGACCTTAAATCCATATTAAATGCGGATGCGCTCAAAAGACCGGCATCAGGTTTTTGTATTAGGAGCCCTGTTGCGCCTGTGGACGTCAGGCTATTTGCACCTGGCGGCTTGCTCAACGTAAAGGGGTGGTGCCATGCCACCCAGAAATTCAGTACTTCAGGTAGACATCAGCTAACGATGCGGCCTTTGACGATCTGATCAATCTTCGGCCAAATAGTCTTGAAAAGAGAGTTTCTTAGGGTGGCTTCTTCCGGTGATATATTGGCTGCATCCGGGTGTAATTCGCGCGCCAGAAGTTTACGAAGAGCCTCGATCCGGGCGCTTTCTTGGGAGCTGCTGACCCCGGCTGCTTGCGTCACACGAAGATACTCGGCCTTACTTTTCCAGAAATCAATTTCCTGTTGCAGCTTCTGGCAGGTGGTGACCAGTTCCTGGATCAAGTTCTGCTGGCCATGAACCAGCTTCGAGGATTCCGTCACCACCATGGATGCGAGTTCCGACGCACTGGTAGACATGGGCTCCCGTACCGTCTTGCTGACGGGCGGAGCCGGACGGCTAGGCTCCTGAACCTCAAAGCGCGCCTGTTTCTTAGCTGCAGCACCGGGGAGGGGCGCATAGGCTTGGCTGGCGACAGCATACTTCTCGTAAAGGAAGAGTTGATCCTTCCTTGGTCTTAGCATGGCTGTAATTCTCCTCAAGGTACTCAACCCAAGCGGAATGTTCCACCGTGAAGAGGTGGACCATCACGCCAAGGCTAAGTCGGGGGGGGACTTGAGTTGGCTGTTTAATAATTTCTTAACAGGTGGCTATTGTCAATTGTTACATTGACCAGGTGATGCATTTTTTTGATTGAAATATCGCAGTGTCTACATTCAACCATTAGGTTTAATTCAACGATCCCGAAACGAAATGTCAGCTTAGGTCACCCCATGACCAGTCCGGCCATGCAGCATACTGAGGCCCAGCACGGCACGGCATGAATTATGCCTAATACATCAGCAGGCCTTGTGGAGTGACATGTTTTTGAATAAAATGCTCAAAATAAATGCAGGATCTAGAGTCATAGCCATGTCGCTGCCTCTTCTTACGCCGATTGACCTTGGCGGTCTTGCCATTTCGGCCCCTGTCATTCTGGCTCCCATGTCGGGCGTGACCGATCAGCCCTTCCGGCGACTGGCGCGCTCGCTTGGCACGCCCATGGTTGTGTCGGAGATGATCGCCTCT